>QCAW01000001.1 GCA_003281795.1 Pelagibacteraceae bacterium AG-345-F21
CTGACGGTGATTTTAATGAACTTTGAAATTCACTGATTTCAGGTCTGCTATCTGTTAATTTATATATTTTTAAAATTGTATCTGTTGATGTGTCACGAACCGCATTAAACCATTTTTTGCATCCATGAGAGTGCACCCATCTTTCATAGAAAATTCCCTTTGGATTAGACCGATAAAATACATATTGGCCCCATTCTTTATCATCTAATATGTCAGGATCTTTTGGTCTTATAACGTGGGCCTCTCCTCCGTTAGTAAATTCTGATTGTTCTCGCTCTCCGCAATATGGACAATTAATTAAAATCATAATTAATGAGCTACAGCTGCTGCGCCATGTTCGTCGATTAATCTTCCGTCAGCAAATCTTTCTAGATTAAAAGGTGCATTAATTTTGTGCGGTTCATCTTTAGCAACAGTGTGAGCAAAAACATTAGCACTTCCTGGAGTTGCTTTGAAACCGCCAGTTCCCCATCCACAATTAAAATATAAACCTTTAACTTCACATTTGCTTATTATGGGGCTTGCGTCTGGACAAATGTCTACAATTCCACCCCACTGCCGAAGCATCTTCATTTTTCCAAAAATTGGATAAAGTTCTACTATAGCTCGAACAGTTTCTTCAATTACGTCGTAACCACCTCTTTGAGTGAATGAATTATATCCGTCAGTTCCAGCACCTATTACAAGTTCACCTTTATCCGATTGACTTATGTATGCATGAACTGCATTGGACATCACAACAGTATTTATTACTGGCTTTATTGGTTCAGAAACCAAAGCCTGTAAAGGTCTGCTTTGTAATGGAAGTCTAACACCTGCAGTTTGAGCTAAAACGCTAGTGTGACCTGAAGCTACAACAGCTACCTTATTTGCTTTAATAAAACCCTTTGAAGTTTCTACACCCTCTACCTTGTGGTTGTCAGTTTTAATGTTTTTGACTTCACAGTTTTGAATTATATCAACTCCCATTTCGTTTGATCTTAAAGCAAAACCCCAGGCAACAGCATCATGTCTTGCAACGCCTCCTCTTGGTTGGAAAGCTGCCCCAAGAACAGGATATCTTAAATTTTCAGTATTCATTATTGGGACTAATTCTTTTATTTGTTTAGTGTCTAACCACTGTGTATCTAAACCGTTAAGTCTATTTGCACTTATTCTTCTTTTCATTTCTTTTATATCGTGCTCGTTATGAGCTAAGTTCATTACACCTCTTTGGCTAAACATCATGTTAAAATTTAATTCCTCAGACAAATTCTCCCATAATTTAATAGAATGATCATAGAGATTTGCGCTTTCATTCCATAGATAGTTAGATCTAATGATTGTTGTATTTCGACCAGTATTACCGCCTCCAAGCCAACCTTTTTCTATAACAGCTATATTTTTAATTCCATGTTCTTTGGCTAAATAATAAGCTGTTCCTAAACCATGTCCACCGCCGCCAACAATTATTACATCATAACCTTTTTTAGGTTCAGGATTCTCCCACATCTTTTGCCAATTTTCATTGTTGGTAAAAGCATTTTTTACAAGACTAAAAAAAGAATATTTTTTTTTCACAACTCAAATTAGCAAAAAAGAGGAAAATAACAAAAGAATTAAAGTATCAGGGTGTATTTAAATTTACCTTAAATATGGGCAATTTTAAACAACTTGACAATTGTATGTAAAAGTTCATAATCCTTATTGAGCGCTGATTTAAATCAAATTGCTGAGCGCTTTAAAAATTCCAGCTAAAGCGATCAAGTCTTATGACCACCGCTTTAGCCGGTGGTTTTTTTTTGAGACACTCTCATCTTAAAACCGGGTATTTGAACTATATTGTACGCCCGACATATCGTCAAAGTACTAAAAAGGAGAGAAAAAATGGCTAATTTTAAACATCCTGAAACTATTGGTTTGCATGGCGGCGAATACAGAAGCGACCCAGCAACTACATCAGTAGCAGTTCCAATTTATCAAACTTCTTCTTATCAATTTAAAAATGCCGAGACAGCTGCAAATTTGTTTGGTTTGAAAGAATTTGGAAATATATACACAAGGATCATGAATCCAACATGTGATGTTCTTGAAAAAAGAGTTGCAGCATTAGAAGGCGGTTTAGCTGCAGTAGCAGTTGGTTCTGGTCAAGCAGCATCAGCTTATTGTATTTTAAACGTAGCTAAAGCTGGAGACAATGTTGTTGCTTCAACTGACTTATACGGTGGTACGGTAAATCTATTTAAAAATCAATTAAGATTACAAGGTGTTGAAGTTAGATTTGCAGATCCTGCTGATCCGAAAAACTTTGAGAAAATGACAGATGATAAGACTAGGGCTTACTACGGTGAGTCTTGTCCAAATCCTTATCTTCGAGTTTTTCCAATTAAAGAGGTTGCAGATATTGGTAGAAAAAAAGGAATACCTTTATTTATAGACAACACTGCTTCACCTGTAATATGTAAACCTTTGGCTCATGGCGCTGCAGTAGTAATGCATTCTTTAACAAAATATATTGGTGGTCACGGAACTTCAATAGGTGGAATCATTGTAGATGGTGGTAATTTTGACTGGACAAAAGACAGAAAAAGGCAACCATTAATGAACGAACCTGATCAAAGTTATGGTGGTGCTATCTGGGCAGATGCAGTTCCTCAATTAACAGGAGCAAATATTCCTTTTGCGATTAGAGCAAGAGTGGTTTTACTCAGAGACTTAGGCGCTCCATTAAGCCCATTTAATGCTTTTCAAATTATTCAAGGTTTGGAAACTGTTGCTCTTAGAATGAAACAACATTGCAGTAATGCAGAAAAAGTTGTGTCTTTCTTAGAAACACAAAAGAATGTTAAAAATGTAATCTACCCTACTAATCACCAAGGTGAGATTAAAGAAAGAGCTAAAAAATATATGACAGGTGGATATGGATCTTTAGTTGGAATGGATGTTGGAACTAGAGAAGCAGGTTCTAAATTTATTGACAATTTAAAAATGCTGTATCACGTTGCCAACATTGGTGATGCAAGAAGTTTGGCAATACATCCTGCTACTACAACTCATAGTCAACTTAGTGATGAGGAATTATTGGCAGCTGGTGTTACGCCAGGTTATGTAAGACTATCAATTGGTATTGAACATCCTGATGATATAATTGCGGACATTAAACAAGCTCTAGCAGCTTAATATTATGCCCCACTTAAAGTGGGGCAAAATAAACCATTCAATAATTCTAGAAAATTAATATAAAAAAAGAATATTATGATTAAAGAAATTAAATCGTCTGAAGCGAAGCAATTTTTTCAAGATAATTCTAACTCTGTTTTGTTGGATGTGAGGACAGAGAACGAGTGGAAAACTGAAGGCAAACCAAAAACAAGTGAATTTAATTTAAAAACTCATTTTATAACCGTTAGTTATGATTTATCTAATTGGCAAGAGGCTGACCCTAGTTTTGTAGAGAAGGTGAAAAAAGAAATCAAAAAAGATAATCAAATACTAGTTATGTGTGCTGCTGGTGGTAGATCTATGATAGCTGCAAAATTGTTAAATGAAGCTGGTTTCGTTGCTCACAATTTGTCTGATGGATATAATGGTAATGGTCAAGATCCTGGTTGGAAAAATGCAGGGCTTCCTACAGAATAGAAATAATTTATTTAATATTTTTTAATTTTTCTTTAGAATTGAGAAATTTAGTTTTTGAACTTTTTACGATACTTTTTTTTGTTTCAAGAATATTTTTTTTAATCGCTGCACACATTTCTGAGTTTGTTGCTTCCAAGAAATTAACACATTTGTCCTTGTTATTTTCTGGATTATGTTGTTTTACATAAGCAAAAGCATGTTGAGAAGGTGACTTACCAGTTTGTTTTTGAATTCCATAACTAACTGCAGATGAAAACGCTGACTGAGCAACTTTCCCTCCTCCTGCAGCAGTTGATACTGGGCCAAGTAGTGCTATTGATTCTGCACAACCATTTAATAAAAACAATGTAGTCAAGAGACCTAAAATTTTTTTCATACTTCCTCGCTCCGCTTATACATAAATTTGTATTTTTTAAAACAAATCACTTCCTCATTTTGAGTTTATCAACGTATTTATTAGAATCAACCTTAAATTGTAAATTTAAATCATTTTATCAATCTTATAGGTTTGTTGTCTGCGCAAGCAATAAGATTTTCAATCATCTGATTATAAAACTTAGTATAATTTTCTAATGTCACGTAACCAATATGGGGCAATAACAACGCATTAGAAAAAAATCTAAGTTTATGATCTTGAGGTAAAGGCTCCTGATCATAAACATCCAGACCAACACCAGCAATAGTTTCTTCTTTCAAAGCTTCAATTAAGTCCTTTTCATTTATTATTTGACCTCTAGATGTGTTAACCAAAAATACAGACCGTTTCATCATCTCAAACTCTTTTTTGGCAATTAAATTTCTATACCTATCTCCTAAAACAACATGAATTGAAATAATATCTGAATTTTTTAATAAATCTTCCTTGCTCATTGGTAGTACGCCCAGTTTATTAGCATGAGTCAAATCAAGATTTTCGCTCCAAGCACATACTTCCATTCCAAATGCTTTTGCTACATTTGCAACTTGAGTTCCTATCTTTCCTAGTCCAATTAAACCAAGCATTTTGCCTTTTAATTCATAGCCTATAGTAGATTGCCAATAACCTTGAAACATATTATCGATTTCCTGTCTTATATTTTTTAATAAACCAAGTATTAAAACCCAAGTTATCTCTGCTGCTGGATTAGGATTTATATCTGTGCCACAAACTACAATTTTATTTTTTGTTGCTGTTTCTAAATCTATAGACTTATTTCTCATTCCAGATGTAATAATATATTTTAATTTTGGAAGAGCTTTAATCAAAGATTTGGTGAGTGGTGTTCTTTCTCTCATTATAAAAAGTGCTTCGAATTCCTTTAGGGCAGTTATAGTTTCAATTTCATTTGAAAAAGATTCTTTAAATACTACGAATTGAAATTTTTCTTTATATTTTTTAATATCAATAATTTGTTGAAAAACGTCTTGATAATCATCTAATACCGCTACTTTAATCATGTAATTTTTTTATTTGATAAATAAATACCTGATACTATAAAAATTGCTCCAGCAAAATGGTATAGTTCAAATTTTTCATTAAAAATAATTATAGCCATAACTGCGCTGAATAGAGGCATTAATTGAATAAACATAGTAGCTCGGTTGGGACCAATTATTCCGACCCCTTTTTGCCAAAAGTAATAAGCGGCTATAGCTGGAAAAATAACAACATAGAAAAGAATTAAAAAAAATGCTTTATTAAAATTAACTTCTAAGCCGATTGATTTTTCGTAAAAAAATTGCGGTATTAAAAAAATAATTCCAACAGATACCATGAGCTGTATTAAGGTAAATTGTGAAAACTTAAATTTGTGTTTTTTAAGCAAAGTTGAATAAAGAGACCATGTAATTACACAAACTAACATCCAAACGTCACCTTTGTTGAAACTTAAAGAAATTATTTTTTGAAGATCTCCATTAGAAATAATTGCTCCAATTCCTAAAATAGACAACAAAAGTCCAAGCAATTGAAAAATATTTGTTTTTTCAATTTTCATTAATGAGGAAAGAACGATTGTAGCCGCTGGTATAGCAGCAAGCATTAAAACAGCGTTAACTACTTGTGTATAATTTAGTGCAAAATAAACCACTGAATTGAATGTGCTAATAGTTATTATTCCCATAAAACTTATTACAAGCCAATTTTTTTTTATTTGAGGTAAATTTTTATAGATTTCTTTATATGTAAAGGGAGCTAAAATAAACCAAACTGAAATCCATCTAAGAACGTTAAGGGTTAACGGAGGTATTTCAAACAGTGTTGCAAATTTCCCGACAATAAAATTACCCGACCAGCACAAAGCTGCCAGCACTAGAAATAAATAAGCTAAATGTTTCTTAGACAATTATTTCCTAATTGAATCTTTTTGAACTATATGGAGACAAATCAAGGTTTGTTTTTTCATTTGCAACTATTCCTGATACAATTTTGCCTGTAATAGCGCCTAGTGTCCAGCCTAAATGATGGTGTCCAAAAGCATAGATTATGTTTTTATTTTTTAAAGATGGTCCTAAGATTGGCAAGAAATCTGGCAATGTTGGTCTAAAACCCAACCATTCGTCGTCGTGTTTTTTTAATTGAGGTAAAAGTTCTTTTGCGCATTTGACTACATAATCAATTCTTTTTTTAGATACTGGGTTATTTAAACCTCCTAGTTCTACCGTTCCAACTGCTCTCAACCCTTGGCTCATAGGGGTGATTCCAAAACCTCTGTCTAAAAAAATTACAGGTCTTGAGATTAAATTATCCATGTCTTTAAAGTGAACATGATAACCTCTTTCAGTGTCTAATGGTATTTTTTCTCCAAGTTGATCAGTAAATTGTTTAGAAAAAGCACCAGATGCAACAACCAATTTTTCAAATTTATATTCTGCTGTCTCGGATTTAATCATTGTTTCATTTTCATTAATTTGTTTTAGATTTTTAATGTTTTCTTGAATAAATTTTCCTCCTTTTTTTAAAAAAAGTTTAAATATTTCTTTTAAAATTCCATGAGGATCTCTAGCATGCATAGCGTCTTCATAAATGACTCCTGCATCAAATACAGGATTTAAATTTGGTTCTAATTCCAAAATTTCTTTTTGACTTAATAGTTTTTGTCTAATACCAAGTTCATTTCTTACTTTTATTTCTAGTTTCCTGCTTTTGAGATTTTTATTAGTCCAAACATAAATAATGCCTTTTTTTTCAACAAGGTTTGATGTATCAATTTCTTTAAATACCTCTTCATATGCATCATTAGATAAATTTAAAATCTGGTGCATATACTTTGCAGTGTGCATCATAGATTTTGTGTTGCAATTTTTAAAATAGTTTATGAACCATGGAATCATTCTTGGTATATAACTCCACTTGAGTGCTAAAGGTCCATAAGAACTGAATAACATCTTTGGTACATCGTTTAAAATATCAGGACGGTTGAATTGTAAAACTGCGTAAGGAGAAAAATGACCTGCATTGCCATAAGATGCGGGTTTAAATTCTGAAGATAGTGGATCGTGTTTGTCGAAAATAGTTACAGGTATACCTTTTTTAATTAATTGCAAACCAACACAAATCCCTTGTATGCCAGAGCCTATAATACCTGTGGATTTACATTTATATTCTTCCATAGGAAAAGTATAATATAAAGGTTGTGAATTTAAAGTGCGGTAGATTATGCTGTTACTTCGGAGTCTTTATTAACTACAGTCTCTGGTTGATCATTATCTTTTGATTTTTTGCCGTCTTTAGATGTACTAAATAAAAAGTCAGCCGAAAGTTTTGATTTTGCTGTATTCGTTTTTTTAATATATCCGTCAATATCTGCTCCGTTCTCTGTTTTCAAATTATTGCCGAACTCTATATCACCTTTAACTGTTCCAGTTGCTCCAACTACTATGTCAGCCCCTGAAATTTTTCCGTCCATATGTCCATGGATTTCTACGTGATCTGCTTCAATTGATCCGGTGATTGATCCGGTTTCTCTTACAATTATTTCTTTTGAATAAACTGGACCTTTTACTAGACCTGCAACATCTATTGCTCCAGAACTATTGATAGTTCCCTCTATGCTTACTGTTTCACTAATAAGTGATCTTTCAGAGTCTTTTAATTTTTTTTTCTTATCACCAAACATATAATTTTATGAATTTAATCACTGATTTAACTTTCAAACAAGCTTTAATATTAAAAATTTTGTCCAATATAGGTTATTTATATTAATTAACTGGAGTATCTTTATAAATTCTACATGACATTGCAATACTTAAACCTAACATGATAGCCATCATTGAGGATCCTCCATAAGACATAATAGGCAGTGGTGACCCTACAATAGGCAATAATCCAAGTACCATGCCCATGTTAACCACTACATATATAAAAAAAGCTGTAGCAAAACTATAACAATAGAGTTTACCAAAATTGCTTCTCGTTATGTTTCCTATTTTTACTATTCTAGAAATGATTACACCATAAAGTATCAAAATAAATACAGAGCCAAAAAAACCAAATTCTTCTGAAAATAAAGTAAAAATAAAATCGGTGTGCTTTTCTGGTAAATAATCGAGATAACTTTGTGATCCATTTAAAAACCCCTTTCCAAATAGTCCTCCAGAACCTATTGCTATTTTTGACTGTATAATTTGGTAACCGGCACCAAGCGGATCTTTTTCAGGATTTAAAAAAGTTAAAATTCTAGCTTTTTGGTAGGGCTTTAAAAAAGATATAGCTACAGGTAAAAACAAAATAAACATTAAAGTTGAATATGCAAAAAATTTTGCTCTAACTCCTGCTAACCAGGCTACTATTAAACCTCCTGCCGCTATTAATATAGATGTACCGAGGTCAGGTTGCATTATTACCAAAAGAACAGGTGCGATCAAAGCTGAAACGGGAAGAAATAGAAATCTTAATCTATTAACATTCTCTAATGAAATCCGATGATAATATTTTGCCAAAAATAAAATTAAACCAATTTTCATTAGTTCGGAAGGTTGAAGATTCATAAAATAAAAATTTAACCACCTTTGTGAGCCAGATGAAGTTAAACCAAAATATTTCACCCCTAAAAGTAAAATAAAAAAAATAATATAAATTATATAACTTGTGCTGTGCCAAAATCTAATTTGGATAAAAGATAGAATAAAAAACATTATAAAAAAAACAGAAAATCTTATTATGTGACTTTCTGTATGATATTTAAACTCACCACCATCTGTGGAATACATTGCGAACATACTTACTATACCTAATATTAAAATTGAAATAACTAAAACATAATCAATAGAAAAAAGTTTGTCTTTAAAACTTAAATTTGACTGTATTGATCGTGGTTGAAACATTAAATTGACTCTCCTATAAGCTGATTACTTGATTGTCTAAGACTGTGTCTCTCTAGAACTTTTTTAATTACTTTTTTTGCTATGGGAGCTGCAGATTTGCTTCCTGACCCTCCATGTTCTACAACGACACTAATAGCATATTTTGGATCACTAACTGGAGCATAAGCGACGAATAATGCATGATCTCTATTTTTATATTCTAAATCACTCTGTTTAACTTCTGCCTCCCTTTGAGCTTCTGTAAATCTTTTTATTTGTGATGAACCGGTTTTTCCAGCAAAAGTAAATTTTTTATCCTCTAACCTAGAACTATAAGAAGTACCTCCAGGTTCATTTGATGATGAATACATTGCATCTTTTATGATTTTGATATTTTCTTGATTTTTAAAAAGTGGCTCTAAGTCAAAATTTGATACTAATAAATCTTCAGGAAGTGGTTGATTTGGATTTTCATTTTTAAACTTTAAATAATCTTTTAAATTATTTTTATTTTTATCGAATAAAATTCTTGGTTTAATTTTAAATCCTCCGTTAGCAATTTGAGCGGTCATTAAACATAATTGAATTGGAGTACTTTGAAAATAACCTTGGCCAATACCAGAATGTAATGTTTCTCCTAGGTACCAGTTTTGCCCAATAAATTTTTTCTTCCATTTTGTATTAGGGACAACTCCTGATCTTTCTTCAGAAAAATTATTTAAAACTTTCTTTCCAAGACCAAATTTTTTTGCTGTTTCAGAAAGTCTATCTACACCAAGTCTTCTTGCTATTTCATAAAAGTATACATCGCAAGATCTTTTGATAGCAGACCTCATGTTCACTACTCCATGCCCCTTCTTTTTCCAGCAATGAAACTTTTCTCCAAACATTTCAATTTTTCCAGTACACTTTACAGCTTTTAAAGGTCGAACAATTTTGTTTTCCAACGCGCTTAAGGCTACAATTGTTTTTATTGTAGATCCTGGTGGATAAAGACCAGAAATAGCTTTATTAGTAAGAGGTTTTTTTTCGTTATTTATTAAATTTTTCCAAGTAGCTTTATCTATCCCATGTACAAATTTATTTGGGTCATAAACTGGAGATGAAACCATTGTTACTATATCGCCGTTATAAATGTCCATTACACATACTGAAGCTGCTTTTCCTTCAAGAATTTCGGTTGTATACTGTTGCAAGTCTAAATCCAAAGTAGTTTTAAAGTTAGATCCAGATTGCCCTTGATCAACTTGAATTTGTTTAATTCTTTTCCCATAAGCATTAACTTCGTATCTCTGAAAACCAACTGTACCAATTATTTCTTTGTCTAATCTTTTTTCTAACCCCGTTTTTCCCACTGCAATCCCTGGTACTGCCATTTCCTGCAAATATTCTTTTTCTTTTAAATCTTTAGCGCTAACTTGAGAGACATAACCAAGAATGTGGGCAGAAGAATTATCTTTATAAACTCTCGCAACTGAAACTATTGGTTCTATTCCTTGCAATTCATGTAAAAACAAATTTACTCTTGAAAACTCAGACCAATTTAAATTATCAGAAATTATTACTGGTTCCCATGGCTTTTGTTTAGCTATTTTTTTTCTCAAATAAAATATCTTTTTATCAGTTATATTTAAAATAGATTTAAGACGAAAAAATATTTCTTCTATATTTTGCGTATTTTCTGGTATTAAATGAATTTGATAAACCTGACGATTAGAGGCCATCTCACGGTTAAAATAGTCAGAAATTACTCCCCTCTCTGGAGCTAACTTCCATTCTCTAAATCGATTTTTATCTGATAGTGTTTTATATTTTTTACTTTCATTTATTTGAAGTGAAATTAATCTTCCTAATACGCCAACAACTACGATTGCTTTTGCAGTTGTCAACAAAAACATTCTTCTACTAATCAGTTTTGATTTGATAACAGTATTTCCAGAGCCAGAATTAAACATTTCTATTTCCAATCATTGAATTATAAACGTTAAAAAGAAACCAAAAAAATGGAAAAAAAATTAAAGTAAAAAATGTGTTATATGACATGTCTAAAAAATTTATTTGGATTTCTGAAAAATTACTTGCTAAAATTAGAAAAGTTCCATTTGAGAACATTGCTGCTAAGAAAAAAGTAAACCAATCTGAGGTTATGCTGGTATTTACTGACATATTTTTGATGTATGTGGCCATTAATGAAATTATCAAATAACATAAAGAACTTATTCCGAGAGGAAAGCCCATTACTACGTCATTAATTAATCCTGCAAAAAATATATGTCCGTTACCTAATAACGACGGTCTTTTTAAAACCCAAAAGTAGATTATTATTAATTGAATATTAAAAGAAAGAATTTCAAAAAAATTTTCAAAATAAGTATCAATTTCGCTTATTGATAAATAATATAAAAAAAATAGAGGTCCAATATTTAATCCTTTATTGGCAATCTTAGATATAATCATTAAAAAACTTCCTTACGCTGTTTTGATAAATCAATTGTAACAAAAGAAAGTTGATTGGGATCAGAGAAAAGTTTTACTTCTCCATCTTGAGTAGTTTTGCCAATTGGGGAACCTGGAAGAAAAATTCCATCTTTGCCTGAAGTAAATACATCCACATCTGGCTCAATAATAAAGTCTTCTGGTAAGTATTCTAATGAAGGTTTGGTTCCTCCATTTCCCTTAAGAATAGCTTGAACTCCCTCTCCTCCAAAAGTTACTGGGATTCTGCTATTTAAATCGTTCAATAATAAAACTCTAGATGATAAGTAATTTGTCTCTACTACTTTTCCGACTAAATTTTCTTTATCAAGCACTGGTAAACCTTTAAGTACACCTGATTTAGATCCTCGATTTATTATTATAGATTTTAAATAAGGACTACTTTTATCAATTAGAACTTTTGAAAGTATTATATTGCTTTTTAGAATTTTATCTTCTGTTTCAAGTATTTTTTTTAAATTTCTATTTTGATTGGTTAAATATTCAACGTTTAATTCTTTTTGTCTGAATATTTCTAACTCGGTTTTTAATCTTTGATTCTCTTTTTTGATATCGATAAAGTTTCTCATACTTTCGACTGCTTCAGGTAAAACTTTTGTAGGGGTAGATGCGACTAATGAAACTCTATAAATTCCATCATTTATAATAGAGCGAATTGGTTTTGTGAAAGTGAAATTGTTTATGTCTAAAATGAAAATAATAGATGCTAAAACAATAAGAGAAATAAGGGAAAACTTAGTAGCAGCTCCTCTTTGTAAAAGAGCTGATCGAATAGCTATTCCAAAATCATCTCTACTTGAAGACATCTGTTTTGCAAATTAATATTCTGATAACATTGTGGAGAACAATTCTTCGTTTTCCAAAGCTCTCCCAGTTCCTACAGCCACACATGACAATGGGTCATCTGCTATAGTTACAGGTAGACCAGTGTCTTGTGAAATCAATTTATCAATATTTTTAAGTAATGCGCCTCCTCCAGTGAGAACTAATCCCATATCAATTAAGTCAGCAGACAGTTCTGGTGGCGTATTTTCAAGAGCTTCCTTTATGCCCCCTAAAATCTGATTTAAAATGGGCATTAAAGCTTCACAAGCATCTTTTTCGGTTAATTGAATTTCTTTAGGTGTTCCAGATCTAATATCTCTTCCTTTCATTAAAAAAGTATTATTAGTTGAAGGTATTGCAGTACCAATTTCTTTTTTAATCTTTTCTGCGGTTGAGTCACCAATTAACAAATTCATTTTTTTTCTCATATAATCCATTATTGATCTATCTAAAGCATCTCCTGCAACTCTTAATGATTTTGAATACACAACTCCACCTAATGACATTACTGCTATTTCAGTTGTTCCACCACCGATATCGACTACCATTGAACCTGTGGCTTCAGAAATTGGCAATCCTGCTCCTATAGCTGCTGCAATCGGCTCTTCAATTAATTGAACTTTTCTAGCTCCTGCTGCTAATGCAGAATCTTGAATGGCTTTTCGTTCTACAGGAGTTGATCCTGTAGGAACACAAATTAAAATTCTAGGGTTAGCAAATGCATTTTTCTTATGAACTTTTTTAATAAAATGCTTTATCATTTCTTCAGTGACTACGAAATCAGCAATTACCCCATCTTTCAATGGTCTAATAGCTGATATGTTACCTGGAGTTCTTCCTAACATTGTTTTTGCTTCATCTCCTACGGCAAGTACCGATTTCTTTCCTCCATCTTCAATTACGGCTACTACCGATGGTTCGTTTAATACAACTCCTTGATCTTTTAGCACAACTAATGTGTTTGCTGTTCCAAGATCGATAGCCATATCTTGCGACCATAATGATGATAAACCGGTTAATCCTTTAAACATTTTGTTTCTCCTTATATTTGAGCGCTCAAACTAGGGTCTGGCGCAGTTTTTTCTCTTTTAATTATTAATTTATTTAATGCACTTAAATATGCATTAGCAGAAGCCACTAATGTATCGGTATCAGCCGCTTGACCTACTGTTGTTTTGCCTTTTTCTTCGATTCTAACACTTACAGTTGCTTGGGCGTCTGTTCCCTCAGTAACTGCATGAACATTATACAATAAAAGTTTTACGTCATGTGGATACAGTTTTTTGATGCATTTAAATATTGCATCAACAGGTCCATCTCCTGTTTCGGATGCTTTTTTTACTTCTCCAAATACTTCTAAAGTCATTTCTGCTTTTTGAGGCTCTCCTGTTCCAGCAAAAACTTTTAAGGATTTTAATTTTATTTCATTATCTTCTGTTACCAAACTGTCATCTACGATTGCTGCAATATCTTCATCATAAATATGCTTTTTTTTATCAGCTAAAACTTTAAACTTACCAAAGGCGGTCTGAATAACGTCATCCGTTACTCCTACATAACCAAGATCATTTAATTTATCTTTAAATGCATGACGTCCAGAATGTTTTCCCATTACCAAAGAAGTTTTATGAACCCCAACGCTTTCGGGTGTCATGATCTCATATGTGTTTCTATTTTTTAACATTCCATCTTGATGGATACCAGACTCATGGGCAAAAGCATTTTTTCCGACAACCGCTTTGTTAAATTGGACTGGGAAACCAGTTGCGTTTGAAACAACTTTCGATGCTTTACTTAAAAGTTTAGTATTAATATTCGTTGTATATGGCATCAAGTCATGTCTCGTCCTCATAGCCATAACAACTTCTTCTAGCGCTGCATTTCCAGCTCTTTCTCCTATTCCATTAATTGTACACTCTATTTGTCTTGCACCAGCCATTACCCCTGCTAATGAATTTGCTACCGCTAAACCTAAATCATTATGGCAATGTGTAGAAAGAACAGCTTTATCTATATTGGGAACTTTATTTATTAGTGTTTCTATAATTTTTTTAAATTCTGAGGGAACTGTATAGCCCACAGTATCAGGTATATTAATTGTTTTAGCACCAGACTTAATAGCAAGTTCAACAGTCTTGCACATGTAATCCATATCTGTTCTTGTTCCATCTTCACATGACCACTCTACATTGTCTGTAAACTTTCTTGCATAAGAAACACTTTCTTTTATCGCATCTAATACTTCTTCTGGAGATTTATTTAATTTATGCTTCATATGAAGTGGACTTGTAGAAATAAATGTATGTATTCTAAAATTTTTGGCATGTCTTAATGCTTCATGACAAGCATCTATATCTTTTTTGGTTGCTCTGGCTAATCCTGCTGGAATTGATCTTTTTAATGTCTTGCTAATTTCAGTTACTGCTTCAAAATCTCCTGGAGAAGCAATTGGAAAACCTGCTTCAATTATATCAACGCCTAATTCATCGAACACTCTCGAAATTTGAAGTTTTTCCTCCAAACTCATAGATGCACCAGGAGATTGCTCTCCATCACGCATTGTTGTATCGAAAATTATTATTCGGTTTTTATCACTCATATACTAAAAAAGCATATTACAAGTAAAACGAGAATATGCAAATACTTATGCATAAATCTCATAAATTTTTTGATCAGATTGGGTTAATTCTTGTCTTTGTCGACTAATTTATTTTTGCCTATCCATGGCATCATGGCTCTTAGCTCTTTACCCACCTTTTCTATCGGATGATCAGCTAAATCTTTTCTCATTTTAAGGAAATTTTTTTGTCCTGACTTGTGTTCATCCATCCATTGCTTGGTAAATTTACCTGATTGAATATCTTTAAGAACTTCTTTCATTTTTTCTTTTGTTTTGTTATCTACAATTCTTTTACCTGAAACATATTCACCATATTCTGCAGTATTAGATATTGAATAATTCATGTTTGCTATTCCACCTTCATAAATAAGATCTACAATTAACTTAACTTCATGCAGAGTTTCAAAGTAAGCCATTTCAGGCGGATAGCCCGCTTCAGTTAAAGTTTCAAATCCATTTTTTATTAATTCAACTAATCCTCCACATAAAACAGTTTGTTCTCCAAATAAATCTGTTTCGCACTCGTCTTTAAACGTTGTTTCTATAATTCCGGCTTTTCCTCCTCCTACTGCTGAGGCATAAGATAATGCTAAATCTTTAGCTTTTCCTGAGCTATCTTTATGAATAGCCATTAAGCAAGGAACTCCTCCCCCTTTTTGATATTCACTTCTTACTGTATGACCAGGGCCTTTTGGCGCAACCATAAAAACGTCTAAATCTTTTCTTGCATTAATTAAATCAAAATGAATGTTCAAACCATGTGCAAAAGCTAAACTTGTTCCTTCTTTCATTCTTTGTTCAATATGATTTTTGTATATCTCTGATTGGAGTTCATCAGGAGTTAACATCATAACAACATCAGCCCAAGCTGCAGCATCTGAAAGCGACATTACCTTTAAACCGGCACTTTCTGCTTTTTTAATACTTGATGAACCTTCTCGTAAAGCTACGACTACTTCTTTAACCCCGCTATCTTTTAGGTTTAACGCATGAGCGTGACCTTGGCTACCGTAACCAAATATTGCAACTTTTTTATCTTTAATTAGATTAGGTTTTGTATCTTTATCGTAATAAGTTTTCATAAATTTAATTAAATATTTTTGCACCTTTTGTCATTGCTACAGATCCTGTTCTAGAGGTGCTTATAAGGCCTAATCTTTTTAAATCAAGAGCTAATTTATCAATTTCTGCCCTAAGAGCAGTAACTTGAATTACAAAAGATTTTTTTGTTTTATCTAAGACAACAGGATTGAATTTTTTACAAATTTTTTTTATTTTTTCTTGTCTTTTTGAATTTGCAAGCATTTTAAATAATGCGAGTTCTCTAAATAAAATATCTTTTTCACCGCGTTTGAAGTCGGCTACTTTATGAACTGGAACGAGTTTCTTTAACTGTAAATTTATCTGTTCTATAACTTGTGGTGTTCCTTCGGTTACAATTGTTATTCTTGATATATGTTTCTTTTTATCTACTTCAGCTACTGCTAAGGACTCGATATTATAACCCCTGCCAGAAAACAAACCCGCTATTCTTGCAAGCACTCCCGCTTCGTTATCAACCCAAACAACAATTATATGACGCTCTATTTTGCCAATTTTACCAGGGATACTATATGCTGATTTAGATTTTGGCATTAGACTAAAATCTTTCCTTCGTCTGAAATCTCTTCTTCTTCCTCGGGTCCTAAAATCATTTGGTTATGTGGTTTTCCTGAAGGTATCATGGGAAAACAATTTTCAGATTTATCAACAACACAATCAAAAATAACGGGTTTATCAACTTCAATCATTTCTTTAATTTTTTTGTCTAATTCATCAGGTGTTTTGGCTCTAATTCCAATACATCCATATGACTCTGCAAGTTTAACAAAATCTGGTAAGGCTGCTGTATAACTCTCGGAGTAGTTTTTTTCATGAAGAAGTTCCTGCCATTGTCTTACCATGCCCATGTACTCATTATTTAAAATAAATATTTTTATAGGCAATTTGTATTGAACAGCTGTAGACATTTCTTGCATGGTCATTAAAACTGAAGCCTCTCCTGCAATATCTACAACAAGTTTGCCAGGATTAGCTATTTGGACTCCAATAGCTGCAGGAAGACCATAACCCATGGTTCCTAATCCTCCAGAAGTCATCCAACGATTAGGTTTATTAAATTTGTAGTGTTGAGCAGCCCACATTTGATGTTGGCCAACTTCG
The DNA here is from genome assembly GCA_003281795.1 of Pelagibacteraceae bacterium AG-345-F21. Taxonomy (GTDB): domain Bacteria; phylum Pseudomonadota; class Alphaproteobacteria; order Pelagibacterales; family Pelagibacteraceae; genus Pelagilacustribacter. The sequence goes on from QCAW01000001.1 coordinate 17,045, forward strand.
GTTGTTACAAAAGTATCTTGATCCTTAGTCAGCTCATATAATCTTTGTACGGCATGCTGAGGTTTAATTATTTTTTCACTATTAATAAAATTAAGAGATTTTTTATCTCTCCATTTGTCTATTTGTTCCCACCATTTTGAGGTTTTTTGCTTATTAGAACTTAAAAAATTTTTATTTTTTTCTTTAAATCTTAATATTAAATTTTTTAAAAGTTCTGAAACATCGCTTACTATAGCTAGATCTACTTTAATATTTTTTCCAATTGAAGAAGGATCTATGTCTACATGAATTTTTTTTGACTTAGGAGAAAATTCATCTACTTTTCCAGTAATTCTATCGTCAAATCTTGCTCCTATATTAATCATCAAGTCACAATCGTGCATAGCGTTGTTTGCTTCGTAAGTTCCATGCATTCCTAACATCCCTAAAAATTGTTGGTCGTCTCCAGGGTAAGCTCCCAGTCCTTGTAATGTGGAGGTAATAGGAAAACCTGTAAGAGCAACAAGTTCTCTTAAATATTTACTAGCATCCGGGCCTGAGTTTATAACTCCACCGCCTGTATAAAAAATTGGTTTAGATGATTTTGTTATCAACTCAATAAATTTATCCACCTCTTTATTTGAAATTTTGTGTTTAGCTTTTCCATTAAGTTTTTTCTTTAAAGAATTTTTTGTAAATTTATATTTTCCTTTTTTAAATTGGATATCTTTAGGTATATCTACAAGCACTGGACCGGGTCTTCCAGTAGTTGCAACTTCGAAAGCTAAATGTAAGACCCTTGCTAGGTCGTTTACATCTTTAACTAACCAATTGTGTTTAGTACATGGTCTAGTGATTCCAGTTGTATCACATTCTTGAAAAGCATCTGTTCCTATTAAATGGGTTGGTACTTGACCAGAAATACAAACTAGTGGAACCGAATCCATGTAGGCATCTGTAAGTGCAGTAACTGCATTCGTAGCACCGGGACCAGATGTTACAAGAAGCACTCCCGGTTTTCCACTTGATCTAGCGTATCCCTCGGCTGCATGACCTGCACCTTGTTCATGCCGCGCCAAAATATGTTTAATTGATTTATGGTTTTTTAATTCATCATATATGGGAAGAACAGCGCCCCCTGGATAACCAAAAATATATTCTACTTTTTGATCCTCCAAAGCTTTAAAAACTATTTCAGCACCACTAATTAATTTAGGCATAGATACAATCTAGCCTAGAAATGATTTCCGTCAAGTTTTAGCTTACGACTTTTAAAGTTTTTTTTAAAAGTATAGTAAAATCTTTAGAATAAAGCTTATTCCAGTTCTTCATATGACCTCTAGCCCAAGTTTTTTGTCTTTTTGCGTATTGTCTCGTTTTAACATTTATTAGTTCTATACATTGATCAAGGGAAATTAATCCATTTAAATAATTATTAATCTCTTGAACGCCTATTAATTTATTGGCTGAAAGAGATTTATTAACCCTCAACGAATTGAATTTTTTCACTTCATCTATGCATTTATTATTTTTAAACATTAGTTTAGTTCTTTTTAATATATTTTTTAATATCTCTTCTCTAGGTGTGTCCAAAAATATTGTTTTAATATCATAATTGATAAATTCAGATTTAGTATTTTTAGACCAATCAAAAAACGATTTTCTTGTTTTCAAAAATACTTCATAAGCTCTTTGGGATCTTTGAGAGTCTGTCGGTTGAATTCTGTTTTTAACTTTAGGATCTAATAATATAAGCATCTCATAAAATTTTTGTGGGCCCACCTTTTCAAATAATTTTCTTGTCTTGTTTCTTATTTTTGTATCTATATTCGGAATTTTGCTTATTCCTTTTGTTATTGTGTTAAAATAAAGACCTGTTCCACCAACAATTATGGGAGTTTTATTTTTTTTAAGACACAATTTAATTATTATTTTTACTTTCTTGAGCCATTCTCCAGCTGAAAAATATTTTTTGGCTGATATTAAGCCATATAAATGATGTCTTGCTTGTTTAGTTTCGGTTTTGCTGGGTCTTGAAGATAAGATATTAAACTCTTTATACAATTGCATGCTATCAGCATTAATAATTTCACCATTAATTTTACGAGCCAATATAATTGCTAATTTTGATTTTCCTGAAGCTGTTGGTCCTGCTAAGAGAATTATTTTTTTTGACAAAATTAATTTATCTTAACACCAAGATATCTTCTCTGATTATTTTTGTTAATTATTGTCAGTAACAAAGTTTTTTCACCTTTCTGAATAATTTTACTAACAATTTCATTTATATTTTGAGAATTAACAGGAGTTTTTTGTACTTCGATTATAATATCATTTTCACTTAATAAGTTTATCAAAGGACTATTATTTTTTATACTAACTATGACTACTCCTTTAGTGTTCTTTTGTAATTTTCTTGAATTGATATCATCAGAACTAAGATCTCTAATTGTAATTCTTAAACTTTCAATTTCTTTATCTTTTTTTATTATTTTTGTTTTTTTTTCTTTAAATTCTTCAGAAGACTCTAGTCTTCCTAAAACTAATCTTTTCGTTATTTGTTTTTTATCTCTCCAAATTTTAAGCTGAACACTTTTTCCGACTTTTGTATTGGCTACAACTTTTGGAAGAGTTCGCATCGTGTCAATTTTTTTTCCATCAAATTCTAAAATTATATCTCCAGCTTTAATTCCAGCTTTATCTGCTGGGCTCCTTTCGCCAACGCTGGCTACTAGTGCACCTTTAGGGTTTTTTAGTTTTTCAACATCAGCTATCTCTTTCGTTACTTCTTGAATTCTAACACCCAACCATCCTCTTTTTGTTTCTCCGAATTGAATTAGTTGGTCAATAACGTTTGAGGCAGCGTTAGCTGGTATAGCAAAACCGATTCCAATTGAACCTGTTTGACCGGGAGCAATTATTGCGGTGTTGATACCTATAACTTCTCCTTTTAAATTAAATAAAGGACCCCCCGAGTTACCTTGGTTAATTGAAGCATCGGTTTGAATAAAATCATCATAACGAGTTAAATTTATATCTCTATTTCTTGCTGAAATTATTCCCGCTGTTACTGTGCCTCCTAAACCAAATGGATTACCAATCGCAACGGCCCAATCCCCAACCCTGGCTTTATCAGAGTCCCCAAATTTTACTGGTTTAAATTTATTATTAGTTTGCACTTTTAAAACTGCAACATCCATATAAGGATCTGCTCCAACAACTTTAGCTTTATATTCTTTATCACCTACTCTAACTAAAATATCTTCTGCATTTGCAATTACATGATTGTTTGTAATTATAATTCCGTTTTCCTTAATGATGAATCCTGATCCTAACGAAGATGCTTTTCTCTCTGTAGGTTTTTGAAAATCCTTAAACATTTCTCCAAAAGGTGAGCCTGGAGGAAATTGAAAGGGAAACTGATTGGTTGTAGTTTTTACAGTCTGTGTAGTAGAAATATTCACAACTGAAGGCATCAACTGTTCTGCTAGATCCGCAAAAGACTCAGGTACTGGCTTAGCTGCTGCTGCAGTTAAATTAATTAAAATTAATAAAAAAAATGTTTTTTTAATAAGATTCATTTAATTTTTTATATACCAAATTATTATAAAACCCGTAATCAAAAAAACTACTCCTAAAGATCTTAATTTTTTTTCTGGCGTATTTTTAATAATTTCAAGCATACTTTTGATTCTTGACGGGAAAATGGCAATTAATAAACCTTCTATGAAAAAAATTAATCCTATTGCTATTAAAAACTCGCTCATGATAGAGCTTGATTATCTCTTTTTAATTGCTGGTGTAGCTGATTTACCAAAAAATTTAAAAAACTCGCTATCAGGAGACAAAACTAAAGATGTTTCTCCGCCTATAAGAGCTTTTTCGTAAGCTTGCATAGCTCGATAAAAACCAAAAAATTGAGGGTCTCTTCCAAATGCGTCAGCAAAAATTTTGTTTCTTAAACCATCACCTTCCCCTTTCATAATTTCTGATTTCTTATTAGCTTCTGCCAACAAAACTGTCACATCTTTATCTGCAGTTGATCTTATTTTTTGAGCAATCTCTGCACCTTGAGCTCTAAATTCCTTGGCTTCTCTTTCTCTCTCGGTTTGCATTCTTTTATAAATTGCTTCACTGTTAGCGGGTGGCAAGTCTGCTCTTTTAATTCTTACATCAACAATTTCAATACCGAAATTTTGAGCTTCATTATTTACGTCGTTTTGGATGATTGCCATCTGTTTGGCTCTGTCTGTAGACAATAGAGTAGCCAATTCTTGTTTTCCTAAGACACCCCTTATCCTTGAATTAATAATAGTAGAAAGTCTTGATCTCGCTACTCTCTCATTCCCAACTGATATATAAAATTTTAAAGGATCAACAATTTTAAATCTTGCTATAGCATCTACAATTAGTCTTTTTTGATCAGCGGCAATAACTTCCTCTGGAGCATTGTCCAAATTTAAAATTCTTCTATCTAAATAAACAACGTTTTGTATAAATGGTAACTTAAAATTTAGTCCTGCTTTAGTAACAATTTTTTTAGGATCACCAAATTGCAAAACAATTGCTTGGCTAATCTCTTGAACAATAAACAAAGACTGAAAAATGACTACAATAAAAACTATTATGCCTGGAATTATAATTTTACTCGCTTTCATCAATTATTACTCCCTGATTTTTTAAGTTCTGGTAAAGGCAAGTATGGTACTACTCCAGAACCTGATTCTTTATCGATTATAACTTTATCAATGTCAGCTAAAACTTTTTCCATTGTTTCAAGGTACATTCTTTCTTGCGTTACTTGTTTGGCATTTTTATATTCATTATAAATTGCTAAAAATCTACTTGCTTCACCCTCTGCTTTTGCCACAACTTCCTTTTTGTAAGCCTCTGCTTGCTGTAAAACTTGTTCTGCTTCACCCCGTGCTCTTGGAATAACATCGTTAGCGTAAGCCTCTGCTTCGTTTTTTGATCTTTCTCTATCAGCTCTTGCAGCTTGAACATCTCTAAATGCATCAATTACTTGTGCTGGCGGATCTGCTTGTTGTGTTTGAACTTGAGTAATTTGAATTCCAGAATTGTATTCATCAAGAATTTGTTGTGTAATTTCTTGAACCTCTACTTCTATATTTGATCTACCTTCGGTTAAAATTGTTTGAATTTCGTTTTTTGCTATTACCTCTCTCATAGCAGTTTCAGAGGTTGCTTTTACTGTTTCGATAGGGCTTTGTATATTAAACAAAAATTTTCCTGCATCTTTAATTACCCAAAAAACTGAGTAATTTATATCTACTATATTCTCATCCCCTGTTAACATTAAACTTTCTTCAGGGACATTTCCTACTCCTGATGATCTTCCAGTATCACTTGCTGGTCTAAATCCAACATCTACTCTGTTAACTTTTGTAACTTTCGGAGTGAGAACTCGTTCAAAAGGCATTGGGAAATGATAATGTAATCCTGGTTGAGTTGTATTAACAAATTTTCCAAATCTTAAAACTACGCCCTGTTCATCTGGTAAAACTCTATAAAGTCCACTTGCAAAGTATAAAGCAATAATAATGAATAAACCTAAAACAATCGGTTTTGATCCACCTGATTTTCCACCTGAAAATTTATTTATAGTCTTTTGAAAATTTTTAATTATATCATCTATGCTAGGTGGCTCTCTTCTAGAACCAGATCCATTACCGTTTGAACTTCCACCTCCAGGCGGAGGGGAGCCCCAGGGTGACTGGTTATTTAAGATTTTGTCTTTAAAACTCATGACACTTTATATAGTGACTTTTTAATCAAAAACAAGTTAAGTTACAGCGATATTATGACCGATATAGTGATTGAATTATGAGCCAAAAACCCCCTCCTAAGCAATTTGTTAAAACTCCAATAAATGGAACTAAATTTACATTATTAGTTTCTAGTGCAAAAGGCGGAGTTGGAAAATCTACGGTTGCAGTTAACCTTGCATTTGCTCTTCAAAATTTAGGACTAAAAATTGGAATACTTGATGCAGATGTTTACGGTCCTTCATTACCAAAATTAATTAATTTAAATGAAAAGCCAAAAAGCGAAGATGGTAAAGCAATGTCACCCTTGGTAAAATATGACGCACAATTTATGTCTATGGGTTTTTTAGTTGATGAACAAACTCCAATGATTTGGAGAGGTCCAATGGTTATTAGTGCAATTAAAACAATGACGCAAAAAGTTTTGTGGAAAGATAGAGATATAATAATAATCGATATGCCACCAGGAACTGGTGACACACAATTAACTTTTGCTCAAGAAGTTAAAGTTGATGGAGCAATAATTGTTTCAACCCCTCAAGATTTAGCTTTGCTTGACGTTAAAAGAGGCATTCAAATGTTTGATAAAACTGGTGTTAAAATTTTAGGATTAATTGATAATATGAGTTATTTTAAAGGTGATGATGGTAAAGAATATAAAATTTTTGGAGAAAGTGGTGTTGAAAAAACTGCTAAAGAATTTAATAAAGAATTTTTAGGTCATTTACCAATTCATCAGGATTTAAGAAGTTCTGCTGACAGAGGAGATCCTTTAACTCACTCTAATCCTGATCACGAAGTCTCTAAATTATTTAAGCAAATAGCTGAAAAAATTAAACAATCTTTTCAGTAAAATTAAAAGAAGTCATCAATTCATTCCATTCTCTTTTCGAAAGACCAGAACTTTGAATGCTAACTTTTTCGCCTCTAACCATTTGTTGAATTACTTTTTTGCCTTTTGCAGAAACGTGCGCTGCACCTACTCTGTAATCTAAAAATGCAGAATGTGTTATTGGTACCCATTTTTTGACTGTGTCTAACATTGTTTCTGCGTAAACCCTAATTTCATATTGAGCGTGACTATCAGCTCTTAAAAATAAAAAATTAAGCAAATTTAACAAATCAGTTTTCCAATACCATTGAGTATATGAATTTAAAGTTAAATTCATTCTGGCAAGTTCTCTAGCGAGACCTGCTTTTTTATCATCAATAGTTGAACCGTCAAACCTTTCGTTTAACATTTTTTCATAGTTGTCATAAGTTCTCGTGGCATCATCTTTTAAAATTTTTAAAACTTCATTTGCTTGTTCGCCAGTAATTAAATCTCCTCTTCCTTGTCTATTTGAAGTTGATTGAGCAGATAATTGTTCTTTTGAGGGAATATAAAATTCTTTATCTAAAATAGAATATCTTGCTGAATATTCATTTACATTAGCAGTTCTGTGTCTTATCCATTGTCGAGCGATAAAAATTGGAAGTTTAACGTGATATTTTATTTCGCACATTTCGAAAGGTGTTGAGTGCCAATGCCTCATTAAGTATTTTATTAAGCCTTCGTCAGTAGAAACTTTTTTTGTTCCTTTTCCATATGATACTCGAGCAGACTGAACTATAGAAGTATCATCTCCCATATAGTCTACAACTCTTACAAATCCATGATCTAAAACTGGTAGCGCCTCATAAAGAATTTTTTCTAGCTCAGGAGAAGTCACTCTTTTAGTTTGATTTTTTTGTGATTGTTGGTCAGCTATTTCTTGCTTTTGTTCTAATGTTAGTTTCATTTTGAATAAATTTATTGAATCTCTCGATAAGAGTTTTATATTAATAGTGTTGGTTTTCCAACTATGACGATAAACGAATTTCGTAATAAACATTACGGACGTGGGGGCAGTACCCACCACCTCCACCATTTACAACTTACGGGGGTGAATTAGGATCGACGGATGTCTAAAGGCTATTCTTTCGTACGAGATGGTTCCGACGTAACGGGCCAATTTATAAATGCTAACGAAAGTTACGCACTTGCTGCTTAATTAACTTAGTTAATTAAGTTACGGGGTTTGGGGCACCTGGCAACAGAACGCCCCTTCCAAAGACTCAAAACTCCCGTTAAACAATAATTTTTAAAAAAGTGGGCACACTGGTGTCACAGTGAGAAAAGAAATTTTAGTGTGCGGGGGAATTTAATTCATTTTTTTTCTCTCACAATCCCTATCAATCGTTTGCCAATCACCTTCTTCGAAAGGAATATTCATATCGTTTAAAACTTTTTTAAGCTTCTCCAACCTATCTGCTCTTCCATCAATACTTTTTAAAAACATACAAAACCATTTATAGGCAGATTTTTTTAAACACTTTTTATCAATATGAATCCAATTTTCAAAGTCCATACAATGAGGGGTATTATAAGTATATTCATCATAACTTATCTTTTTTCCATCATCACTCAATGAATCTAACCAGCAACAAATTTGATTTTTTCCCTCATCGATAACTTGATAGACTTTATAATGATCTGAAAGATCATCTGAATTAAAATCTAATTCTAGTTGTTTCATTTTCTAGCAGTTGTTGAAGTTTATACGTTAAAGAGCTTTAACAATTATTAATATAATGATTAAAAATGGCAAAAGTTTGGTGTTAAAGATTTAATAACTCTGCTATTGCAGTATAACTTAAATAAAAACAACCACAGCCAATCAAAAAATAAAAAACCAATGGTAGAGAGCCTTTAAGAGTCTCAAGATTTTTTGCGTTCTTAATCATTTTTTCAATTAAATCGTAGCACAAAAAAAAACAACCAAAACCTAATATACTAAATATCAAAAACCCAAAAACTGTAATTGAAGCATCAAAAGAAAGAATTGCTCCAAAAATAGCAAAACCTATGAAAAATATAGCTATAGGTTCACTAATTAACCTTAAAAGTTTTTTCATTATAATAATTCCCCGAAAACTTGATCTTTATTTAAACCCGATTTTTTACTTAATTTATCCAATTAATATTCTTATTTAATTTATTGTAGGTTTTTACCTTTTTATTATCAATCCAACACAATGTAATATTAAGGTCCTCCATTAAATCTAACAAATAACTGTATTTATTCATTAATTTCATCGGATCACTACTTAGTGCAAGATACATTTCTACTTTATCAGGTAATAATTTTTCGTTTTGATATCTTATTTTATATTCTAATAGTTTTATTATTCCATTTCTTATTTGTTCTTTTAAATTTTGACTTTTCCAAGTTTTAATTTCGAAGAGTTTTCCAATACCATTTAGTTCAGTATATAGATCAAATTGTGCCCCTTTGTGCTGTAAATTCTTTTCTTTTAATTTTTTAGCAATAATTTTTACAGTTTCCTCATGTTGCATAGTAGCTTTTTCTAATAGTTCTAATTTACTTTGATTTTTTTCCTCTAGATTTAAACCACCTTTGGGTTGCCATTTTTTTGCAACTTTATTTATATCAATATCGCTTAATTTTATTGGGGATGGGTTATTAAATATTTCTTTTGGTATCTCTTTTTTAAAGTATTTAGTTTTTTCATTCGCAACAAAGTTCTCTTTTCTAACTAATTTAAAGTTACAAATTTTGAAACCATCTACACCTTTAGAATACCAGAAATCATTGATAAGATATTTACCATCATATCTATAACCGTTTTTAGGTGCGTAATCTGAATTCAAATTACTACCTCTAAAAACTCTTACTGGTATGTTCCAGTTGCAATTAAATACTAAAGATTTGTTAAATGTATTTTCAAATGATTGGTTTGAGTTTTGTTTACCGGTTTTTTCATCTCTTCCGCCCTGACCAATGTAAATTACTTCTTCTCCTCGGTCATAGGTTTCATCAACGTAACCTCCGGATAATACTACTGCTTTTGCGACCCCTTGGTTTTGAGATATTCCAAATACTGTATTATTATGTAGCTCTGCCTTAAGAATTTCTTTCCTATCTTTAAATATTTTACCTTCTTTATGTTCTTCAACTTTTTTAAAATTTGAAACATTTAGTTTATCTAAATCTATATCTTTATAAATAATTGGATTTCTTTCTTTGCCCCAAAATTCTGGGATTGAAATTTCTGTATATTCTCTAAATCTAATTTTATATCTGCCTGGTCCATAAGGTGACTTTATAATTTCTTTTATTTTTCCAATTAAAAAAGCCTCTCTATGTTTCTCTTTGCCATGCCAAATTTTTCTTGCATCGTGTCTGTTTCTTGTGCAGATAATATATTTACATTTTGATGCTTTTATAGGATTTAATTTCCAAGACTCTGAAGTTTCTTTGAGCACAATCTCATCAATACTTTTGTATGTAAGTACTACAATTGTGTTTGGCATAAATATTAATATAACCTAGCATAAGTTTGGACGCATCTGTGACGCAATTTTCATCAAAGTTTTAGATTTTATGCAATTGCAAATGGCGTATAATAAGGAATAATGTTACAAAGTTCGGGGCACCAGGTAATAGAACACCCCTTAAAAGATATATTTATCGCCTAGATAAATTAGTATTCCTGCAGCAATACCTAGTAAAATCCAATGATAATTTTCTTTCATCATACAACGAACTTGCTTAAATCAGGTTTAAAATAGTTTGGCCCTTTCATTACTTTGCCTTTATCGTTATAAATCGGTCTTCCATCTGAGCCTAATTTACTCATATTAGAATTTTGAACTTCTTTAAAACATTTGTCTAAATTAATACCGAATGCATGACCGGCTCCATAAGTAACATATAATATGTCAGTTAAAGCATCTGCTACTTCTTTTATATCCTTTTTTTTTATAGCGTCTTTAAACTCTTCAAGCTCTTCCTCTATTAGGTCGTATCTAAGAGACGTAATTTTATCATGTGGAAATTCAGCTTTTTCTTTAATTTCTTGACCAAAAATTTCCATAAATTTTTTAACACTCTCAAAATTAGTCATTTCTCTTCCTTTGTATTTATAATTAGTAAATAAAAGTGTATTATATCAATGAATCGATAATGAAATACAGAACAGAATTTGATAGTATTGGAAAAATTAAGGTTGCTGGTGATAAGTATTGGGGAGCATCCACTGAAAGATCTAATAAATATTTTAATATAGGTGATTTTTTAGTTAGACCTTTAGTTATCCATTCAATAGCAATAATCAAGAAAGCAGCAGCAATTGTTAATACAAAAAACAAGGATTTAAATCCGAAATTAAGTAAATTTATAATTAAGGCCTCAGAGGAGGTAATTAAAGGAAAACTAGATATACATTTTCCCCTAAAAGTTTGGCAAACTGGTTCTGGTACTCAAACTAACATGAACGTCAATGAAGTGATAGCTAATAGAGCAATTGAGATGATGAGAGGAAAAATGGGTTCCAAGAAACCAATACATCCAAATGATCATGTTAATAAATCTCAGTCAACGAATGATGTTTTTCCAACAGCAATGCATATAGCTATCGCAATTAAAGCAAATGAAAAACTAATCCCTTCACTTAAATTATTAGAAAAACAATTGGCAATTAAAACTAAAGAATTTAAAAATATTGTTAAAGTGGGAAGAACTCACCTGCAAGATGCTACACCCCTCACTTTAGGTCAAGAATTTTCTGGTTATCACTCTCAATTGAAAAAATGTATTATAAGAATTGAGGCAGCCTTAAAAGAAATCTATAATTTAGCGCAAGGGGGTACAGCCGTTGGGACCGGATTAAATACTAAAAAAAATTTTGATAAAAAAATTGTTAAAGAAATAAGAAAAATTACTAAATTGCCATTTAAAACAGCTGATAATAAATTTGCTGCTTTAGCTGCACATGATGAAATTGTAAATTTTTCGGGTACTCTTAATACTGCAGCAGTTTGTTTAATGAAGATTGCAAACGATATAAGATTTCTTGGGTCAGGTCCAAGAGCGGGTTATGGAGAATTAATTCTACCTTCAAATGAACCTGGATCCTCTATAATGCCAGGTAAAGTTAATCCTACTCAGACTGAAGCTGTAACTATGGTCTGTGTAAAAGTTATTGGAAACCATAATGGTATCACTATGGCAGGTTCACACGGCCATTTTGAATTGAATGTTTTTAAACCGCTTATCATCCATAACATCTTACAATCAATTGAAATAATGAGTGACTCAGCAAAAACTTTTGCGTTATATTGTGTTAAAGGAATAAAAGCCGACAAAAAAAGAATTAAACATCTATTAGAAAACTCATTAATGCTCGTAACAGCTTTAGCTCCCAAAATTGGGTACGATAAAGCAGCTTACATAGCAAAAGCAGCTCACAAAAATGGAACAACATTAAAAGAAGAAGTTTTAAAATCAGGACTAATTAATTCAAAAGAATATGACAAAATAATGAGTCCAATTAAAATGACAAAACCAAAGTAAAATTAAATTATTTCTAAAATATAATTTGAAATTTTTTCCTTTTTAAAAATTTCAAAAAAACTTCCACTAAATAAAATATTTTCAAATTTTTCCTTAAAATATTTTAAATCTTCTTTATTCGCTAAAAAATTTTCATTAAATTGAATTTTAGTAAAATTTATTTTCTTATTTAAAATATTGATTGAGCCTTCAGCGCCTAGAGTGAAGGGTATATCTTCATCTTTTTTATTAATTGAAAGTTTCTTGAAAAGTTTTTTTTTATTTACAATTTTTAAATTACAATAAAAATTTAATCTGGGAAATTCTTCGACAAAAACACTTTCACCTTCGCAATTGGCTTCTCCACCAGCAAATAATATTATTTTTGAAAAGTTAACTCTACCAAAAGTAGACTGTATACTTAATTGATAACCATTTACTAAATCTTTAAAATATCTTTTATTCTCGTAGTTAATTATAAATTTACCATTTAATTTTTTTAAAAGTACTTTTTTATTGATAATTTTTTCTAAATTAATCTTTTCAATATAATCTTGATCAATTTCATTGATGTTAATTGTAGTATCTATACTAAAAAAAGGAGCAAAATTAATTAAGCTATCCAATGATAATGATATAGCTTTATTTCTAAAATTAGAGTCATAAACTTTTAATACATCATTTTTAATTTCGAAGTTAAATTTTAATAAATTATTTAATAAATTTACTTGAGAAGAACCCAAAATACTGTTTTCACCATCGTTTTTTTTTAAATCTACCTGCGCTTTGACACCCAATTCTTTGATAATAAAATCTAAATTCTTTTTATTATCTTTAAAGGAAATGATAAAGTCTTTTTCAAATATTAACCCATTAATATTGTTTTTATTGTATCCGTAATTAACTAAGTTTATATTTTTGATTTTAGTCAACACTTCTGAGTTTTTCGTAAGAATTAAATTTAAATTTTCAATATTTATTTTATTTTTAAGGTTATTAAAATAATTTATTAAAAAAAATGATTTATCGACTTTCATTTCACCTTTAGTATTTGTGACTTTCATTTTCTTAATATTAAAGTCTTTATACTTATAAATATTTTCAAAATATAAAAAAATCTCAATTTTATCTGAATTAAATTTTGTTAAACTATTGTTTATCGTGAAATTTACATTGGAAAGAGATAAATTAGGAAGAGGAAAAATATTGTATTTTATATTTTCTATCTCATTTATTTTTAAAAAATAATTTTTTATCAAATATTCTTTTATAATTTCTTCTTTTTTTTTATAATCAAAAAACTTAGGTATTGTTAAAAATAATGACATAGCTAGTAAAAAAATTAAAAATATATATCTTATGAAGAAAAAAAATTTAAAAACGTTTGAATATTTGTTGTGAACAGTTTTGTAAATTTTATTAATCATTTTTTTTATTTTTATAACTAGTGTATAAATGAAAACTTTCTAATATGAATAATATAAATAAATTAATTGACAATTTAAACAAAGAACAAAAAGAAGCAGTCTTAAACACTGAAGGTCCAAATCTTATAGTGGCTGGAGCAGGTTCAGGTAAAACTAGAGTTCTTACAACTAGAGTAATTCATATTATTAATGAGAAAAAAGCTTGGGCTAATCAAATTTTATGCGTTACTTTTACTAACAAAGCCGCAAAAGAAATGCAGTCTAGGGTAATGAATTACATAAAGGGTAGTTCTAATTCAGTTTCTTGGCTTGGAACTTTTCATTCAATAAGTGTTAAATTTCTTAGGAGACATGCAGAAGCATTGGGTTACAAAAGCAACTTTACTATTTTAGATACTGATGACCAAAAAAAATTGGTAAGAAACATCATCAAAAGTGAAAATTTAGATGCTAAAAAATTTTCTCCCCAATTAATCTTATATCACATTGATCAATGGAAAAATAAAGGATTGCTTCCTAAAGACATAAAAAATGAAAAATCGAGTGCAATTCTAAAAGCTGTTTTAAAAGTTTATGATATCTATCAAAAGAAAACTAAAGACTTAAACGCATTTGATTTTGGGGATCTAATACTCTTTTGCGTTAAACTTTTTGAAGAACACAAAGATATAAGAAAAATTTATCAAAATAATTTTAAATATATTTTAGTTGATGAGTTTCAAGACACAAATTATATTCAAAATAAGTGGCTCAATCTTTTAGTAAATCAAAGTGAAAATATTTGTTGTGTGGGTGACGACGATCAATCAATATATAGCTGGAGAGGTGCAGAAATTAAAAATTTTTTAACATTCGATCAGATATACAAAAATTGTAAAATTTTTAAACTAGAACAAAATTATAGATCCACAAAAAATATTTTACAAACTGCTTCTAGTCTTATTTCAAACAATTCTAACAGAGTTGGTAAAAAATTATGGTCGAGTGCTAAAGAAGGTGAGTCTGTTAAATTAAATTGCTATAAAACAGGAAAAGAAGAGGCCCAAGGTATAAGTGATATAATTGAGCATAGTTTAAAGAAAAAATATTCCCTCAATGAAGTTTCAATTTTAGTAAGAGCAATCTATCAAACTAGAGAATTTGAAGAGCGTTTTTTACAGTTAGGCATTGGTTATAGAGTCCTTGGTGGTATAAAATTTTATGAAAGAGCGGAAATAAAAGACGCTGTATCTTACCTTAGAATTATAAATCAAAAAAGAGATGATTTAGCTTTAGAGAGAGTAATTGGTTCACCCAAAAGAGGAATAGGTGAAAGTACATTAAAACAAATTTATTTATTCGCCGGTAAAAATAATCTTTGTTTAGAAGACTCAATTATGAAAATTTTAGAAATGGATGATTTTAAACCAAAAATTAAAACCACACTTAAACAATTAATGGCCCTTATTCAAAAATGGAGAAAAGTCTCACGAAATATGAAACATTATGATTTGCTTAAATTAGTATTAGATGAGTCTGGTTATTCAAGTATGTTAAAAAATAAAAAAGATCTAGAAAATGAAAATAGATTAGAAAATTTAAAAGAGTTATTAAGAGCAATGCAAGATTATGAAAATTTACAAAATTTTTTAGAGCATGTTGCTTTAGCAACTTCTGCAGACCAGGAATGGGAAGGTGCTAAAATAAATCTTATGACAATGCACGGCGCCAAAGGACTTGAGTTTGATGTGGTTTTTTTACCTGGATGGGAAGAAGGATTATTTCCTCATCAAAAATCTTTAGAGGAAAAAGGGGATTTTGCTTTAGAAGAAGAAAGAAGGTTAGCTTACGTCGGTATTACAAGAGCTAAAAAAGAGGCTTACATATCATTTGCAATGAAAAGAGCGTACCACGGAGATTGGATGGACGCTTTACCTTCTCGATTTGTAAGTGAAATTCCAGATGAGAGTGTAGAAAAAAATGAGATTAATTTTGATAAAACCGTGGAAGATTTTGAATTTAATCAAGATAATTCTATTGAATTTGATGAAGAATATAGAAGCCCTGGGTGGGATAGATACAAAAAAAATAAATTTTTAAAATGGAAAAAATAAAAGAATTAAAAAAACTATTTATAAATTACAATTTAGATGGATATATAATACCAAAAAATGATGAATTTTTTGGGGAGTATATACCTGAACACAAAGATAATTTAAAATTTATTAGTAATTTTTCTGGCTCCTATGGTTTGGCAATTGTTTTAAAAAACAAAAATTATTTATTTGTAGATGGAAGATACACTTTGCAAGCAAAAATACAGAGCGGCAAATTATTTAAAATTGTAACTATTCCTAATAAGTTTCCGAATGATATACTCAAGAATAAAGATTTCAAGATTGGTTATGATCCAGCGATTCATACCAGAAAAAATTTAAAAGTCTTTTTTAATAAAACTAATTGTAGTCTAATCCCTGTAAATAAGAATTTAATTAGCAATATTTGGAAAAAAAAGAAAAAATATGATACTAAAAAATTTTATACTCTCCCGCAAAAAGCGGTTGGTGAAAACTTTAAATTAAAAATCTCAAAACTATTATTGATTAATAAAAAAAAGAGAATTGACTTTCAGTTTATTACTTCAAGTGAAAATATTGCTTGGGTTTTAAATATTAGAGGTTTGGACACTGAATTCACCCCAATACCGAATTCATACTTAATAGTTGGAAAAAATAGAAATATGTATTTGTTTTGCGATTTAACAAAGATAACAAAAATTTTCAAAAAAAAATTTAAAGGTATGAAAATTATTGATATAAAAAACACAGATATTTTTCTTTCTAAGATCAAAGAAAAGAGAATTTTGATAGATGCATCTACTTGCTCTTTGCGATTTGAAAATATCTTAAGAAAAAATAACGTCATAGCTGATTTAGTAGATCCCATTTATTATTTAAAATCTATCAAATCAAAAAAGGAAATAAATAATACTATTGAGAGCCACATAATTGATGGTGTAGCTCTTACAAAATTTTTAATTTGGCTTAAAATCAATTACAGCAGAAAAAGCATAAGTGAAATTACAGCTCAAGAAAAACTATTTACTTTTAGAAAAAAAAACAAAAATTTTAAATTTTTAAGTTTTCCAACTATTTCAGGATCAGGACCTAACGGTGCAATAATTCACTATAAAGCTTCCAAGGAAAGTAATAGAAAATTAAAAAAAGGAGATATTTATCTAGTTGACTCTGGGGGTCAATATAATTTTGGAACAACAGATGTAACTCGAACGATTTCGTTAGAAAATAATAACAAAAGAATAAAAAATATTTTCACTAGAGTTTTAAAAGGACACATTGCTGTAGCGAATTTTAAACTAACAAATAGTACTACTGGATCTAAAATTGATGCGGTTGCAAGAAAATATCTTAAAGAAATAAATTTAGACTATGCTCATGGAACTGGACATGGTGTAGGTTATTTTTTGAATGTTCACGAAGGACCACAAGGCATATCAAAAAATAATAAAGTTAAACTAAGAGAAGGTATGATAATTTCAAATGAGCCAGGATATTATGAGAAAGGTAAATTTGGAGTCAGAATTGAAAACCTAATTAGAGTTAAAAAGAAAAAAAGAAGTTATTCTTTTGACAATTTAACTTTAGTTCCAATTGATAAGTCTTTAATAGATAAAAAAATTTTGAAAAAAAAAGAAATAGAATGGCTAAATGAATACCACAAAAAAGTATTTAATAAGCTTAAAAAATTTATGAGTTCATCTGAGCTAAAGATCTTTTCATTGCAATGTTCAAAGATCTAAAATTTTATACCATTCTCCCTCTTTAATAATTTTAACATTTAATTTAATTGCATTATCTATTTTGGTTTTTGTAGGCTTCGAGTTACCTACAACTAAAATATTTAGCTTTTTTGAAACAGTGCCTAAGACTTTTCCGCCATTAATCTCAACTAATGACTTAGCCTCGGATCTGCTTATTTTTTCAAAACCACCGGTAAACATTATGTTCTTATTTAAAAATTTACCTTTTTTATTTTCTATTTTGAAATCTTTGA
This sequence comes from Pelagibacteraceae bacterium AG-345-F21, assembly GCA_003281795.1. Classification (GTDB taxonomy): domain Bacteria; phylum Pseudomonadota; class Alphaproteobacteria; order Pelagibacterales; family Pelagibacteraceae; genus Pelagilacustribacter. The sequence goes on from QCAW01000001.1 coordinate 34,667, forward strand.
TTTTTAAAATTTTAATAAGTTTTTCAACAATATTTATATTTTTTTTATTACTAAAAAAAATATTTAAAGACTCTATTTGAGTTTCTCCTATGCCGTCTAAATCAATTAAATTTTTAAGAATTTTATTTCTATTTTTTTCATAAAATAAATCAGAAAGTTTTTTAGAAGTTGTAAAAAAATCAGCTAGTATTTTAGCATTTTCTTGCCCAATATGTCTTATGCCAATTGAATAAATAAATCTATTAAGATCTATCGACCTAGATTTTTCTATTGCTTTTTTTAAATTATTAATAGAAAGCTCTCCCCACCCGTCTAAATCTCTTATTTTGTTATAATCAATTTTAAAGATATCTGAGGGTTGTTTAATTAACTTCAAACCCCAAAACTGATCAATTACTTTTTTTCCTAATCCATCAATATTAAATGCTTCTTTTGATACAATATGTTTTAACTTTTCTTTTGCAATAAAATCGCATTCGTAATCTTTTGAACATCTTCTTACTGCATCTTCTTTTTTTGTAGATTTATTTATTTCTTTTTTTGTAATTGATCCACATAGACATTTATTTGGAAAAACATATTTTATACTATTCTTATCTCTTTTAGATTTATCTACAGAAATTACCTGGGGAATAACATCTCCAGCTCTTTGAATTTGGACTGTGTCGCCTATTCTTATATCCTTTCTTTTAATTTCGTCTTCGTTATGCAACGTGGCATTTGAAACTACAACACCACCAACATTTACAGGTTCGACTTTTGCAACAGGCGTTATGGCTCCAGTTCTACCTACTTGAATTACAATATCTTGAATCTTAGTAACTGCTTTTTCAGCTGAAAATTTGTATGCAATTGCCCAACGTGGAGAATTTGAAGTGTTACCTAATCTATCCTGCAATTTTATGTCATTTACTTTGTATACTAAACCATCAATATCATAATCTAATGATGATCTCATTGATTCAATTTTAGAATGTTGTTTCTCTATCTCCTCTAAATTTTTAACTGTGTTGCACAAAGGATTGATAGAAAAGCCCCACTTTTTAATTTTTTCTAAAAATTCAGACTGTTTTAAAAATTTCATAGGTCTGATAACTCCAAAACCATAAGCAAAGTATTTAAGTGGTATTTTGGATGTTTCTTTTGAATTTTTTTGTCTTAATGATCCTCCGGCAGCATTTCTAGGATTAGCAAAATTGCCTTTAATTTTATAAAAATCTTTTTTACCAATAAATATTTCCCCACGAATTTCCAAAAGAGAGGGTACATTAACATCTTTTATTTTTTGAGGAATTTCAATTATGGTTTTTAAATTTTCTAAAATGTTCTCCCCAGTTATACCGTCTCCTCTTGAAAGTCCCTTTGTGAGTATTCCGTTTTCGTAAATTAAAGTTGCTGAAATCCCATCTATTTTTGGCTCTGAGGACAATTCTATATTTTTGTCTTTTCTATTTAAAAAATTATTAATTTTACCTAAAAAATCATCCATTCCATTTATATCAAAAGCATTTGATAAAGATAACATTGGCTTTAAATGTTTAATTTTTTCAAATTTTTTTGAGGGTGGAGAACCAACTAAATTTTTTCTTAAACCTAAATTTACGAGAAAAACATTTTTACTCTCTAATTCAATAACTTCTCTTTTCAAATCATCATATTGCTTATCTGTAATTGAAGGATTGTCATAATGAAAATACGACTTATTATGTTTTTTTAATAATTGTATTTTTCTTCTATATAAATTTATAATTTCTTGATCCTTAGTCATTCTAATTATTTAATTTTCTCAAGAAATTTATCAAAAAAGCCTTGATTTTCATTAAGTTTCTTTTTTTGAGCAATTTTATATTCTTTATTAAATACTTTATAAGATTGTTCAAACCATTCGCTAGAATTATAATTATATCCTAATATTTTTGCGAATTTTTTTGCTTCATCTTCTAAACCTAGATAATAATTAATTTCTACCAGTCTATGAAGAGCTTCTTCAATAAATATCGTTTCTTGATATCTGTTTAGAATAATTTTTAATCTATTAATTGCTGGAACCCACTTTTGTACAGAAATATAATACTTTGCAACGTAAAGTTCTTTAGCAGCAAGTTGATTTTGAATTAAATTTTTTTTAAATTTTAAATCAATCGCATAATCTGTGTTAGGGAATTTATTTATAAAAAAATCTATTTTTTTATCTGCATTTAATAAAGGTTGTAAATCTTTTTTTTCATCAGAGATTTGTTCAAAATAAATTATTGCTATTAAATAATGAGCATAAATGACATGTTTATCTGCAGGATATTTTTTTAAATAACTTTCTAAATTTTCTAATGCCTCCTCATAAAAATTTATTCCATACAAAGAATAACTTGCCATAATCGCAGATTTTGCTGCATGATCAACTATTGCAAAATTTAATTCTGCTTCTGAAAATTTTTTATTAGCATAAAAAAAATCAGCTTTTTTAAATGACTCCAATCCCTCTTCGTAAACTTTATAAGGATCGACTTTTTCCGTGGGTTGATAGTCTACATTTTTATTTCCAGAACATGAAAATAATAAAGATAAGCAAAGTATAATTAAAAGTATTTTTTGAAACATAGACAAATTAGTATCAAATTAATTTGCAATGGTAAATTTGAATGATGTTATGCGCCGATAGCTACTGGATTTTTATAAGAATTTTCGTTTTGTTTTTCGTTATTTTCAAAATTTTCTAAGCTCCAATTAGCTTTATTTGAAAAAAATTTCTTCAATAATTTATTGGTAAGAGCATGTCCACCTTGAGATGTTTTGATGCATCCAAATATACGATTACCTGAAAGCATTATATCTCCTAGACAGTCTAGTATTTTATGTAAAACAAATTCGTTTCTATTTCTCAAGCCATCTTCGTTAAGAATTTTATTCCCTTGTACTACTATGGCGTTATCTAGTGAACCGCCTTTAGCTAGTCCCATTCTTTTAATATTATCAATATCTTCATATAAACAAAAAGTTCTAGAGTTGTAAATTTCTGATAAATTAGCATTGCTCAATTTTAATTCTTTTCTTCTAGTCCTTATCAACGGATTGTTGAAAATAATTTCGAAATCTATTATTAAATCTTGTTTTAGAGGTTCTATAGAGATAAATTTTTTTCCATCTTTAACTTCAACTTTTTTTAATACTTTAATGAATTTTCTAGGTTCGCTTTGTTCTACAACTCCAACTGACCTTATTGCATCAACGAAATCAACTGCTGAGCCATCCATAATCGGAATTTCAGAGGCATTAAGTTCTACAATGGCATTGTCTATACCTTCTCCATAAAAGGCTGCCATTAAATGTTCAACTGTTGATACTGTAACTCCATTTTTATTTTTAAGTTGCGTACACAAGACGGGCTCAACAACATTATTAAAGTTAGCGTTAATAATATTATTATCATTTATATCAATTCTTTTAAAAATTATTCCAGTATTAGGCTCTGAAGGTTTTATTGTTAAACTCACCTCTTGCCCATTATGTAATCCAATACCTTCTAAATTTATTTCGTTTTTTATTGTTTTTTGATTAGGTTTAAACATTTGGATTTTATACAAAATTGATATAAATGAATTAACACAACAAATGTTTCAAAAAAAAACAACTTATTAATCAAATAAAAGCTTAAAAAGCTTTGTAATTAATGATTTTTTTTGTTGCGCTACCGGTATAGCTTCATTTCTCCAACCTGTAACGCTCAACTTAGAAGCTTTGCTAACCGTAATTTCAGATGAAAAAGTGTCTATAAATTCAGGCTTTTGATAATTATTTTGAGAAATAAAATTATCAAAAACTTTTTCAAAATTTTTTTCAATAATTTTGTCTTGAAACATCATAAATATTTTAAATCTATCAAATTTTAAATTTTTAATATTAGTATTTTTATTTAAAATACGATTTATGATTTCTTCTATTCTAGCTTCAGCTATGTCGAATATTAATTTTTTTCTTATTTTTCTAAAATTGCCATTTATAAAATATTTTTTTTCTAATACTTCATCTTTATCAATCGAGTTTTGATTTAAGAGACTATCATTGAAAAAATTTTTAATTGTTTTTGTATCTATTAAACAAATTTTTTCAATATCTCGGTAGACAATATTGGAACCATAGTCAAAATCTTCAGAATAAACAAATGCAGAATTATAAAAAAAACTTATATTAGATGAATTTTCATCTATTTTTACCTTTAAAAAAGACTCGTGATTTTTGAGTTCAATTAACTGAGCACCCTCAACAAAATCTTTAAGAAAAATCTTCTTAACTTCAATATTATGTTTATTAAATAAAAACTTTATATTCTTTAAGTCATTATCGTTTATAAAAAAAAAAGTTAAATTATGAATATAGAAGTCACCAAATAAACCTATTGGTAAATTTTTAACCTCAACTCCATCTAAAATACTTTTAGAATTAAAAATATGTAAAATTTTATTTTTGTTTTCATTTTCAGTTATAAGCAATTTTAATGAATTTAAAATATATGAGATATTTTCCTTAAATATTTGAGATCCATTTAATTTTTTGAAACCAGAAATATTTGTACAAGAGCAGTTAAAAGCATCAATTATAATAGTCGCTTCTTTAAAAACGAAATCTAATTTACTTTCAATATTTTCAATGCTGTTTTTTATTGTCTCATATGCTTCATCTAAATTTATAAATTTTTTTTTGTTGATCCCAGCACTTAAAGTTACAATTTTTTCACTTATTTTAAAATTTTTATTATCATCGTATACACCAGCTATAAAAGTATAATTGCTATTATTGATTTCAATAAATAAAATCGGGACATTTGATAGCATATATTAATTTAATATTATTTGATCTTTAATTCGATAGTCAAATAAGCTATATTCATTAAATTCTTTGCTACTAATAATTTTCATAAAATTTTTTAAACTTTTTTTATAATCTTTAATTGGTAACTTAATTACTTTATTATCTTCAATTATCAAATCCCACCTGCCCGACTCAAAAAAATAATAAGATTTTATCATTTCGATTGGAAAGTTTGTATTTTTAAGATTTTGGTACATTGAAAAAAATCGATCTCCACCGTTTAAAACTGTTGGTAAATCTTCAAATTTATTAATATCTTTATATTTTACTATATTTCCATTATCTGAAATAAAGTATTTTTTCTTTTCTTTTATTAAAATGGCTATGAACTCTTTCTCTTTTATTGTCAATTTTAAGGTATTTGGGTAAATCTTTTTTATGGTAAAACTTTCAACAAATTCTAAGTTTTTAATTTTCTTTTTAATATTTTCATTGTTTAAAAAAAATAAATTCTCTTCGTATAAATAATTTAATTGTTTTTTTAAAAGATCTTTATCGATAATTTCATCATGTTCCAAAATTATCTGTTTAATATTAAAATGAGGAATTTGGATATTTTTAATATTTGGGTTGTAAGTAGATAAAAAAATAAAAAAAACTGCTAACAAAAAAAAGGGCTTTTTCATCTATTAATACTGGCGTCAAGCAAGATTTTTTCAACTAAGCTCACAAAATTTATACCTTTGTAACTTGCAATTTCTGGAACCAGAGATAAATCTGTCATTCCTGGTTGAGTGTTAGTTTCCAAAAGGTAGAATTTGTTTCTATAAAATTTAAAATCTGATCTTGTAACTCCTCTACACCCTAGTGCTTGATGGGCCTTTTTTGCAATCGAAAGGACTTCTTTATATTTTTTACTTTTAATATTTGCTGGCATTATGTGAGATGTTAAAGCGGTTTTCGAGTATTTTGCTTTGTAATCATAAAATTTTCTTTTAGGTTTAAGTTCAATTGCTCCTAATGGCTTACCGTTTATCACTGCTACTTGAATCTCTTGTCCGCCAATAAAGGGTTCATAAATTAGCTCATCATATTTTTTAAAAAGAAATTTAGATGCATAATTGAGTTTATTCAAGTTATCACAAATTTTTACTCCAAGACTTGAACCTTCATTGGTTGGTTTGACAACAATCGGAAAAATAAAATTATTCTTTTTGAGTAATCTTTTTAAATACTCTCTATTAAACTCGTGACTCAAAATAGAAAAATATTTTGGTGTATATAGACCCTTTTGCTTAAATATTTTTTTAGAAATTAATTTATCCATAGCATTGTAAGAACTCATTATTCCTGAGTGAGTATATGGAATCTTAAAATATTCAAAATAACTTTGAGCAAAACCGTCTTCACCATTTTTGCCATGCAAGGCATTAAAAATTATATCTATTTTTTTTTTATAAATTAAATCAAGAGGTTTTTTTTTAGGGTCATAAATTGAAACATTATAACCTTTTTTTCTCAAAGCTTTAGCGCAAGCTCTACCACTATCAAGACTGACAGATCTTTCTCCTGATGTGCCTCCCATTACAACTAAAATTTTTTTATTTTTCATCTCCTATAATTTTTATTTCAAGTTCTAAATCTATTCCTGTTTTTAAATGAACTTGACTTTTTACTTTATTAATAAGTTTCTCAATATCTGAAGATTTTGCCTTTCCACTGTTAATAAAAAAATTACAGTGCTTTTCAGAAATTTTTGCATCGCCAACTGAAAATTTATCACAACCTGAATCCTTAATAAGTTCCCAAGCTTTTTTACTTTGATTATTTTTAAATGTGCTTCCGCCTGTTTTTATTTGACTTGGTTGTGAGTCACGCTTTTTTTTAATATATTCTATTTGTTTTTTTTCTATTAACTCTTTTGAGGTAGTAACACCTTTTAATTGTGCGGAAATAATAATAAAATTATGAGCGAGGTTGCATCCTCTATAATAAAACTCTATTTCGTCTCGACTAATTTTTTTTTCCTGACCTTTTTCATCTACAACTAAGACTGACAATAATAATTCCGAAATTTCAGTTCCATAGCACCCGCTGTTCATTATTATGGCCCCGCCTATTGAGCCGGGTATACACGACAAAAATTCCATTCCTCCAATTTCATTTATTTTTGCAAATTCTGAAACTTTTTTATCTAATGTGGCAGCACCTACTTCAATTATATCTTTTTTAATTAATTTTATATTTGAAAAATTTGAACTTAACTTTACTAAAACTCCTTTTACCCCAGAATCTCTTATAAGGGTATTTGATCCAGCTCCTAAAATATTAATTTTGAAATTTTTTTTAAATGTTTCATTTAGAAACTCTTTTAATTGTTCTTTATTCTCTGGTCTAAAAAAAATTTCTGCAGGTCCGCCTAAATTAAACCAACTATATTTTGACAAAATTTCATTTTTAATAATGTTCTTGCCGAATTTTCTTTTAAGATTAGAAATTTCTAAATTCATAAGCTTGTTTTTAATTCTTTCATCCATTGAGAAATAGAGCCTGCACCCATTCCAATTATTATTTCATTATTAATCAAATTTTTTCTAAAAAACTTATTTAGTTCTTTTTGAGATTTAACTAAAACTACTTGAACTTTTGAATTTTTAGATATTAGATCCGCAAATTTTTGAAAGTTGAAACTAGAAATTTTTTTTTCACCTGCAGCATACATAGGGCAAATTAAAACTAAATCTGATTTTTTAAATGATTTAGAAAAAGCCTGTTTTAAAGAAATTACTCTTGAATATCTATGAGGCTCAAATACTGAAATAACTTTTCTTTTTTTGTAAACTTTTTTTACTCCATCAAGTATAGATGAAATTTCTGTAGGGTGATGGGCGTAATCATCAAAAAAATCGTTCTTATTTTTTGTAAATATTTTTGTCATTCTTCTTTGAACTCCTGTAAAGTTTTTTAAAGCCTTTTTGATTATATTAATTTTTACTCCAAGATTTAAGCAAAGTGATACTGCAGCGGATGCGTTTAAAACATTATGTTCCCCGATCAATTTTAAATTAATATTTTTGATTATAGTTTTTTTATTATTCAGATTTTTATAGTGTAGATCAAATAGTGAGTAATTTACCTTATATCTTGTATTTGCAATTCTGTAATTAGCGTTTTTGTTAAACCCATAAGTGTATATATTTTTATTTTTTAATTTGAATAAAATGTTTTTTATATTTTTATTGTCAATACAGATTAATGATTTTCCAATGGGAGGAGTCTTATTAATAAATTGGATAAAAGCATTCTCTAAATTTTTATAATTTTTATAGTAGTCTATATGCTCATAGTCTATGTTAGTAACAATCGAATAATGTACTGGTAACTTAAGAAAACTTCCGTCTGACTCATCAGCTTCTAAAATTGCCCAATCGCCTTTACCAAGTTTTGCATTATTTTTAAATGAATTTATTACTCCACCATTTATAATTGTAGGGTCTAATTTTTGATCTGAAAAAATTTTTGCTACTAAAGATGTTGTGGTAGTTTTGCCATGAGATCCAGTTACAATTATATTTTTTTTTAAAGAAACAACACTTGCTAAAACCTCAGCTCTAGAATAAATAGGAATTCCTCTTTTTTTTGCTTGAAGGATTTCAACATTGTTTTCTTTAATAGCTGAAGATTTAACTACAATAGAGGCATTTTTAATATTTTTTTGTACATGTCCGATATAAACTCTAATACCCAACCTTGTACAATTAGAAGTATTTTTGTTTTTATTTTGGTCGCTTCCTTGAATTTTTAAACCCATATTTTTCATTATCTGGGCCAACCCACTCATTCCTATACCTCCGATACCTATAAAATGTATAATTTCTTTTTGTCCTATACTAATTTTTTTCATTTATAATTTCGTATATTTGTTTATCTATATTTTCATAAACAGATTTATCAGAATGTTGTTTTTGTTTTTCCACTATTTGACTTAATATTCTTGGATCTTTATCAATCATTTTAATAAATTCAAATAATTTTGAGTTCAAATCTTTTTCCTCTACTAAGTAGCTATAACCATTTTTTTCATAATAAATAGCATTTTTTAATTGATGGTTGTCAGCAGATGACGGCAGAGGAACAGAAATAAAGGGTATTTTAACATTAATTAATTCTGCCAAAATTGAAGAGCCCGAACGAGTTATGGCTAAATTTACTTTAGAAAAATAATCTAAAATTTTTTCGCTAAAATTAAAAATTTCATAGTCAATTTTTAAATTATCATAAAAAGAACTTAAAATTTTATTTTGACTAGGTAAGCACTGCTGATAAACTCTTATAGATATATTGGCTTTAACACATTTTTCAAAAATTTTAGGAAGAGTTTCTCCAAATATTTTCGCAGCTTGACTTCCTCCTAAAATTAAAATTTTAAGTTTGCTATCATCTTTATGGACTTCTTTATGATTTTTAAAATTAATTATTTCTTTTCGAACTATGTTGCCAATTTTACAAATTTTTCTTTCATATTTTTGTGGAATCCCGTCCAATTCATTTTGAGAAACAAAAACTTTTTTTGCGTATGGCAACAAATATTTATTAGCTTTTCCGATGTGTAAATTGTTTTCATAAATAATAAATGGAATTTTAAGAATTTTAGCTACTAAACATACAGGAAAAGAGGAATATCCACCCATACCAAAAATCAAATCTGGTTTTTTTCTTAATAAAAAAATAAATGATCTTAATACAGAATATAAAACAACTAATACTGAAAAAAATAAATTAAATACGTTTTTTTTAAAAATAGTAGATGTTTCAATTTGAGTAACTTTTAAGCCGTGATTACTTTTTAAATATTTTAGTCCTCTTTTATCAGAAATAATCTCTACATCAAATTTATTTTCAATGAAATGTTTTGCTAAACTAAAAGCTGGAAAAATATGACCACCAGTCCCTCCTGTTGCGATAACAATTTTTTTAGTTTTGTAATTCATCAATATCTAATTTAATTTTTGTATAATTTAAAATTAATCCGGCCAAAATAGCGCTGCCAATAAGGGATGATCCTCCATAACTAAGAAAAGGCAAAGTCATTCCAGTTGTTGGCAGCAAACTTGTATTTACTCCGATATGAATAAAAGTTTGAAAAATTAAAAGTGAAGCTAAACCGCACAAAGACAATTTTATAAATTCATCGTTTTTTGAAGAACAAGTTTTTACTATTCTGAAAGAAATATATAAAAATATACTTATGATAATAATTGAAACTATTGATCCGTACTCCTCAGATATAATAGCAATTATATAATCCGTGTGCGCTTCGGGGACACTATCCTTAAGAATGCCTTCTCCCATTCCCTGGCCTTTTAACCCTCCCTGTTTAATTGCATCTAATGCTCTCGAGGATTGAAATGTGTCTCCTTTACTAGGATCTAAAAATGTAATTAAACGATTAATAATATAACCAAATTTTTCTGGCATCAAAAATAAAAGCCCTGATAACAAAATTATAAAAATAATAAAAAAACTTAAGATATATAAAAGACTAACCCCTGAAATAAATACTGTGGCTATCCAACTTCCAATTAATAAAATTGATTGTCCTAAATCAGGTTGATCAATTAACAAAATTATTATTGAAATTAATAATAAAAAACTAAATAAATATTTTATTTGAGAATTTTTTAATTTTTCGAATGTTAGTATTTTTACTATAGCGAGAATAAAAAAAGGTTTTAAAAATTCAATTGGTTGTAATCTAAATAGGTACAAATCTAGCCACCTTGTAGCTCCCTTCACTTCTACTCCTATAATAGGAACCAAAACTAATAGTAAAAAAGAGATTATAAAAAATGGAATAGTCATTTTCTTTAATAATGAAGTTTCAATTGCTGAAATAAAAATCATTACAAAAAGAGCAAATATAGTAAAAATTAAATGTTTGGAAAAGAAAAAATAATAGGTTTTATTTAGTCTTTCTCCAGCCAAAGACGAGGTGGAAGAAAATGAAAAAAAAAGACCTAAAAAAAATAATATTAAAAATCCAAAAAGAATATTTTTATCTATATTTCTCCAATAATTAGAAAATTCAAAATTAAATATATTTTTTAGCATATTGATTAACCAAAAGTTTAAATTTATCTCCTCTATCAACGAAGTTTTTATATTGATCGTATGATGCACTTGCTGGACTAAATAAAATAGTAAGTTTTTTTTTATTTTTTAAGAATTTAAAAACCTTATTGACAGCTGTTCGTAAATTATAAACAATTTCAAATTCGATTTTTTTATTAATATATTTAACAAAAAATTTAGAATGATTACCAATTATAAACACTTTAATAATCTTTTTCTTAAATTCATTAATATTTATTTTGTCATTTTTTTTTGGCAATCCTCCAGTAATCCAAAGAATATTATCATTTGATCTTAAAGCATATTTTGTAGACTCAAATGAAGTAGCTTTTGAGTCGTTTATAAAAGTATAATTATCAAATTTTAAAAAGATCTCATGTCTGTGAGCTAAACCTTTAAAGGATTTTAAAGATTTTAAAAAAGCCTTTTTATTAACATTAAAAATTTTTGATATATAATAAGCAAACTTTACATTATTTTTATTTGCTTCCAGTTGAAGATATCGGTTTTGACTATCTGATATTTTTAATGAATTATTTTTTATATATTTTAATTTTCCTAAAAAATTATTTTTTTTATATAATTTCTTTAAGATTAAATTATTTAAAAATGCTATATCTTTTTTTGTTTGATTGTTGAAAATTTTAATTTTTGATTTTACATAATTTCGTTTTGAGCCATGCCAATCCAAATGATCTTTAGATATATTCAATATAGCTGCACAATAAGGCTTTATGAACTTTGAGTATTCTAGTTGAAATGAAGAAGCCTCAATAATGTAAATTTCTTTTTTTTTAAATTTTTCATCTAAAACTGGTTTTCCTATATTTCCTACTAATTTACTTTTAATTCTATTTTTTTTTAGAATATGGTGAATTAAAGAACAAGTAGTTGATTTTCCATTTGTGCCTGTAATTACAATTGATTTTTGAACTTTATTTTTTAAAAAAAATAAATCTAGATCAGTTATGATTTTTTTTTTATTTTTCAATAATATTTTTTTAAATTTTGATTTTAAAATATTTATTCCAGGACTCATCACTATATAATCAACAGAGTTTAAAATATTTATAAATCTATTTTTAAGATATAAATTTGATTTAGTTTGATAATCGTCCCAAGTATAAATTTTGTGAGCTCTATTTTTACTCAAAAAATTGACCACAGAATTTCCAGTCATTCCTAGACCATAAACAGCAAAACTTTTATCTTTAAAATTGAATGATTCACGCATTATCTTAATTTGAGTGTTGCTAGTCCTACTAAAGCTAAAATTATTGCTATGATCCAAAATCGAATTACAATAGTTGATTCAGCCCAACCTTTTTTCTCAAAATGGTGATGTATTGGTGCCATTTTAAAAATTCTTTTTCCCGTTAGTTTAAATGATATTACTTGAATTATTACTGAAACGGTTTCTAACACAAATAAACCTCCGATTATCGCAAGTACGATTTCATGTTTAGCAATAATAGCAATTGTAGCTAGAGAACCTCCTAGAGATAAAGAGCCTGTGTCTCCCATAAATATTTTAGCAGGAGGAGCGTTATACCAAAGAAAACCTAAACAAGACCCTACTATTGAACCACAAAAAATAGAAAGCTCACCTACATCTGGAATATATTGTAATTTAAGATACTCTGAAAAAATTGTGTTACCTACTACATAAGAAATTAAAGTAAATGAGAGTGCTACCAGCATTACCGGGACAGTGGCCAATCCGTCCAAACCATCAGTCAAATTTACTGCATTAGAAGATCCAATAATCACAAATATACCAAAAGGAATAAAGAAAAGTCCCATTTGCCAAATTAAATTTTTAAAAAATGGAAAATATAAATTAAATAAGTATTCATGGTCTGAAAATTCGATTAAAATTAGAATTGCTATAATGCTTATTATTAATTGACCAAGTAATTTTAATTTTGAATTGAGACCTCGAGAATTCTTTAACTTAATTTTAAGCAAATCATCTACAAATCCTAACAAACCCAAACTCAATGAAACAAAAATTAATGTCCAAATATAAATATTGCTTAAGTCAGCCCATAATAATGTACTAGTCAACATACCTATAATTATAATCACACCGCCCATGGTTGGAGTTCCAGACTTTTTAATAATATGATCTATAGGCCCGTCTCGCCTAATTGGTCCAGTAATCATATTTTCAGAAAATAGTTTTATAAGCGGTCCACCAATTAAAAAAACAACAATAAGTGATGTAACTACAGATAAGCCGGTTCTAAAAGTAAGATATTTAAATACGTTTAAAAAAGAATATTGCTCTATAAGAGAAGTAAGAATACTAAATAACATTTATGATTCCTTTATCATTGTATTGCTTATATTTTTAAGACCTGTTGAATTAGATCCTTTTATCATTAAATAATCATTATTAGTGATTATATTTTTAAAAATTAGATCAATATCTTGATCGCATTGAAAAATATTTCCACGTTTATTTTTATTGATGTTTTTATACGTAAAAAGAGTTTTTTCACCTTTTATAAAAACTTTATCGATATCAGAACTGTTAATAAGTTTAGACAAATTTCTATGATAGATTTCTGATTTTTTTCCTAATTCGAGCATATCACCTAAAAGCAAATATTTTTTAAATTTCTTTTTTTTTATTTCTGAAAAATTTTTTAATGCATTTTTAACTGACAATGGATTTGCATTATAACTTTCATCGACCAATTTAAATTTTTTTTTGTACCTGTTTATCTTATGAATTTTTCCTCTTCCTTCCGAAGGCTCAAAATGTTCATATGTTTTGATAATTTTATCAATGCTTAAGCCAAATTCATTTAATACTGCTAAGGAGCATAAAACATTGTGCAAATTGATGTCTTTAATTCTAAATTTAATATATTTATTATTCACTCGGACATGAATTAGATTGGTGCCATTATTTTTTTTTTGTTTTAAAAATTGAATATCTGACTTATTGTTTTTGCCAAATGTAACAACTTTAATTTTTTTTAATTTTGCCTTCTTGTAAAGAAAATCAAAAAATTTATCATCACGATTTAAGATAATTGAGCCATTTTCTTCAATATTATTTATTATTTCAGCTTTAGCAGAAGCTATACCTTTAATGTTTTTAAAATTTTCAATGTGTGCCTCTCCTATATTAGTTATTATGCCTAGATTAGGTTTTATTTTTTTGGTTAACTGATCTATTTCTCCAGATCTACTCATCCCAACTTCAAAAACACCAAATTTATGATTTATATCTAAATTAGATAAACTTACGGGCACGCCTATACTGTTATTAAAAGATCTTGGTGAGGCAAAAGTGCTCCCAAAATTGTTAAGCAAATTTTTTAATAAATTTTTTAAAGATGTTTTTCCTGCACTACCAGTTATAGCAATAATTTTTGCATTCGAATTTTTTCTATTGAAAAAGGCAAATTTATTTAAAAACTTAAATTCATCTTCTACCTTTATTATCTTTTTTTTAAATTTTTTATTATTTTTTGATGAAATAATTAGTTTAGCCCCCTTTCGCACAGCTTGTGGTATAAATTTATTTCCATCGTTATTTTTTCCTTTTATAGCCAAAAATATATTTTCTTTTTTTACATCTCTAGAGTCTATTGCCAATCCATTATATTTATAAAATTTATTTTTTCCAAGGACTTGCTGTATTATTTTTGAATTTGCTAAAAAAGATATTTTTTTTTTTGAATGTGAACTTTTAATATTCTTGATGATTTTTTTATCAGAAATAGAAATAATTTTTTTTCCATAATCTTGATAAGTCTCATGACCTTTGCCAGCAATTAAGATAATTTCATTAGGTTCTGCGTTTAAAATTGATCTTTTAATAGCTTCAGATCTACTGGCTATATTGTAGTAAGTTTTTCCTTTTAAATGTTTGCAAATTTCTTTTCTAATTTTAAAAGGATTTTCGTGTCTAGGATTATCATCTGTTACATAAATTTTTTTGCAATAAACTTTAGCTATTTTTGCCATTATCGATCTTTTTTTTCTATCTCTCTCTCCCCCGCAACCAAAAACTAAAGAAATATTGTCATTACTAAGACCTTTTAACGACTGGAGCACTGCTTGTAATGCTCCAGGAGTGTGGGCATAATCTAGAAATACTTTAACATTATTATTAAATGTTTTTACAAATTCTAATCTTCCATTAACGTTTTTAATTTTTCTAATAGCTAAGTTAATTTTTTTTTTATTTAGACCGCACAATTTTGCAGCTAGTGCTGCCATAGATAGATTTTTTAATTGAAACGAACCTTTTAAATTTGAAATATTATTAAGTTCTGTCATTTTTTTAGATATATTTAACAACTTTAGTTGCCTTATTTTTGAAATTTTTTTTAAATTTGAAAACTCTTTAATTTTTTCATCAGTAATTAAATATTTCTTTTTTGACAACAATTCAGAGAACAATATTAGTTTTGCTTTAAAATAAGCTTTCATTGTACGATGATAATCTAAATGATCTTGACTTAAATTTGTAAAAATCCCGGCTTTAAAGTTAATATCGTTAAGTCTTCTTTGATGCAGGCCATGACTTGATGCTTCTATAATTACATTCTCAACTTTATTATTTTTTAAAATTTCTAAATTTTTGTGAAGTGTAATAGTATCTGGAGTAGTAAGTTGTGTTTTGATTATTTTTTTTTTATATTTTATTCCTAATGTGCCTATGGAAGCTACAGGTACTCTATTTAAGCTTAAAATTTGATAAAAAAAATCTGCTACCGATGTTTTTCCATTTGTGCCTGTCACTGCAATTATATTTTTTGGCTTTGAACTATAAAATTTTGATGAAAGTTCGCTTAAATATTTTCTTATATTTTTTGTTTTTATTATTAAAATTTTTTTATTGTAATATTTGCAATCTTGTGAACAAATAATAGCAATTGCACCTTTTTTTATTGCGTCGTTTATAAAATATTCACCGTTTATTTTAGTTCCTTTTGTTGCAATAAAAAAATAACCCTTTTTAACATTATTACTATTTGCAGTTATTCCTTTTACTTCGAGGTTTTGATGTTTTTTAGATGGAGTTTTAATTAGATTTTTTAGCAACATAGTCTTTATAAAATTCATCATTTTTTATGGCTAAAATAGGTCCAATTTTTTCTATAATTTTGCCTGCTGTATACACTGAGTTCCAACCAGCCTCATTTCTTGTGCCTTTTATCTTCATCCCTCTATAATTATAAATTAAATTTTTTGCGACTTGTGGGTTTTCTAACATTACTAGCAAAGCATATTTTGGACTTTGAGAGGGGAAAATTGATATAAAAGTATTTATATTTTCATTTCTATTGCCATATTTTTGAGAAGTTCCAGTTTTTCCTCCTACATCATAACCGTAAATGTCTGCCAAGCTAGCTGTCCCCTCTTGTTCTGTTACGACCTTTCTTAAAATTTTATTAATTTCTTTGCTAGTATCAGGAGAAATAATTTGTTTTTTTTCTAATTTTTCTTTTTTAATTAGAGTGGGAGAAATGATTTTACCACCATTGACCAACGCTGCATAAGTTGCTGTAGCTTGAAGAGGTGTTACAGTTATACCATGTCCATAAGAAATAGTTTCTAATTTACATTTATCCCATTTAAAACTTAGAGGGTTACCCAGCTCTTCTAGTTGGATATTAGGAGGAGCCAGTAATTTTGTTTGATTTAAAAATTCCTTATAATCCTCTTCACCAATTTTTTGAGCTAACATTAATGTTCCGATATTTGAAGATCTTATTAAAATATCTTCTACAGACAAATGTTTGGGAAATTCTTTTATATCTGAAATTTCATGAATTGAACATTTAACTTTCCTTGGAATATTATTGATAATTGTATCAGAAGAAACTAGATTTTTTTCTATTGCTAAAGCTATAGTAAATGTTTTAAAAATAGAACCTAGTTCATATATTCCTTTTGTAATTTTATTTATATAGTTTTTGTCTGTAATACTTTCTCTAATGTTAATATTATAATTAGGAAGAGAAACCAAAGATAAAACCTCGCCATTATTTACGTCCATCAATAACGCTGCTCCCCCAGTCGCATTAAAAATGTGCAACGCATTGTTTAATTCTTTATCTACTATATGCTGAATATTCGTATCTAATGTTAATTGTAGAGGGTAATTCATAAGTTTTTTTTCTTTTAATTCTGTGTCAAAATATTTTTCTACTCCAGAAACACCGAAGTTATCATAATCAACTTGACCTAGAATATGGCTGTAAAGATTTGCATTAGTATAAATTCTTGATTGGAACGGTTCAAATATTATTCCTTTTTCACCTAATGCCCATAATCTTTCTTTGTCTTTTTGATCAAGTCTTCTTTTTAAATAAAAATATTTTCCTTCTTTAAGTTTAAGTCTAAGAAATTCATTTGAAATTTCTGGAAAATTAATTCTAATTTTTAATAAAAAGTTTTTTTTATCTTTAATTAGGCTAGGATTAATTGCAGCATGATAAGAGTTGATATTTCTTGATATTATGGAATTATTTCTATCAACGATATCTCTTCTTAAAGAAATTAATTTAGAGTAATTGCTTTTATTATTTAAAATTTCAGGATTTTTTAAAGATACGAAAGTAATTTTAATTGAAAAAATTAAAATTAGAGAAAAAAATAGAAAAAAAAGAAGATAAATTCTATCTTGAGAAATTGTAGAACTTGTTTTTTTTTTATTTTTTTGATTAGTTTCTAAATAATCTTCAAAATAAAAGCTTGTTTGGTTTTCATTATAATTCTTTTTTTTTTTATTTTTTTTTTTCATTTTTTATTTTTAACTTTGTCAAATTACTTCGATTATTAATATAATCTCCATAACTTAAAAATATTCTTGAAAAATCCATTGGTGAATACTGAGTGTAAGATAATTCATCAATTTTTTTTGAAAGATAGCCAGGAGATGAAAGATAATAATAATCTAACTGAACTTCATGCAAGTCATTTTCAATTTTTGCTAATACTACATTAGTTTTGTAAATTTTTTTTTCAATTATTCTAGTTTGAGTTTTGATTATTGAAGTAAATCCCAGTAAGATAGAGAAAATACAAATAGATACTAAAATTTTAACTTTAAACATAAGAACTCTCTAATTCTAAATAATTTCGAAATTTGTTAATTAAATCTTTTGGATAAATAAATTTGTTTTTATTTCTTACTGCAAACCTTAATTTTGCAGAACGAGACGGAAGATTTTTAGATATTTCCTCTTTTGAGGGCCTTAAAATAATATTTTTATAAATTTCAAACAGTGTTGTACTTGTTTGATCTTGTTTAGGAAAATACCTTGATGGGTTTGATCTATTTTTAGAAAAATTATTAAAAAAAAATTTAACAATTTTATCCTCTATCGAATGAAAACTCACTATCAAGATCTTTCCTCCAGGTTTTAAGATTTTCGTTGCATTTATCAATCCTTTAGATAACTCCGTTATTTCTTTATTAACAAATATTCTTAATGCTTGAAAAGTTTTAGTACATGGATCTATTTTCTGAGAATAATTTTTTTTTTTACTTTTTTTTATAATTTCTACAAGTTCACTTACTTTTGTTATCTTTTTAATGGATCTAAATTTAATTATATTTTTTACAATTTTAGATGCTTCTCTTTCTTCGCCCAAAACTTTAATAATCAATTTTAATTTTTGTTCACTGCATTTATTGATTACCTGCTCGGCCGAAATAGTTGACAATCCCATTGACATATCTAAAGATTCTTTTGACTTAAAAGAAAAACCTCTTTTTAAATTTTTTAATTGATATGAAGATAAACCTAAGTCAAAAATTGCTACGTCAATTTTTTGACCTTGGACTATAGTGTCTAGCTCACTAAATTTTTTGTGGAAAAAAGTAAATCTTTTTGGGTATTTTTTTTCTAAATTTTTAGCTATTTTAAAAATATATTCATCTCTATCAAGTGCAATTACTTTTGTTTGAGAAAATTTTAATATTTTTTTGGAGTAGCCGCCACCTCCAAATGTACAATCTAAAAAAGTATATCCCTTTTTTGGAGAACAAATTTTAATTACATCGTCCAGCATTACTGGAAAATGCTTTAAGTCCAGTAATAAAGGTTGGTTGAGCATAATTATAAAGTAAAGACATTAAAATTTTTGTTTTCTTAAAAATGCAGGTATTTCGAAGTCTTCCTCTTCTATTGTGTCTTGATCAAATAAATTTGCTGAATAATTATCATTACTTTCTTCTTTATCTGCTTCAGATTCTTGATGACTTTCGTCAGAAAAAAGTTTTGGAGTATATTCTTCATCTGTGGTTTCTTTATCTAAAATGACTTCATTTGTGTCTTGAATCAATGGATTTTCATTATTGTTTTCCATATAAGACGCACTTTCTATTGAAACTCCTTCAGGAAGATCGTTTTCTTCAAGAGCTGCCTCTTTTTGGGGTTCTTCAATATTTGGTGAAATATTGCTTATTTGAGCGTTTTGTTCTTGCTCATCAATTTCAAACTTTTCATCCAATTTCAAAGCTGTAGCACCTTCTATTGAATTTAAAGTGTTGTTCTCAATTTTTGAATTGTTAGAAAATAGACCTTCTGAATACCCGGTATTTCTATTTTGTAACCTATTGAACATATTCAAAACAGTTTTAGACTCTGTTTTATGACCATCCAAAGCAGTCGCAACAATTGAAACCCTTATTTTTCCACTCATATTCTCATCTTTAATAGCCCCAAAAATAATTTCTGCTTCAGGATCAACTTCGGCTCTTATCTTTTGAACTGTTTGATCTACTTCAAATAAAGTTAGATCTTTACCTCCCGTAATATTAATTAATAACCCTTTAGCTCCTTGAAGCGAATATTCGTCAATTAAAGGATTGTTTAATGCCATATCAGTAGCTGACATTGCTCTATTTTCTCCTTCTGCTTCACCTGTTCCCATCATTGCTTTGCCCATTGAGCTCATAACTGTTTCAACATCTGCAAAATCAAGATTTATCATTCCCGGTCTTACCATCAAATCAGTTACACTTTGAACTCCTTGTTTAAGAACGTCATTTGATAAGTTGAATGACTCTTCAAAAGTTGTAGTTTCACTTGCAATTTTAAAAAGGTTTTGATTAGGAACTACAATTACAGTGTCTAAATGTTTTTTCAGTTCCTCAAGTCCTGCTATAGCTCTTCTCATTCTTTTAGGTCCTTCGTATGAAAAAGGAAGTGTTGTAACTCCTACAGTTAATATATTTAATTCTCTCGCAGCTTTAGCAATTACATGAGAAGCTCCAGTTCCTGTTCCGCCTCCCATACCAGAGGTTATAAAAACCATATTACTACCTTGTATATAACTAACAATTTCGTTTAGAGACTCGTCTGCAGCTGCTTGACCGATGTCGTGCTTTGCGCCAGCTCCCAGTCCTTTAGTTAGGTTCATCCCTATTTGAATTTTGGCATCAGCTTTACTCATTTTTAAATCTTGTGCATCTGTGTTTACTGCTACAAATTCAACTCCTTGCATTCCAGCCTCTATCATAGCGTTAATTGCATTTCCACCAGCTCCACCGACACCTAAAACCAAAATTCTAGGTTTCAACTCTTTAAGCTCACCTCCACCAATATTTATACTCATACCATCTCCCCTTTTTGTTTGTTTTCCCATTTTAAGTTAGATCTATTTTGATATGCCTTTTTTCTTGCTACTACTTTGAATTTTTCAAATACTTTTGGCTCCCATATTTGAAATGTTTTGCCAAGACCAACAAATAAAATATTATTTTTTATTTTTGCATGATCTAATAATTTTTTCGTAAAGGACACTCTACCTTCAGTATCAAATTGCAAATTCACACTTTCTGATAATATCGAAGTAGCAAAATAATCTCTTTTTTCTTCAAAAGGATTTAATGAGTCTATTGTATTAGATAATTTTTCTATTCTATCTTGCGAACAAGCATCTAGAGCAGAATGATTGAAAGATGGATAACAGATAAAACCATTGTAACCCATCGAACCTAAATGAGATCTAAAAGTTGCAGGCACAGAAACCCTTCCCTTTTTGTCTAATTTGTTTTCGAAACTTGATAAAAACATATTTAATTAAAACCTTCGTATTATTAAATTTTTTCAAATCACCCTCCGTTTTGGGATTATTTGGGATAGTATGGGTTTTAATTAAATAGTCAATGAATAAGTAAACTTGCTATTTAGTACAAATGTAGAACATTTAAGAATAAGTTTAATATTTGCCAGACAGTCTATAAGCCGGGTTCTGTCATTTAAGTTGTCATTTCTCTAGGCTTAAATTCACATTTAAGCTCAAGCGGTTAACCCAGAAGACTAACAAAAGACTGTTTTTTGCACTTTCATGCAGTGTCTTCTCTATTTAACCTTGCTCCCAGTGGGGTTTGCCGTGCGTTTTTTGTTACCAAAAAACCGGTGAGCTCTTACCTCGCCGTTTCACCCTTGCCTTGATTAGGCGGTTTATTTTCTGTGGCACTATCCCTGAAGTCACCTTCGCCAGCCATTAACTGGCACTGTGTCTTTTTGGAGCCCGGACTTTCCTCTATTAGAAACTCTAATAGCGACAATCCAACTATCTGGCATATGCTATTTATTGTTTTTTATAGGAAAATCAAGACAAATTAAGTCGACTAGCTAAAAAATGGCTTATTTTAAAGGTTTTTTTATCGATTTTACCAGATACATTTTGTGGGTAAAATCTTCTTTGAAAAGCTTTAATTGGAAAAACATCTTTTTTAGACCTTCTATTAATTTCAAAATATCTATAACCAATTTTATATAAATTCCTAAAAAATTGTTTTTGAAAATCTTTGTTTTTAAATTCTATTTTTTTGGAATTTTGAACTTTATACCAAATTCCAAGATTATTATTTTTCAATTTTTTCCAAGGGAATTTTTCGCCAGGGTCTTTTTTTCTTTGTGGTGCAACATCAGAATGTCCGACTATGTTAGAATTCTTAATTTTGTATTTCTTTTTCAACTTTAAACATAATTGCATTAATCTTTTTAATTGAATGCTAGTAAATTTTTCATATCCAAATTTATGACCTTTATTAATAAGTTCTATTCCAATAGAACACTTATTTAAATTTACAAAATTTTTCCATTTTGATTTACCTGCATGCCATGCCACTTTATTGTCTTCCACCATTCGAAAAATTAAACCCTTTCTATCTATCAAGTAATGGCAGCTAACCTTAAAACGGGGATTTACCAGCCTTTTTATAGATACAATCTTAGATTGCATTCCTGTATAATGGATTACTATAATCTTAATATCCTTGAATTTTCTAGTTTTTTTAGAAAAGTTTGAAGAATATATCGTTTTTATAGTCATTATTTCCGTAAGTAATTTATAAAATATAGACAAATTTTATCTAGCATAAAAGCAAATTTTCTATATATACCTAGATAAACCTATGAAATTCGGTAGATTTTATATTTTATTAGTCCCAATCCTACTTTTAATCTCATCAGAGGTTAAAGCGACTAATGAATGCTTCGAAAAAACGAGTAGAGCTATTTTTAAATTTAATTCCGGTTTTGACAATTTAATTTTAGAGCCTGTTGCTAAAGGTTACAATAAACTTCCTGAGCCTATAAAAAACGGTACAAGTAATTTTACATCAAACATTGCAACACTACTTTCTATACCAAACTTACTTGTTCAAGGAGAAATGAAATCTGCTGGAGACGCAACTGCAAGCTTTTTAATCAATACCACAATTGGAATAATTGGTTTTGCTAACCCAGCTGAAAAATTAGGGCTTAAAGCTCAAAAGGAAGATGTGGGACAAACTTTAGGAACTTATGGATTTGGCCCAGGTTGTTATTTTGTTTTACCGATATTAGGACCTACTACTGCAAGAGACTCGATAGGTTTAATAGCAGATAGTTTTGTAGATCCATTTGCTCACATAACTTGGAGAGAAAATGAACTTTTTGGAGTATCTGGCCAAAAATTAGATTATTTTGCTGTAAAAGGAACGACTGCAATAGACTTCAGGGCTGATAACGACTCTAATTTTGAAAGCTTAGAAAAGAATTCTATAGATTTATATGCTTCTTTTAAAAGTCTATATTTACAAAACAGAGAGAATAAAATAAATAATTCCAGCGAAGGTACAGACGACTGGGGAAATTTAGATAACTAAAACTGATTTTTAGAATGAAAAAGTTAAGTCTAATTCTAATTTTATTTTTTTTAATTTTTCAAATTAGCCTTGCTAATACCTATAGCACTGATCCTAAGATTTTTATAGATGAATTAGTCAAAGACGCTATAAATAACCTCTCTGATAAAAATACCACCAAAGACGAGAAGAAAAAGTTTATCGAAAAAATAGCTGTTGAAAATGTTGATATAAATGCACTTGGTCTTTACACTTTAGGGGATTTAAGAAAAACAACAGATAAAGAAAATTTAATTCAATACCAGAAAACATTTAAAAATTATTTTTTAAAAAGTTTAACTTCAAGATTATCTGATTATTCTTCTAATAAATTTGAGGTAATAGATGCTGAAAAAAAGAGTGCAAATTACACCATGGTAAAATCAAAAATACTTGAAAGTGAAAATCAACCAGAAATAAAAATAGACTGGAGAATTTATACAAAAAATCCAGAGAAACCTTTAATAAGAGATCTGATAGTAGAAGGTCTTAGTTTGGCTAGGACTCAGAAAGAGGAGTTTTCTTCTATACTAAACTCTAATAACAATGATATTAAAATACTAATATCTAAATTAGAAGAATTTAATTCTAATTGAAAAATATTTTAAAAAAAACTTTCTTATACTTAGGATTATTTTTAATTTTTGATGTTTTTTATAGTAATATTTTTCATAAAAAAAATATTAAGTACAATTGCATCAAGCACACCGGAAACTTCCATTATCTAGAAAAAAATTGTTCTGCGACAGAAAAATATGTGAAACAAACGAAAAGTTACAAAGTTTTTACAGATGAAAATGGTTTTCGATTTTCAGGAAAAAAAAGAGATTTATCAAATAAAGCAAACGTTATTATTTTAGGAGACTCTTTTATATATGGAATGGGATTGAGTTTTGAAAAAACTTTTCCTGGAATTCTTGAGAAGAAAAAAAATAATTTTAATATTTATAACTTAGGAGTTGCCGGATATAGTCCTACTGTTTATCAATATCAAATCAAAAAGTTAATAGAAAAAAATATACTACCATCTAAAATATTCCTTACTTTAGATATAAGTGATGTAAAAGATGAAGCTTCAAAATGGCAGATAGATAAAAATACTTTAAAACCTACCTATATTTTTGAAAAAAAAATTGAAGAAAAAAAACCATCATTTAAAAAGAAAAATTTTAAAGGATCAAGACTAATAGCGAGAAGTATAAATAATTTTTTTAGAAATATAAGACTGAATTTCAATACAAAAAAGGTTGAACCAGTAATTGATCCTGGTCAGACTGTCAGAGGCTCTTTTCTCTATCTTGATTTAGATGAGACTGATCAAACTTTATGGAAGCCAACAGGATTTGAAGGTTCGATTAATAAAATTAAAAAAAATATTGGTGACATAGCAGAGATTGCTTCAAATCTAAATGCAGAACTTTATTTATTAATATATCCATGGCCTGATACATTATATTACGGAACTGAAAAATTTGAATGGGAAAGTTTTGCAAAAGAACTCTGTAAAAATAACAATTGTAAAAAAGTAATAAATTTGTTTCCTGAATTTAAAAAAATTAAAAATGAAAACTTGAATTGGTATCATGACCTTTATATAGGAAATGATTTACATATTTCAGAGAAAGGTCAAAAAATTATTGCTAATAAACTATTAAGAGAAGCTTTTTAATCTAATGGATTTTAATAATAAACATTATCAAAGTTTAGACCTTTTAAGGGGAATTAGTGGATATGGTGTAGCTATTTGTCATTTCCACGCTTTTGTCCACCAAAGTACCTTTTTTGAATATTTTTCTTTTTTATTTGTTGAATTTTTTTTTATTTTAAGTGGATTTGTACTTTATCCTCAATTAATAGAAGTCTTAAATAATAAAAAAAATTTAATCATTTTTTATAAAAGACGATGGCTAAGAACTATTCCTTTGTTTGTTTTTTGTTTAGTTCTTATTTCAATATCATTTGGAGAATTGTTCTCATTAAATTTTTTAAAATATCTATTTTTTGTACAAGATTTTTTACCTAATTTTCTTACAAACAACTACTACCCCGTGGTCTGGTCTCTCGCGATCGAAGAGTTTTTTTATTTAATTTTTCCTATAGTATTAATCTTTCTAGGTAAAAAAAATTTACTCAAAAAAATTTTAGCTTTTTTAGCTGTAATATATTTCTTTAAAATTATCTTAATCGGTAATTTTGACTCAAATTTTTACAGAACAGGTACTTTTTTTAGATTTGATGCAATCCTAATAGGATTTTTATTGCGTTTTTTTCTTACAAAATTTGATAATAAGACTTTTTTATTATTATCATTATTTTTTTCTTTATTGATTTACTACTATTTTAAGGATTTCATTATTAACGAGAATGAAAATAATTTAGCAAAATTCTTATTTGTTTTAAGTATACAAATTATAAGTGTTATTACACTCTTAACGTTTATAAATTTTGAAAGATTGATTTCGAGTCAAAAATTAAAGAATTTTTATTCTTTGATTTCCAAACAAACCTACTCTGTATACTTATTTCATCTAATACTGATCCACGTTATGCTCAAAGGCGGATTTACTGGAAATTTTTCAACAATAATTTTTGTTTTAATGCTATTTGTAATTTCTTCAATATTATACTATTTTTTAGAGTTACCTTTTTTAAAAATCAGACCTAAGATTATAAAATGATAATGAGAAATTAAAAAATTAGAAATGAAAAAAAAAGATATTTTAAGAGCCCTAGTTGTAATGATAATAATTTTTGTAATTATTAACTTTTTTTTAGGTGATAGTGGTCTAACTAAGTTTAATTACAGAATCTTTTAATTTGTTGGTGGGCCCGCCAGGACTCGAACCTGGGACCAATACATTATGAGTGTACTGCTCTAACCAACTGAGCTACAGGCCCTACTCAATTAACAAGCTTTTACTTTGTTTTTTATTCTCATTCAAGCAAAGAAAAGAACAATTGTTCTTTGAATTTTGCTCATGTAAATCATATTTAATGTAACTTTATTAATTAGATTAAGTTTAAAGATTTTTTTGAATAATATTTAATAATAATTCTTTTGTCTTCTTAACGGCAAATCCTTGTGAGCCCATCTTTAAAGTTCTTTTTCCAAAACAGCCCTTAATATCTTTAAAGGTAAATTTATTAGTAATCTTAAACTTAGTTTTTAAATCATCTTCACTTTTAAATTTAACTTTAACACCTGTAATATTTTCAATAACTGTGCCATCCCTTTTAAGGTCAAATTTGCATTTAAAAAAATCAGGGACTTCAGAAGTTGGAATACTTTGAACAGGAAAATCAGAGTCATAAGCATGAACCGCACCCTCAATAATAAGTTCCTCAGAATTAGAACCAGCACTCAATAACTCCTCATATCTCTCTTTACAATATTCTGTGTCATAAGAAATATCTTTTGAACCTACTATGTAGTAAAAATTACTACCTATAGTTTTTGGAATATTATATATATTATTACAGGCGCCATAAACTGAAATAACTGAACTAAAAGATTTTAAATTAGGACTAAAAATATTTTTTATTTCTTGATCTAAAGATAACATCGCAGCATCAGCACCATATGAAAAACCGATCAGAGCTGTTTTCTCTATATCAATATTTGGATGGCTACTAAGAGCATTTAAAGACATATAAGCATCAGTAGCAAAATCAAGCTCACGAATTTTATTCAAGCAAATTTTCCAGCCATTCCCCGATGCATTACATTTCCTAGTCTTATATGTATTTATAACAAAAGTTATATATCCATTCTTATTTAAAAAATTTGCATATCTTAATTCTCTGTTTGGCTTAACTCCACCTGATGTATGTAATATTAATATTAATGGTGCTTTTTCGTTAACCTCTAAATTTTTTGGTAATGATAAAGTCCCAATGCCAGTTAAAGGAGAATTTTTGTATATACCTGATTTTAATCTACTAAAATCATATGTATAATAAGTGTCAAATTTAATTTTACCTTTTTGTAAAGGTTTGAAATCATTTGCTAATACTAAGCTTGAGGTAAAAAATAAGAGAAATGCTACAAAAAATTTCATTAATTTATAATAACCAAATTATTTTATTTGCTCAATGTATTTTAAAGATAAAATCATAATTAATAGATTTTAAATTTTTTAATTAAAGATAATACTTTAATGGTGGGCCGTGTTGGTTACACTCCTACTACCCCTGCAATGTCAATGCAGTACTCTACTATTGAGCTACAGGCCCAAAACCTATATGTTTTACATCAGAAAATTTTATTTTTCTAGGAAACTTTTTAACTGTTTTGATCTACTTGGATGTTTTAGTTTTCTAAGAGCTTTGGCTTCTATCTGCCTAATTCTCTCTCTAGTTACCGAGAATTGCAAACCTACTTCCTCCAAAGTATGATCGGTATTCATTCCAATACCAAAACGCATTCTTAAAACTCTTTCTTCTCTTGGAGTTAATGAAGCTAATATTTTAGTAGTTGACTCGCTTAAATTAGATTGAATAGCAGTATCTAAAGGTTGTAATGCATTTTTGTCCTCTATAAAATCACCAAGGCTACTATCTTCTTCATCTCCAACTGGTGTTTCAAGTGAAACTGGTTCTTTTGCAATTTTTAAAACTTTTCTAACTTTTTCGAGTGGCATCGCAAGTTTTTTAGCTAGCTCTTCAGGAGTTGGTTCTCTACCAAATTCACTCATTATTTGTCTTTGAGTTCTTACTATTTTATTAATAGTTTCAATCATATGAACTGGTATTCTGATAGTGCGAGCTTGATCAGCTATAGATCGAGTAATTGCTTGTCTAATCCACCAAGTCGCATAAGTTGAAAACTTGTAACCTCTTCTATATTCAAATTTGTCAACTGCCTTCATTAAACCGATATTACCTTCTTGTATAAGATCTAAAAATTGTAATCCTCTATTAGTATATTTTTTTGCAATTGAAATAACTAAACGTAAATTAGCTTCTACCATTTCTTTTTTAGCCACTCTAGACTCTCTCTCACCTTTTTGAATCCTGCTTACTAGCTTTTTAAATTCACCAACTGAAAGACCAATTTTTTTGCTAAATTCAACTAATCTTTCTCTGATTTCAGAGAAATCTTTTTTATATTTTTTAAAAAAAGTTTTCCAAACAGGGCTTTCTTTTAGAAAAGACTCAAATTTAGGATTAATTTCATTTCCAATATAATATTTAATAAATTCTTCCCTGGAGATTTTATTATCCATCGCTAATCTTAGTAAAACACCCTCTAGCGAGACTATTTTTTTATTTTCTTTATAATGAGATTGAACTAGTTCTTCAACAATATGAGGAGCTAATTGAAGGTTTTTGAAATTATCAACTAATGTAATTTGTATCTTTTTAAAATTTTTATTTTTTGAAACAGATAATTCTTTAGCTGCTAGTAAGCAATCTAACTTTTCTCTTTGATATTTTTGCAATTTCAAATAATTTTTATTTAATGAGTCAAGAATGTTAATTATCTTAGGTTTAATTTCTTCTTCCATTTTAGCTAGAGATACATTAAATTCATCATCTTCTGTGGGTGTCTCCTCTTCTTTTTTATTATCGCCAGCGGTTTCTTTTTTAACTTCTTTATTTTTAGTTTTCTTATTTATTTTTAATTCATCGTCATCTTCTAAAGCCTCAAAATCCTCATAAGTTGAATCGATGTCTATGATATCTCTAACTAAAAGTTGTTGACCCTCAATTTGTTCCTTCCACTCAAATATTTTTTTTCCGACTAAAGGACTTTGGGTTAAAGCATTTATCATTACATCTTTGCCTGCTTCTATCCTTTTTGCGATAGCAATTTCACCTTCTCTAGATAAAAGTTCTACTCCACCCATTTCTCTTAAATACATTCTTATTGGGTCATCGCTTTTGTCTGTTGACTTCTCTTCTGTGGTGCTAGTTGTTTCCTTTTTTTTATTTGACTGATATTGAGATTTTTTTTCTACTAAAGTAATTTTTTCATCTACAAGAATTATAAAAGCTCTTTCTATATTATTGTAAGTACCGTTTCTTTTACCTAAAGATTTACCTAATTCTTCAAAAGTAATGAATCCTCTATGTTTTCCTTTGTCTAGAAGTCTTTCAAAAGATTTGGTTATGAGTTTTTCAGCCATTTATTTCCGTTTGGGTAGTTGAATATATATAATGACTGTTTTACAAAAATCTATCTTTTTTTAATCCCTATTTAACTGGCTTTTAAGCTTTATAAGTTCTGAATATGAACTTTCATCAAGGTTATTTATCAATTCCTTTTCAAGAGATTCTATCTTTTTAAGACTATTCAATTCTTTCAATTCTTCAATTAATTCATTTAATAATTCCAAAATATTTTCCTTATTTTTAGTTTTTAAAATAATTTGTATACTAGAATTTTCATTTATTTCTTCAATCAACATCTTGAACTCGGTATTAATTTTTAATTTAATAGAATTTCCATCTAAACCCTCTGTCAAAAGTGATAAAATTAAGTTTTTTAAATTCTGGTTTTTCTCTGACAAAAAATCAATTTCAGATAGATCAGATGCTTTGTCTAATGTGATGTCAAAATGATTTAACATTATGTATAATAATGAAAATTCTTTAATTTGAATTTTTGAAAAATGATTTTTTTTCTTATGTAAATTTTTTGTCTCATTTAATATTTCAAATTTTTGTTGATTGTATTTTTGAAATCTTTGATTGAGTTTTTTTGAGCTTTGAATCGGAGTAAGTTGTTTAATTTTATTTAAATAATCCTCTAAAACATATTTTTTAAGAGTTTCATCCTTAATAGAGTAACATAATTTTTTAATTTCTTTTTCAAATTTTGAAACTTCAAAAGGATTATTTTTATCAATTTTACTTAAATAATAGTTCCAAATAAAAAATTGAATTACTTGTTTGTCATTAAGTAATTTTAGAAATCCATCTTTTCCGTTATGCTTAATATAGTCATCTGGATCTTTGCCTTCAGGCATAACAGAAAAAAAAATTTTATTTTTTTCATTTATTAACGGAAATAATTTTTCTGCTATTCTTAATGCAGCCTTCTGACCACTTACATCTCCATCTAGACAAATAATCGGATTAACAAAAAATTTCCATATTAGGTCAATTTGTCTTTCTGTTAATGCAGTGCCTGAATTTGAAATAACATTTTTTATTCCAGATGAATAAACGCTTACAACGTCCATATACCCCTCAACTATTATAACTTCGTCGGTATCGGCTCTACAATTTTTAGCCTTGTCTAAATTAAAAATCATACTGCCCTTTTTATAAAACTCTGTTTCAGGTGAGTTAATATATTTGGCTAATTTACCGTCTCTAATTATTCGTCCACCAAACGCAATTGTATCTCCGGAAATATTATTTATCGGAAAAATTATTCTAGAATTAAACCTATCAACGTATTTTCCTGTTTTATCGTTTTTATAGTACAATCCAGTAAAATTTATGTCTTCTTCGGTAAATTTTTTTACAAGATCTTCATAAAAATTATTCTTCCAAGGTACGTATCCTAATTTAAATTCTTTTATAATATTTTTATTTAATCCTCTCTTTGAAAGATAATCTAAAGCTTCCTTATTGCTTTCTTTAAATAATAATTGATGGAAATGATCAGAATAATCTTGAAATATCTTTTTATAATTTTGAAATCTTAAGTCTTTTTTTTTATCAAAATTAGAAAATCTATAAGGTTGCATGCCTGCTTCAGAAGCCAGAACTCTCACGGCTTCGCCAAAACCTATTGATTTTGTTTTCATTAAAAAGTCAAAAATATTCCCATGTTCACCGCTGCTAAAACAATGATAAAACTCTTTTTCATCATTTACAGTAAATGATGGACTTTTTTCATTTTTAAATGGTGAAAGCCCTATAAATTCTTTTCCCCTTTTTTTTAGCTGGACAGATTTCCCTACTACCTGTGATACTTTAAGTCTTAACTTTATTTCATCTAAATACTCTTTGGGGTATTTCATTTTAATTTAAAAGTCCTTTTATAATTTCACTTACCTTAGAAAAATCTAATGTATCTGCATGTTTAGATTTTAAAACTCCCATAACTTTTCCCATATCTTTCATTGATGCTGCTCCTACAGATTTTATTGCTTCCTCACAAATTTTTTTAGTTTCTTCTTCACTTAATTGTTTTGGTAAAAACTCAATAATTATATTTATTTCCTTGGTCTCGTTTTCTAAGAGCTCAGTTCTTCCCGCTTTTTTATAAACCTCGCAGGATTCATTTCTTTGTTTTATCATTTTTTTCAAAATTGCAGTAATATCTGCATCTTTAACTTCTTTTTGTCCTTTAGTACGACCAGCTATTTCAGCATCTTTTATTGCTGAGACCATAAGTCTTAATGTCGGATAAGTATTTTTATCCTTGGCTTTTAATGCCTCGTTAAGCTTATTTTCTATTTGGTTTTTTAAGGACATAAATTATACATTTTAGTTTAATCACAATTCTTATCGAAAATAAAAAGAACTTTCTTGACGATTATATTTCTATTTCATATGTTTCGCAAAATCATGTTTATAAGTTTTTTACTTTAACTCATGAGTTGTATTTGAAACAGATTGCTCAAAATATAAACTCAAATAAAAATCTTAATAAGATCGATTCCAACGCTATTTTAGTTCTTCAAAACGGTAAAATTTTTAAAGGTATAGGTCTAGGTTATCAAGGGACTGTAACGGGAGAAGTATGTTTCAATACATCTATTACAGGTTATCAAGAAATAATTTCCGATCCCTCTTACGCAGAGCAAATTATAAATTTTACTTTCCCTCATGTAGGAAATGTCGGTTCCAATAAAGAAGATCATGAGTCAGATATTATTTGGACTAAAGGGGTGATAATTAATACTGAAATTACAGACCCCTCTAATTACAGATCTTTAAAGCACTTAGATCTATGGTTAAAAGCCAATAAAATAGTTGGAATAACTGGACTGGATACAAGAAACTTAACTAATCTTATTAGAGATAAAGGGGCACCCAAAGGAACAATATCTTATTTTAATAATGTAAACTTTAATATTAAAAAACTTGTTAGAGCAACTCAAAAATGGAGTGGTCTCAAAAATTTAGATTTAGCTAAAAAAGTTACTACTAAAAAAAATTATATTTGGAAAGATTTGAAAACTTGGAAGAAAGGGAAAGGTTTTGTAAAAAATAAAAAAAAATCTTTACACGTTGTCGCTATTGATTACGGTATTAAAAAAAATATTTTGAGATATTTTTCAGATTTTAATTGTAAAGTTACTATAGTTTCGTGCAAAACAAAAGTGGATGATATTTTAAGATTAAAACCAAATGGTGTCTTTTTATCAAACGGACCAGGTGATCCAGCAGCTACAGGAAAGTATGCAATTCCAGTTATAAAAAAATTCATACAAAAAAATTTACCAATATTTGGAATTTGTTTAGGACATCAGCTTCTAGGATTAGCTCTAGGAGCAAAAACAAAAAAAATGAACTTAGGCCATAGAGGTGCTAACCATCCGGTTAAGAATTTGATTAAAGGAAATGTAGAGATAACAAGTCAAAATCACGGTTTTGAAATAATTAAAAAAAACTTGCCAAAAAATATTCAAGTCACTCATCAATCTCTTTTTGACAATAGTATAGAAGGTATAAAACTAAAATCTAAACCAATTTTTTCTGTTCAATATCACCCTGAATCTAATCCAGGTCCTCAAGATAGTGTTTACTTATTTGAAGATTTTATAAAAAGTATGAAAAAGAATGCCAAAAAGAAAAGATATTAAAAAAATTTTAGTCATTGGAGCTGGTCCAATTATAATTGGGCAAGCATGTGAATTTGACTATTCAGGCACTCAAGCATGCAAAGCCTTGAGAGATGAAGGTTATAAAGTAATTTTAATAAATTCTAATCCAGCAACAATTATGACTGATCCTGATGTAGCTGATAAAACTTATATAGAACCAATTACTTTAGAGATTTTAGAAAAAATTATAATTAAAGAAAAACCTGACGCAATACTTCCAACTATGGGAGGTCAAACAGCTCTTAATTTGGCTATGGAGGCCGAAAAAAAAGGTATTCTTAAAAGATACAAAATTGAACTTATTGGAGCTAATTCTAAAGCTATAGCGAACGCAGAAGATAGAAAAAAATTTAGAAAAAATATGATTGATATCGGTTTAGATCTACCAAAATCAAAAATAGTAAATAATTTTAACCAAGCATCAAAAGTTTTAAAACAAATAGGCTTGCCTGCAATAATAAGACCAGCCTTTACTCTGGGTGGACTTGGAGGAGGAATAGCAAAAAATAAAAAGGAATTTTTTAAAATAATTAAAAATGGCCTTCATGAGTCTCCGGTTAACCAAATATTAGTTGAAGAATGTTTGGAAGGGTGGAAAGAATTTGAAATGGAAGTTGTAAGAGATAAAAAAGACAATTGTATAATTGTTTGTTCAATTGAAAACGTTGATCCTATGGGAATTCATACTGGAGACTCGATTACTATTGCTCCAGCATTAACTCTTACTGATAAAGAATATCAAGTGATGAGAAATGCATCTATTGCATGCTTAAGAAAGATAGGAGTAGAAACAGGAGGTTCAAATGTTCAGTTTGCTATAAATCCTAAAAATGGAAGAATGGTTATCATTGAAATGAACCCAAGAGTTTCAAGATCATCCGCTCTAGCCTCAAAAGCCACGGGATTTCCAATAGCTAAAGTCGCTGCAAAACTTGCCATTGGTTATACTTTAGATGAATTAAAAAATGAAATAACAAAAGTCACTCCTGCTTCTTTTGAGCCTACTATTGACTATATAGTAACCAAAATTCCAAGATTCACTTTTGAAAAATTTTCGTCCTCAGCTGCAATTTTAGGCACATCTATGAAATCAGTTGGTGAAGCAATGGCAATAGGTAGAAATTTTAAAGAATCTTTGCAAAAGGCGTTGGTTTCTTTAGAAACTGGTTTTTCTGGTTTAGACCAAATTTTTGATTTAAAAGTTAAACAAATTGAAAAAAAGCTTAGAGAAAATATACCTAACAAGATCTTGCTTGTTGGTGAGGCTTTTAGAAAAAAAATCAATATAAAAAAGATTCAGAAATTTTCAAAAATTGATCCTTGGTTTTTAAATCAAATAAAAGATATTATAGATAATGAAAATAAGATTAAAAAGTATGGATTACCAAAAAATTATAATGAATTTAATTATTTAAAATCAATTGGTTTTTCAGATAAAAAACTTTCAGAACTCGCAAATACTTCCGAAAGTATTATTAGAAAAAAAAGATCAGCCTTAAAGGTTTTTCCCGTATACAAAAAAGTTGATACTTGTGCGTCTGAATTTAAATCATTTACACCCTATATGTACTCCACTTATCAAAGAAACTTTTCGTTAAATACTGAGTGTGAAGCTGAACCTTCGAATAGAAAAAAAATAATAATTCTTGGTGGAGGACCTAATAGAATTGGCCAAGGCATAGAATTTGATTACTGTTGCTGTCAAGCTAGTTTTGCCTTGAAAAAAGCAGGATTTGAAACAATTATGGTAAATTGTAATCCTGAAACTGTTTCTACTGACTATGACACGAGTGATAGACTTTATTTTGAACCGTTAATAGAAGAGTTTGTTTTTAATATTATAAAAAAAGAAAAAACTAAAGGAAATTTGATAGGTGTTATAGCTCAATTTGGAGGACAGACACCAATAAAATTATCTAAATTTTTACACGAGAATAAGCTCCCAATTCTAGGAACTCAATATACTTCTATAGATTTAGCAGAAGATAGAGATAGATTTAGAAATCTTTTAAACAAATTAAGATTAAAACAGGCTGAAAGTGGTATAGCAAAAACTATGCCCCAAGCTTTAAAAATAGCTAATAAAATTGGATTGCCACTTATGGTAAGACCTTCTTATGTTTTGGGAGGTAGAGCTATGGAAATTGTTTACGAAAAAAAACAACTTAAAAAACTTGTTCAAGAAGCATTTAAAGCTGCAGAAAAAAATTCAATTTTGATAGATAAATTTATAGATAATGCTATGGAAATAGATGTTGACGCATTGTCAGATGGTAAACAAGTATATGTTGCTGGCATCATGCAACACATAGAAGAAGCTGGAATTCACTCAGGTGACTCGGCTTGTAGTTTACCACCAGTCTCTATAAAGCCCTTTTTAATAAAAGAGATTGAAAATCAAACAAAGAAACTAGCCTTAGCGCTAAAAGTAAAAGGCTTTATGAATGTTCAATTTGCAATCAAAAATGATGAAATTTTTGTTATAGAAGTTAATCCCAGAGCAAGCAGGACTGTACCATTTGTATCAAAAGCCAAAAATTTACCTTTTGCTAAAATTGCTTCAAGAGTAATGGCGGGTGAAAAGTTATCTAATTTTAATTTAAGAAGTAAAACAAAAAAAATGTTTGCTGTAAAAGAGGCAGTTTTTCCTTTTAATAAATTTCCAAAAAGTGATCTTTTACTCGGACCAGAAATGAAGTCTACTGGGGAAGTTATGGGATTTGATGAAAATTTTGGAATGGCTTTCGCTAAAAGTCAAATAGCAGCCTCTAATTCTCTTCCTACTCAAGGCTTGGCTTTTATATCTCTCAAAAACAGTCATAAAAATGAAGGTGTAGCTTTAGCAAAACAACTATCTAAGCTTAATTTTAAACTTTGCGGCACAGGTGGAACAGCAAAATATATTAACAAACACGGAATTAAGTGTAAAAAAATAAATAAAGTTAATGAAGGATCTCCACACATAGTAGATGTTTTAAATGCCAAAAAAATTGCTTTAGTGATTAATACTGGTGGAGGTAATAGTGAAAAACAATTGAATGATGCTTTAGCATTAAGAAGGGCAACTTTAGCAAATAAAGTGCCTTATTGTACAAATATGTCGACAGCAAAAGTTTGTATTGAAGGAATTAAGTCTCTTAAAAATAAAGATGTTAAAGTAATATCTTTGCAAGATTTATAAAATATTACTTTACTTTCCAATCAGTCTCAAATGTAACATAATTAATTTGAATACATCTACGTTCTTTTCTAATTTCTTTTTTTTCCATACCATGCCATGAATTTGGTCCGCTAGTGAAGAAATATCCATAGTTGTGCTTGTATGGGACAGTTTTAACTTTAGTCAATTTAGTGTCATAAAAATCTGTACCTAAATTTTCAGATTCATTGTGAAGATTAATAAAAACAATTGAGGACATTAACTTTTCTGCAATATCACAGTGAGGTTTAAGCCAAAAACCTTCTCTATCACAAATAACTTCTAGTCTAACAAAAGAATTACTTAAATCTTTTCCTATAAGACTGCCTATCTTCTTATGAACTTCTGGTGATCTTAATTCCTCAATAAAATTTGTAAGGTGAGGAAACTTATTAGTATTTTCTTTAGTTACGTAACATCTTAATTTTTTTGCTTTTCCTCCATCTTTTATACCTGATCTAAAAGCTCCATCGCCGCCATCAAGTGCTCTAGTACCATCATACTTTAAGTTTTCTTTTTTAGGATTAGCAATATCGGCATTACTAATTTCATTAATTGCTTCATTAGTTAGTGGTTGATTAATTTCGTAATGTTCGAATGGTGTACTAAATAATTTAGTTCTAGTCGTGAGAGATTTAAATAATTCCATTTTTTTTCATCTTTTCTTTAATAATAGGGGCAATTCTATTTACCTCATCTAACTTATTGTAGCTCCAGTTGTCAATATTATCTGTTAGTTCTTTTATTATACCTAAATTTTTAAATTGGGTATAAAAATTTTTAAATCTTTGAGAGTTTCTTGTGGGTTTCATCGTAGCTATATAAACTGGTTTTCCAGTTACTGCAGCCTCTGAAATCATTGAAGTAGAGTCGCAAGTGACTATAATGTAGTCAGCAATAGCTAAAGAGCCTAGATAAGCTTTTTTATCAATTTTTTTTACAACATGATGGTTTATGTTAAAAGTGTTATAAGCTTTTTTTATTACTTCTGCAGGGGTTCTGTAAGATGGAACTACAATAATTTTAAATTTATCTGGCGTAAACAAAGTTTTAACTCTGTTAAAAATATAATTAATTTGTTCTTCTGAATAATTATAATTTTTATTAGGTCCTCCGATAACAAAAGTAGCTATTTGTTTTTTTCCTTTTTCAATTTCAAGATATTTTGAGTTTGCTGTTATTTCTTTTTTTGTAAGATAGTGAATAGAGCCTCTAGTTGTTATAATATTGTTTCCTTTAATATTGTCATGTTCAGGACTTACAATTAAATCAAAGTGTTTATAAGAAACTTTTGGATCTTGAATATGAATGTTAAAAATTTCTTTTCCTAGTCTTTTTTTTAAAGCTATAGATGGAATTACACTTTTTCGACCACACGAAATAATAATTTTACTATCACAAACAAATTTTTCTGTTAATAAGTTTTCAGAAATCGGAGTAAATTTAGGAGGGATTAAATTCCATATAGGTTTTAATTTAATCTTTTGATGTTTAAAGTTGAGTTTTAAAGCTTTGGCTAAACCCTCTACTTGGCTTAACATTCCATGCATGCCTTGTGTCAAAAGAAGTGCTTTTAATTCTAACATTAGTTACTATATAAACATATCGTTATGAATAATAAATCAACTAAACATACAAAAGTGTTAATTCTTGGATCTGGGCCAGCTGGATATACAGCAGCAATTTATGCCGCTAGAGCGATGTTAAAGCCAATTTTAGTTCACGGCTCTCAGCCAGGGGGTCAGTTAACTACTACAACAGATGTGGAAAATTATCCAGGCTATTCAAAAGTAATACAAGGTCCATGGCTAATGGATGAGATGAAGGGACAGGCTGAAGCTGTAGGCACCGAAATGATACAAGATCATATTAATAAGGTAGAGTTAACAAATAAACCTTTTAAAGCAGTTGGTGATAGTGGTCAGATTTATACTGCAGATACAATTATAATTTCTACGGGAGCCCAGGCAAGGTGGTTAAACCTTGAGTCAGAACAAAATTTTAGAGGGTTTGGAGTGTCAGCCTGCGCTACCTGCGATGGTTTCTTTTTTAAAGATAAGGAAGTTGCAGTAGTTGGAGGTGGCAATGCTGCAGTAGAAGAGGCAATGTTTTTGACAAAGTTTGCTTCTAAAGTAAAATTGATACATAGAAGAAATGAATTAAGAGCAGAAAAAATGCTTCAAGAAAAATTAAAATCTAATAATAAAATTGAAATTATTTGGGATAGTGTTGTAGAGGAGGTCTTAGGTACTAATAAACCAAAAGGAGTGAATGCTTTAAAGATAAAAAACATTAAAGATAATAAAATTAGAGAATTAAAGGTAGATGGATTATTTATAGCTATTGGTCATGATCCAGCAACTTCTCTCTTTAAAGAACAGCTTAAAATGGATGAAGAAGGTTATTTAATTACTAAACCCGACTCTACTGAAACGAATATTCCTGGGGTTTTTGCTGCAGGTGATGTAAAAGATAAAATCTTTAGACAAGCTGTTACAGCTGCCGGAATGGGCTGTATGTCAGCTTTAGAAGCTGAAAAATATATATCTTCTCTTAATTAAATTATTAAATTTTCTTGCAAAAATTTTTTATTCTACTCATGGCTTTTTCTAAATTATTCATTGAAGTGGCATAAGATACTCTAAAATATCCATTTAAACCAAAAGCAGATCCTTGTACCACGGCTACTTCAGCTTGTTCTAATAGTTTTTCAACAAATTCTTTGTCAGTTTTTATTTTTGTTCTTTTTCCTAATAATTTTTTGCAGCTAGGAAAAACATAAAATGCTCCTTCTGGTCTAAGACAGCTTATGCCTTTAATATTATTTAAACTATTGACTACAAAATCTCTTCTTTTTTTAAAAGATTGTGCTCGGACATTTATAAAATCCTGAGTTCCA
This sequence comes from Pelagibacteraceae bacterium AG-345-F21, assembly GCA_003281795.1. Lineage (GTDB taxonomy): Bacteria > Pseudomonadota > Alphaproteobacteria > Pelagibacterales > Pelagibacteraceae > Pelagilacustribacter. The sequence continues at coordinate 73,648 of QCAW01000001.1, forward strand.
TTAAGAGCTTCAACTGCTGCCGCTTGACTAATAGATGTTGGATTACTTGTGGATTGTGATTGAATTTTTGCCATTGCTTTAATAATTTCCTTCGGCCCTGCTGCATAACCTATTCTCCATCCTGTCATAGAATAAGATTTGCTTACTCCATTCATTGTTAAAGTTCTATCTTTTAAAGATTTAATTTGAGCAATAGTAAAAAATTTAAAATCATCATAAGTTATGTGCTCGTAGATATCATCGCTTAAAATAAAAATTTTTTTATATTTAATTAAAATTTTTGATAAATTTTCAATTTCTTTTTTTGTGTAAGCTGAGCCTGTAGGATTTGATGGTGAATTCAATATTACCCATTTTGTTTTTTTTGAAATAGCTTTATGTAATTTTTCTGGTGTAAGTTTAAAATTATTTTTTTCATCACATTTAACAATTTTCGGTTTTCCACCAGCTAACAAAATTATATCAGGATAAGACACCCAATAAGGAGCTGGTATTATAACTTCATCTCCTTTATTGATAGTTGCCATAAAACAATTGTAGAGAACTTGTTTTCCTCCTGTTCCAACAGAAATTTGATCTAAACTATAATTAAGATGATTTTCTCTTAAAAATTTGGCTTGAATAGCTTTCTTCAATTTTGGAGTTCCGTCAACAGCAGTATATTTGGTATCTCCATTTCTAATAGCTTCAATAGCAGCCTCTTTTATATTATCTGGAGTATCAAAATCTGGCTCTCCAGCTCCTAGTCCTATAACATCCTTCCCAGCAGCCCGCATTTCTCTTGCTTTTGAGGTTACAGCTATAGTAGGTGACGGTTTTATTCGTTTTAAACTATTGGAAACTATGCTCATTGAAATTTATATTATTTATTTTAAATTATTATTAATACAAAATGCAAAATACTTATCAAGAAAAAATACTAGATATTGAAACTACTAACAACTCTATTAAGAGGAAGTTAGAGGGTGGTATTAAATTTAAAATCAAAAGTGACTTTCAACCAGCTGGTGATCAACCTCAGGCTATTAAATCATTAACACAAAACATAAAAAACAAAAAAAATGAACAAGTTCTACTTGGAGTAACAGGTTCCGGGAAAACTTTTACAATGGCTAAAGTAATTGAAGCTACTAATAGACCTGCTTTAGTGCTAGCTCCAAATAAAACTTTAGCTGCTCAGTTATACGGGGAATTTAAAAGTTTTTTTCCGGATAACGCTGTGGAGTATTTTGTGTCTTATTATGATTATTATACTCCTGAAGCATATGTCCCCAGATCAGATACCTATATTGAAAAAGAAGCATCTATCAATGAACAAATAGATAGAATGAGGCACTCAGCAACTAGGTCGTTATTAGAAAGAGATGATGTAATAATTGTAGCCAGTGTTTCTTGTATTTACGGACTTGGTTCGGTAGAGGCTTATAGCAAAATGACCATAACTCTTAAAAAAAATAATGAATACGATAGAGATCAGTTAATAAGAACTTTTATAACTTTGCAGTATAAAAGAAATGATCAAAATTTTTTTAGAGGAACTTTTAGAGTAAGAGGAGAAAATTTAGAGATTTTCCCTTCTCATTTAGAGGACAGAGCTTGGAGAATAAGTTTTAACTTTAACAAGTTAGAGAAGATTGAAGAGTTTGATCCTTTGACTGGAGATAAGACTAATGATTATTCTATTATAAAAATTTATGCAAACAGCCATTACATAACTCCAAAACCAACTATGGAACAAGCGATTAGACAAATAAAATCTGAATTAGCTGAAACATTGAAAAAACACCGCGCAAATAACAAGTTATTAGAAGAACAAAGATTGAGAGAAAGAACAAAGTTTGATCTTGAGATGATAGAAGCAACAGGCACATGTGCCGGTATCGAAAATTATTCAAGATTTTTATCTGGAAGAAAAGCTGGAGAACCACCTCCAACTTTATTTGAATATTTTCCAGACAACACAATTATCTTTGTAGATGAAAGTCATGTAACAGTTCCTCAATTAAATGGGATGTATAAAGGGGACAGAACTAGAAAAAGTACTTTAGCTGAATATGGTTTTAGATTACCGTCATGTATGGATAACCGACCTCTTAAATTCGAAGAGTGGGACATGATGAGAACGCAAACTGTATTTGTCTCGGCTACTCCTGGTCCTTGGGAATTAAAACAGACAAATAATAAATATATTGATCAGATAATAAGACCAACTGGTTTAATTGATCCTCCTGTTGAAATTAAACCAGCAAAAACTCAAGTAGATGATTTGATGCATGAAGCTGCAAAAGTTATAGGAAAAGGTTATCGAGTTTTAGCAACTACTTTAACAAAAAAAATGGCTGAAGATCTAACGGAATATCTTCATGAAAATGGTCTTAAGGTTAGATATATGCATTCTGACATTGATACTTTAGAAAGAATTGAAATAATAAGAGACTTAAGACTTGGTGTGTTTGATATTTTAGTCGGAATAAATCTTTTAAGAGAAGGATTAGATATTCCAGAATGTGGTTTAGTAGGAATTCTTGATGCAGATAAAGAAGGGTTTTTAAGATCTGAAACATCTTTAATTCAAACTATAGGGAGAGCTGCTAGAAACATAGATGGTAAAGTGATTCTGTACGCTGATAAAAAGACTAAAAGCATTGATAAAGCTATCCAAGAAACAGATCGTAGAAGAAATAGACAGTTAGAATACAACAAAAAAAATAATATTACGGCTGAGTCAGTTAAGAAAGAAATAGGTGACATTTTAGAGTCAGTCTATGAGAAGGATTACGTAAATATCAAAGAGTCAAACATAGGTGGTAATCTAAAAAAACATCTTAAAGGATTAAACAAAAAAATGAAGGAGTCAGCTTCTAATTTAGAGTTTGAAGAAGCAGCTAAAATTAGAGATGAAATAAGAAAATTAGAAGCAAGTGAATTAGAAATTACATTGAACCCTAAAATAAGTCAGTATAACCTCAAAAATAAGGTTTACCCTAAAGGTAGATCAACCCTAGGTATGCCTGGGACAAAAACAATGAAACAAAAAAAAAAATGGAAGCCAAAAAAATAATAATTACCGGAGGAGCAAATCGAATTGGTAGGTCTATAGCTTTAGAGCTAGCAAGTTACGACACACAAATTGTTATTCATTACTCAAAATCATTTGTTGCAGCAAAAAAAATTAAAGTGGAATTAGAAAATTTAGGTTCAGTTGTTCATCTTTTTAAAGCTGACTTGAACAATTTGAAGCAAACTCAAAAAGTAATTTCATATGCTCAAAAGAAAATGAAAGGTTTAGATTGTTTGATTAACAACGCATCTATTTTTGAAAATGATAATTTGGTTAATTTTTCAGAAAAAAGTTTTTTAAAGCATATGAATGTGAATCTAAAAGCTCCTGCAATTTTAATTCAAAATTTTGCCAAAGTATGTAAAAATAGAAAAGGAAATGTAGTAAATATCATCGATCAAAGAGTTGAAAAATTAACTCCTTTCTTCTTTTCTTATACTTTAAGTAAGTCTAGCCTAGCCATCTTAACAAAAACATCTGCTATGAAATTAGCACCAAATATTAGAGTTAATGGTGTCTCACCAGGGCCAACATTAAAAAACAAACGTCAATCAGAAAAACATTTTAAAAAGCAATGGAAATCTACAATACTTAAAAAAAAAGTAGATACAAAGAATGTAAGTTCTGCTGTGAGGTTTTTGATAAATAATAATAATATAACTGGCCAAATAATAAACGTAGATAGTGGTCAGCGTTTAGCATGGCAAACGCCTGATATAATAAATTCAAAAGAATGAAAATTTTAAAATTTAAAAATAAGCAAAAATTTAAATATAATAAAAAAATTATTGTTAAAGACTTAATTTTATTGTTATCTGTTGGAATCCACCAGTTTGAAAAGCAAAAAAAACAAAGAGTAAAATTAAATATTGAAATAACTACTGATCCAAATCTAAAACCTGATATTAAATCAATTGTTAATTATGAAAGCATTATCAATGGTATTAAAAAATTAACCAAAAAAACTCATTTTGAGTTACTTGAAAGTTTATCTGAGTCAATATTTGACGAAATATTTAAAAGTAAAAAAATTAAAAAAATTAAGTTAAAAATTGAAAAATTAGATATTATTAAAGAGACAACTTCGGTTGGCATAGAAGTGGTGAAAACAAAAATATAATGGACAGTTTAGAGCAAGGAAAAAAAATAATAAAAGATAAAATACCTTTAATATCTAAAAATCCTGGAATTTATAAAATGTTAAGTTCGACAGGAGAAATACTTTATATAGGAAAAGCAAAAAATATTCCTAATAGACTTAAAAGTTACGTAACAGACTCTAATTTGCCTATAAGAACTGAGAGAATGTTATCTCTAACTCATAACCTTGAGACGACAACTACTAACAATGAAAGTGAAGCTCTACTTTTAGAAGCAAACCTAATAAAAAAACATAAGCCAAGATATAATATTCTTTTGAGGGATGATAAATCTTTTCCTTATATCTACATTGGCAATAAAGATAAATGGCCACAATTAACAAAGCTTAGAGGAAAAAAATCTAAAACTGGATATTATTTTGGACCATTCGCTTCAATTGGGTCTGCAAACTGGACTATTAAAATATTACAAAAAATCTTCCAGTTAAGAGTTTGCGATGATACGGTTTTTAAAAACAGAAAAAGACCGTGCATACTTTATCAAATAAAAAGATGTTCAGCTCCTTGTGTGCAACATATATCAGAAAAAGAATATAATTCTTCGGTCGATGACGCTATTGATTTTATATCAGGTAAATCCAGAAGAATTCAAAAAAATTTATCCAAAGAAATGGAAAAGGCAAGTAAAGAACTCGACTATGAAAAGGCAGCAATATCTAGAGATAGAATAAAGGCGCTTACTCAAATACAAACTTCTCAAAAGATAAATCAAACTAATTTAAATGAAGCAGACGTTATAAGTATTTATAAAGAAACAGGTAAAACCTGTATTCAAGTCTTCTTTTTTAGATCTAAACAAAACTGGGGAAATCAAGCCTTCTACCCTAAACATGATCCGGAAGACACAATTAAAGATATTCTTTCTTCTTTTATATCTCAATTTTATGAAAATAAAACGACTCCAATTCTAATTATTACTAATCATGAAGTTAGTGAAAAAGTTTTATTGGAAAAAACATTTTCAAATAAAGAAAATAAAAAAGTTGTAATTAAAAAAGCTAATGTAAAAGATGAGATAAATATTTCTAAACTTGCAGAAAAAAATGCAAAACAATCCTTAACTCAAAAACTTATTCAGTCAGATACAAATAATAATTTAATTGAAAATTTAGCGAAAAAATTCAAATTTAATAACAATATTGATTTAATTGAAGTATACGACAATAGTCATATTCAGGGATCAGACTCTATTGGAGCTTTAATTTGTTTTGGAAATGAAGGTTTTGTTAAAAAAAGATACAGAAAATTTAATATTAAAGACGATAAAGTTAAAGGTGATGATTATGGAATGATGAAAGAAGTTTTGTTTAGAAGATTTTCAAAAGCAATTAAAGAAAAATCTGGATCTCTTTCTTTACCAGATTTAGTTATGATTGATGGTGGAAAAGGTCAATATTCAGTTTCTAGAGAAGTTTTAAATGAACTTGGTTTACATGATTTGCCTATTTTAGCTATTGCAAAAGGAAAAAGAAGAAACGCTGGAGAAGAAAAAATTTACTTTGAAAACAAAGAATTTATTTTAAATAAAAATGATCCATTACTATTTTTTATTCAAAGACTAAGAGATGAAGCGCATAGGTTTGCTATAAGCGCACATAGAGCAAAAAGAAAGAAAAGCTTAAGCAAATCTTTATTGGATCAAATTCAAGGAATAGGTCGACAGAGAAAAAGAGCTCTATTAAATCATTTTGGGTCTGCTCGTGCCGTGGAATCTGCTAGTTTTGACGATTTAAAATCTGTAGAAGGAATAGAAGACAACATTGCTAAGAAAATATATAATTACTTTCACGAATAAAAATGAAAATACCTAATATTTTAACTATTGGCAGAATCATAATAGTACCAATATTTGTTTTAACTTTTTTTATTCCAGGTTTTTTTGGAGATTTAATACCTTTCTTTATATTTATTTTAGCAAGTTTTACTGACTATCTTGATGGTCTACTTGCCAGATTATTTAAAGAAGAGTCAAAATTAGGTGAATTGTTAGATCCAATTGCTGATAAAATACTTGTAGCTGCTGCTTTAGTTTTATTAGTCATGAATCAAACTATAAAAAATTATGAAGTAATTGCTGCAATAATTATTCTAACTAGAGAAATTTTAGTATCTGGACTTAGAGAATTTTTGGCCAAAGGAAAAATTGAATTACAAGTAACAGGACTTACTAAGCTAAAAACATTTCTTCAAATGCTTTCAATAGCAATACTTTTGACGGGAGACAGTGGAAATAGGATATTAAATTTTCAAGATTACAATGCACAAACTATCGGGATAATACTTTTATGGCTCTCAGCCTTTTTAACTTTATACACTGGTTATGGTTACTTAAGAAAAGGTATTGATCACGCTATAAATGAGGATAAAAGAGAGGATATTTGAGTTTAACAGAAAAAAATATAAGAGAAAAAAAATTTCATAACGAGCTACAATCTCGAACAAAAGAGAGATTTGAAAATATTTTTTACAAGGCGATACATAATCTTAATGAAGATTTTTTCAAATATTTAGAAAAAAACGTTAAAAATTCTGAAGTTCTAGACTATGGTTGCGGAGTTGGTTCTTCAATAGAAAAAATTGTAAAATATAATCCAAAAAAAATATTTGGGATAGATATTTCTGAGGTATCAATCAATAAGGCTAAGGAAAGAGCAAAAAGAATATCCGCAAATATTTCCTATCAAGTAGATAATTGTGAAAAAACTAAGTTTCACGATAATACTTTTGATATTGTTTACGGGACAGGAATTTTACACCATCTTCAGTTTAATAAATGTCTTGATGAAATTTTTAGAATTCTAAAGTCAAATGGAACCTTAGTATTTATTGAGCCTCTTGGGACGAATCCAATAATAAATCTTTATAGAAAACTTACTCCGAAATCTAGATCTATAGACGAACACCCATTAGTTAATAAAGACTTTGAATATATAAAAGATAAATTTTCTGAATTTAAAGTAAGTTATTATGGATTCTTGACTTTAGTATTTTTTCCTTTTTACAAAAATCCAAATTCTTCGAAGGTATACAAAATGCTAAGTAAACTTGATGATTTTTTGTTTAAATTTAAACTCTTTAAATTATTTGCTTGGTCTGTTTTAATTACTGCGAAAAAAAATTAAGCTGCTGTCTTTTTTCTTACTAGGTTCTGATAATCTTCAACTAAACTAGATATAATATTACACACAGTAAAATTATAGTCTTGAATCTGAGCAACAGGGGTTATTTCTGCAGCTGTTCCTGTTAAAAAGCAACCAGTAAAATCTCTCATTTCTTCTGGTTTTATTTTTTTTTCAATAACTTTTATACCTTTTGCTTTCGCTAATTTTATTACTTCTCTTCTTGTAATCCCGTCCAAAAAAGAATCTGGAGTTGGTGTAATTAGTTGACCAGATTTATCTTTGAAAAAAACGTTAGCACCTGTTGCCTCTGCAACATTACCATTATGATCTAACATTAGTGAGTCGGTATATCCTTGAGCTTCAGCTTCATGTTTTGATAAGGTGCAAATCATATATAAACCTGCAGCTTTAGTATCCCATGGTATAGTGTTTGGCGCAGGTCTTCTCCAATTTGAAATATTTAATTTTATTCCTTTGAGTTTAAGTTTTGGATCAAAATATGAACCCCATTCCCAAGTAGCTATTGCAACATGTATTTTATTTTTTTGTGCGGATATTGCCATCATTTCACTTCCTCTCCATATCAAAGGTCTAACATAACCATTTTTAACTTTTTGAACGTTTACAATTTTTTTACAGGCTTCGTTAATTTCTTCTTCTGTATAGGGAACTAAAATACCCATTCGTTTAGCAGAATAAAATAATCTAGCAGTGTGTTCTTCTAATTTAAAAATTTCTCCATCATAAACTCTTTCGCCCTCAAACACGCAACTTGCGTAGTGTAAGCCATGATTTAAAACATGAATATTTGCATTGGCCCAATCAACAGTTTTGCCATTAAACCAAATTTTTCCAGATCTTTTATCGTAAGGTACGCTTTCCATTAAAAGTAAATATATAGATTTTTTTGTTACAAAAAAGTATATTTCTTAATAGAATAAGTCAATATAACTTACCATTATGAAAGATTTACTTTATCTCAAAGATGATCAAATCAAAGACTTTATTCAATTGCTTTCTTATGCCCATAGAGAAACATTTTCTGACCCAAAAGAAATCTTAGCCAAAAAATTTTTTGGTCCTGCTCATTTGAGATCTTTAAATTTAATTGAAAGAAATCCTGGAATTAGCCTGGGAGAATTAATGTTTAAACTAAAAGTCACAAAACAAAGTCTTAATAGAGTGTTGAGAGAGCTAATAAAAGCAAAAATGATTAAGCAAATAAAAGATGAAGAAGATACAAGAAAAAAAAAATTATTTTTAGATAAAGAGGGCAAAATGTTTTTTGAAACAGTTTACAATTCTCAAAAAAAAAGGATTTTTAATGCATTAAAAAATTCCAATGCAGAGTCAGTAATTAGATTTAAAGAAGTTTTAAAAAGGATTATAAATGGAAAATAATAAAGCTCATATCTTAATTGTAGATGACGATAATCGAATAAGAGATTTGTTAAAAGAATATTTAAATGAGAATAATTATATTGTTACTACCGCAACAAATTCTGATAACGCAAGAACAAAAATCTCACAATTTAAATTCGATTTAATTGTTTTAGATGTTATGATGCCAGGTCAAGACGGGTATGAGTTAACAAAAGATTTAAAAAAAAAAATTAATATTCCAATAATTTTACTTACCGCAAAAGGTGAAGTTGAAAATAGAATTAAAGGTTTAGAGCTAGGTGCTGATGATTATATCGGTAAACCTTTTGAGCCAAAAGAATTACTTTTAAGAATAAAGAATATAATAAATAAAAATAAAAAAATTGATTTATCTTCAAAATATTCTATTGGTAGTGCGATAATTGATTTAAATAAAATGAACATTAAATTAGGTGAAAAAACAAAAAAGATAAATTTATCTGAAAAAAAAATTTTAATTGAGATGCTTTCAAATCTTGGGAAAACTTTTTCTAGAAAAAAAATAGGTGAAATTTCTAACATTAGCCAAGAGAGGTCTATAGACGTAATGATAACTAGGCTTAGACAGAAAATAGAAAGTAATCCTAAAAATCCTAAATATCTTCAAACAGTAAGGGGGTCAGGTTATGTTCTCTGGATTGAATAGATTAATCAAAATAATTTTGCCAAAGAGATTATTTTACAGAGCTTTAATAATAGTTGCAGCTCCCACAATTATATTGCAATTGATTGTTACCATAGTTTTTTTTGATAGCATTTGGATTAAAGCTAATAAAAATATAACAAGATCTTTAGTATCTCAATTAAAAACAATTCAAGATATCTATCTAAATGACAGGGAAAATTTAGATTTTTTTACAGATAGTTATAAAAATAATTTTAATTTTGAAATAGATATTAATAAAAATTCATTTCCTGTCTTAACTGGTGAGAGAAAATTTAGTCCGATGGATAGATCTCTTAGACGAGAGTTAAAGTCAGCTTTTGGTATGAATAATTATTGGTTTAATACAACTAAGTTTAAAAAAGCTGTAGAAATAAAAATAAAATTAGAAAATGAAACAATGGAATTTTTAATCCCTAAAGAAATGATTTCTGCGTCTTCCGTTAGATTATTTGTTTTATGGACTACACTACCTTCTATAGTCCTAATTTTAATAGCATTAATCTTTTTAAAAAATCAAACTAAACCTCTTGTGAAGCTAGCAAAAGCTGCTGAAAGATTTGGTAAAGGCGATTATGTAAATAATTTTAGACCCTCTGGAGCAGCTGAAATAAGAAAAGCCGCTTATGAATTTGATAGAATGGCAAAAAGAATAAATAGGCATTTAAACCAAAGATCAGAAATGTTATCTGGAATAAGTCACGATCTAAGAACACCTTTAACTAGATTAAAACTTCAATTGGCAATGATAGAGCAAAAAAATATATCTGAAAAAATGTCAAAAGATATTGACGAAATGGAAAATATGTTAAATGACTACCTTCAATTTGCAAAAACACAAACGCAAGAAACTACTTCGAAAATTGATCTTTCTCATTTAATTAATCAAATAAAAAAAGATTTAAATAATGAAAATTTGAATATTTCAAATTTAAATAAAATTATTATAAATGGCAGATTATTTGCTTTAAAAAGATGTTTTGAAAATATTTTTCAAAACGGTCTAACTTACGGAAAAAAAGTCTACGTAGATATACAAAAAGGATCAAACATAATAACAGTAAATATAGCAGATGACGGCCCAGGTATATCAGAGGAACATTATAAAAATGTTTTTAAACCTTTTTTTAGATTAGATAAAAGTAGAAATTTAAACCAATCGGGTGTTGGTTTGGGTTTAGCGATAGTTGAAGATATAATTAACTCTCATGGAGGAAATATTCAATTAGGTAAAAGTAAATATAATGGGTTGCTAGTTAAAGTTTCTTTGCCTATTTAGCTTTTCTTTTTTTAGAAAGTTTTTTTATTATTAAATCTTGTTTTTGAACAATTTTTTTTAGTATATCAAACTCTTCTCTCGATACTAACTTAAATTTGTTTATTAACTTATCTCTAGTAAATTTAAGATCAGTAGATATCTCTTTGCGAAAGTCTTTTGATGTCAAAATACCATTTTCAACAAAACTGGATAAAACTTTTAATAATTTTTCAGAATTTTTCATAATTTATCTTATTTGATAGAAAACTTAATTTCAAATATGTTATAAGGTGACATGTACACGCATAATTTAGACCCAATTTTATTTGATTTTGGGTTCTTGGTTATCAGATGGTACTCTCTTGCGTATATTTTTGGAATTTTGATAGGATGGTGGTTAGGAAAAAAAATCATTCTTAAAAAATTTCAAAATATTTATTTTAATTTTGATATCAAAGAATTCGATAACTTAATTACTTGTATAATTATTTCTATGCTTCTAGGTGGTAGAATTGGTTATGTTTTATTTTATAATTTTGGATATTACTTATCAAACCCATTCGATATTTTAAAAATTTGGGAGGGTGGCATGTCCTTTCATGGAGCACTTGTAGGGATAATTCTTGGCACTTATTGGTTTTCAGTAAAAAAAAATATACCAACTTTTTTCTTGCTAGATATAATTGCCTTCGTTGCTCCTATAGGAATATTTTTTGGTCGTATAGCTAACTTTATTAATGGAGAACTTGTTGGTAAAGTAACAGGTGTCTTTTGGGGAATTATTTTTCCTAACATTGATAATAATATGAGACACCCATCTCAGCTGTATGAAGCTTTTTTAGAAGGTGTAATTTTATTTATTATTATGAATTTAATTTTATTTAGAGATAATTATAAGACTGGGACTTGTTCTTATATTTTTTTAATTTTTTATGGCATTTTTAGAATATTTTCAGAGTTTTTTAGAGAACCAGATTTACAGATAGGATATTTATTTGAACTTATAAGTATGGGGACAATGCTTAGTATTTTAATGGTATTAGCTGGTATAATTATTTTTTTAAAAAAAGATGATATCAAATAAAAATTTTTTCAATAATTATAAAGCACTTCCTGCTGATAAATTTATTGAGAATGTGCTTTATAATAAAAAATTTGGTTATTACTCTTTGAAGAGTCCATTTGGTAAGAGAGGAGATTTTATAACTGCTCCAGGAATATCTAATTTATTCTCAGAAATAATTGGTATATGGCTTATAACAACCTGGAATTCTTTGGGTAGACCTCAAAAATTTAATATAGTTGAACTTGGTCCTGGAGATGGAAGTTTAACAAAAATTTTACTTAAAACATTTCAACAATTTCCTAAATTTAATAAAGCAATTAATATTTTTTTGTATGAAAAAAGTAATTTATTAAAGAATTTACAAAAAAAAAATATAAATAATTTAAAAGTAAAATGGATAAAAAATTTTACCAATATAAAAAAGGGTCCTGTTATCTTTTTCGGGAACGAATTTTTTGATGCCATACCAATTAAACAATTCTCCCGCAAAAGAAATCTTTTGATGGAAAAATATTATTCGCTTAGTAAAAGGAATAAGATAGGTGAAATTTATAAAAAAGCTTCTAGCGCAGATATTTTACAGATAAAAAAATTCAAAATTTTAAAAAATTTAAAATTTATTGAATTTCCAAAGTTAGGGCTAAATGAATTAAACAAAATGATAAAAAAGATTTCAAAACTTGAAGGTGGACTTCTGTTAATTGATTACGGTTATTTAACAGCCAAGAATAAAAATACTTTACAATCACTTGTAAAGCACAAACACAATAAACTATTGGACAATTTAGGCAAAGCTGACATAACTTCATTAGTTAATTTTAACTTACTTAATGAATATTTTATTAAGAATGATTTGAAAGTAAAAAAAGTTGTAACTCAAAAGTTTTTTTTAGAAAAAATGGGCATAATAGAAAGAGCAAATAACTTAAGTCAAAAAATGAGTTTCAAAGAGCAGTCTAATTTATATTTAAGGCTTAAAAGACTTTTAGATAGGAAGTTGATGGGTAATTTATTTAAAGTTATTTTTGCATATAAATCTAAAAAAGATAATTTTTTAGGGTTTGAATAATGTTTTACTCAAAAAAATTTAAAAAATTTGAAAATATTAAACATTGTTTTTTTTCTAAAAAGGGGGGATTTTCAAAAGGAATTTATCAAAGCCTTAATTGTGGAAGAGGGTCAAAAGATAAAAAAAAAAATATTTATAGAAATCTATCTTTAGTATCAAATAAAATGAACGTAAGTTTAAAGAAACTATCGCTGATGAACCAGACACACAGTAATAAAGCAATAATAATCACCAAAAAAAATAAAAATTTAAAAAAATTTAACTCGGATGCATTAATAACAAAGCTTAGAGGGATTGCTTTAGGAGTTGTAACGGCAGATTGTGTACCGATTATTCTTTATGATTTTAATAATCAAATTATTGGATGTGTTCATGCAGGATGGAAAGGAGCTTCTTCTGGAATTATAGAAAATACAATTAAAAAATTTAAAAAACTTAATTCAAAAAATATAATTTTTGCAAGTGTAGGTCCGTGTATTGGAAAAAAAAGCTATGAAGTAGATATGGATTTTTATAAAAAATTTATAATAAAATCAAAAAAAAATGCAAAATACTTTTTAAAAAAGAATAATATTAAAAAATTATTTGATCTTAGAAAATACGTCAGTGATAAACTTGTAAAGCTTAATGTTATAGTAGATCATGTAAACCACGACACTTTTAAGCAAAAGAGTAGTTTTTTTAGTTACAGAAGGTCTCAAAAATTACTAGAAAAAGATTATGGAAGGTGTATTTCTGTAATAAGTCTTAACAAGTAAATAATTCAAAGAAATTGTCAAAGTTTAGACAAAATTAATTATTATATTAATAATTGTTAAAGCTCTTTAACGTATAAATCTTAAACAACTTATAACTGGGATTTGGTTTGAAAACATTTAAAAATAGCTATATAAGTAATTATATTTCATGAAAATTTTAGCTGGAACAAGCAATAGTAAGTTAAGTCGAGATATAGCAAAAAGATTAAAACTAAAATTAGTTAATACCAATATAAGAAGGTTCGCCGATGGTGAAATTTATATTGAAATTAATGAAAATATAAGAGGCAATAGTGTTTTTGTAATACAATCTACTTCAAACCCAGCTAACGATAATATTATGGAACTTCTTCTAGTTATAGATGCTTTAAAAAGATCTTCAGCAAAAAATGTAACTGCAGTAATTCCTTATTTTGGTTATGCGAGGCAAGATAGAAAAGTTGCGCCAAGAACTTCAATTTCTGCAAAAGTTGTCGCAAATCTAATTACCAATGCGGGGGCAAGCAGAGTCGTAACTGTTGATTTGCATGCGGGACAGATTCAAGGTTTTTTTGATATGCCAGTAGACAACTTGTTTACCACTCCCCTATTTGCAAAATATATTAAGAAAAAATTAAATAATAAAAAATTAATTTGCGTTTCTCCTGATGTTGGTGGAGTTCAAAGAACCAGAGGACTGGCCACAAGAATAAAAGCAGATCTTGCAATAATTGACAAAAGAAGACCTGCTCCAGGAAAGTCTCAAGTAATGAATATTATTGGAGATGTAAGAAAAAAAACTTGCATAATTGTGGATGATATAATTGATAGTGGAGGAACGATAGTAAATGCGGTTGATGCTCTCAAAAAACAGGGAGCCGCTGAAGTTTATGTCTTTATAACCCATGCTGTTTTAAGCGGTGATGCGGTAAAGAAAATTAAAAATTCTAAAATTAAAAAACTAATTATAACTGACTCAATCGATGCTTCTCAAAAGATAAAAAATAACAATAAAATAGAGGTCCTATCTATATCTCCTTTAATGTCTGAGGCTATTAAGAGAATAGCTAACTCAAATTCGGTATCAGATTTATTTAATTAATACTTGTTTTATGAAATAAGTTAAGTTATATACCTTTTCCAACAAAAATATAAATGAGCAACTTAAAAGCTATAAAACGAGAGACTACTTCATCTGGTTCAAAGAATAAACTCAGAGCCTCAGGATTTATTCCTGCAATTTTGTATGGTGGAAAAGACCCTAATCAAAAAATTTCTATAGAGAAAAAAGATATAAAAAATATTATAAATTCTGATACATTTTTATCTAAAGTTTTAGAGCTAGATATTGAAGGAAAAAAAGAAAAAGTTTTGCCAAGAGAAATTTCATATCACGTTGTTTCTGATGAACCAATACATATTGATTTTATGAGAATAGTATCGGGTAAAAAAATTGTTATTGAAATCCCAGTCGTATTTATAAATCATCCAGACTCTCCTGGATTAAAAAGAGGAGGAGTGCTTAATATTGTGAGAAGAAAGATTGAGTTTAAGTGCCCTGCAGAAAATATACCTAATGATATAACTATTGATTTATCAGGCACAGATATTGGAACAAGCATTAAAATATCTTCTGTGAAGTTACCCGAAAATGTAATGCCAACTATTACTGATAGAGATTTTGTTATAGCTACTGTTGCAGCACCTACTGTAATTAAAGAGCCTGAAAAACCAGCTGAAGAGGTAGCTGAAGGTGCAGAAGGAGAAGCTCCAGCTGAAGGTGCAGAAGGAGCAGCTAAAGATGGGGATCCAGCTAAAAAAGATGAAAAAGGAAAAGAAGCAGCAGCTGGTGATAAAAAAACTGATGATAAAAAATCCTCTGAAAAAAAACCTGCTGAAAAAAAACCCGCTGAAAAGAAATAATTAATATGCTTTTACTTGTTGGCTTAGGAAATCCTGGCTCAAATTATACAAATACTAGACATAACATAGGTTTTAAAATTATTGACGCAATTAACGCTCATTTTAAATTATCAAAACAAAAACCTAAATTTAAAGGATTGCTTACGACTGGGAATATTGAGTCGAAAAAAATTTATGCTATTAAACCACTTACTTTTATGAATAATTCAGGAACTGCAATTAAAGAACTGATCGATTATTTTAAAATTGATGCTAAAGACGTAATAGTCTTCCATGATGATTTAGATATCGATTTTGGAAAAATAAAAGCTAAGTTTGGAGGTGGCAGTGCTGGACATAATGGTATCGAGTCAATAGACAAATTCATAGGAAAAGATTACTCAAGGGTACGAGTGGGAATAGGACATCCAAAAGAAAAAAAGAAAGTTAATAATCATGTTTTGGAGGATTTTAAAGAAGATGAAGAGGAAAAAATTAAAGAAATTACTGAAAGTATAGTTAAATTAATTCCTACCCTTATTGATAAAAAGATAGATTTATTTTCTAGTAAAGTTAATCAAAATCTTAATGGGATTTAAATGTGGTATCGTCGGCCTTCCTAATGTGGGAAAGTCAACTTTATTCAACGCTCTTACCGCTTCGAAAAACGCCGAAGCGGCTAACTTTCCCTTTTGCACCATAGACCCCAATATCGGAATAGTTGATGTTAAAGATGTTAGACTAGATAAATTAGCAAAACTATCTAATTCTAAAAAAAAAATTTATACTAATATTACTTTTGTTGACATTGCAGGACTTGTTAAAGGCGCCTCTAAAGGAGAGGGATTGGGTAATAAATTTTTATCCCATATAAGGGAAGTGGATGCAATTATACATTTAGTCAGATGTTTTGAGTCCGAGAAAATTACACACGTAAATTCAAGATTAGACCCTATAAATGACCTGGAAATTATTAAAACTGAAATCACTCTATCTGATATAGGTCTAATTCAGAAAAAACTTGAAAAAAGTAAAAAAAAACTTCTTCAGAAAAAAGAGTTAGAAATTTTAGAAAAAAAACTGGAAGAATTAAATGAAAGTAATGATATTGCAACAGAAAATGAAGAGGATAAAAAATTTTTATCTAGTATAGGATTATTGAGCATCAAACCTAAAATAATTGTATGTAATGTAGACGAGGAAAGTTTAAATAAGGGCAACAAATTTACTGATATGGTTAAATCAAAATATTCTAAAGAAAAAATTGTTGTAATATGCGCAGATATTGAAGATCAAATAACTGGCTTGGATAAGAATGAAAGAGAAACTTTTATGAAAGAAATTGGTCTGGAAAAAACTGGACTAAATAAATTAATAAGAGAGGGATACGATCTTTTAAATTTAGATACCTTTTTTACTTCAGGGCCTGAGGAAAGCAGAGCTTGGACTGTCAAAAAAAATACATTAGCACCTAAAGCAGCAAGTGTAATTCACACAGATTTTGAAAAAAACTTTATCAGAGCTGAAGCAGTATCATGTGAGGAATTTATTAAATTTGGTAGTGCTGAAAAATGCAAAGAGAACGGTAAATTAAGAATAGAAGGTAAAGACTATATTGTTAAAGATGGAGATGTATTACATTTCAGAGTCAATCCTTGACCAGATTTTTTTCATACTCAAATAAACTAATATAGTTAAAAGTATTAAATAAATTATAACTTTTACTCCTAATTTATGTCTTTCTTCAAGCTCTGGTTCAGCTGACCAAGCAAGAAAAGTAGTAACATCTTTCGCCATTTGATCTACTGTTGACTCAGTTCCATCAGCATATTCTACAAGACCATCCTCTAAATTATTTGGCATTTTGATCTTATTGCCTATCATATACTTATTGTAATAAACGCCTTGGTCTAATTTTACTCCCGGAGGAGGATCTTCATAACCAACTAAAACAGAGTAAATATAATTTGCTCCACCTTTTCTTGCCTTAACTAAAACAGACATATCTGGAGGATATGCCCCTCCATTTGCTGCTGCTGCAGCTTCTTTGTTTGGATGAGGACTAACAAACATATCTGAGGGTCTTCCGGGTCTTGTAAACATTTCACCTTGGTTGTCAGGTCCGTCAGTAACTTCAAAACTTGCTGCTATAGCTTTTACTTCTTCATCTGAAAACTCGGGACCACCTGGCTCACCTAGATTTCTATAGCTAAGATATTGCATTGAATGACAGGATGAACAAACTTCTTTGTATACTTGAAAACCTCTTTGAAGTGATGCCCTGTCAAATTTACCAGTTAAACCCTTAAAGCTCCAATTCACTTTTATAGGATCAATTTGCTCTGCGCTATTTATCAAATTTGGAAAGAAAGTAATTAAAGCTACTGCAAGTAATTTCTTTAAATTAAATTTTTTCATTATCCTTCTTTGCAAGAGAAGGTTCTGCTCCTCCTGATAAAACTGGCTCTGAAATACTCATTGGAATAGGATCTGTTTTTTCAAAAAAACCAACCAATGGTATAACAACTAAGAAATGTAGAAAATAATAAATAGTCCCTACTCTAGCTAATACTAGATAAATACCCTCTGCAGGCATAGCGCCCATATATCCAAGCATTAAAACATCTATAACAAAGATCCAGTAAAACTGTCTATAAATTGGTCTAAATACTGCTGATCTTACTTTGGAAGTATCTAACCAAGGAAGAACAAAAAGAATAAATATTGCTCCGAACATTAAAATTACTCCACCTAGTTTATCAGGAACCGATCTTAAAATTGCATAAAATGGCAACAGGTACCACTCGGGCACTATGTGCGCAGGAGTTACTAATGGATTTGCAGGTATGTAATTGTCTGAATGACCCAAAACGTTAGGTGAAAAAAATACAAAGCCTGCGAAAATAATCATAAACATCAATAAAGCGAAAGCATCTTTTATGGTTATATAAGGATGGAATGGCACAGTATCTTTAGAAGGCTTTTTAATATCTATTCCAACGGGGTTATTGTTTCCAGGAATGTGTAATGCCCATATGTGTAAAACAACTAGACCCAAAATTAAAAAAGGGAAGAGATAATGTAAGCTAAAAAATCTATTTAAAGTTGGATTATCAACTGAATATGCGCCCCACAACCACGTCGTAATACTTTCGCCCACTAAAGGAATTGCACTAAATAAGTTAGTTATCACAGTTGCTCCCCAAAAACTCATTTGTCCCCATGGTAAAACATAACCGAGAAAAGCAGCAGCCATCATAAGTAAGTATATTAATAATCCTAATATCCAAATTATTTCTCTAGGTGATTTATAAGACCCATAAAATAACGATCTAAAAATGTGAATATATACAGCTAGGAAAAACATCGATGCTCCGTTACTATGAATGTATCTGATTAACCAACCATAATTTACGTTCCTCATAATATGCTCAACGCTACCAAAAGCTAAATCTGCATGAGCAACGTAATGCATTGCAAGAACTATTCCGGTAACTATTTGAGTAATTAAACAAAATGTTAAAATTCCACCAAAAGTCCACCAATAATTTAAGTTTTTTGGTGTTGGGTAATCTGTTAAATGTGCGCCAAGGGTCAACAATGGTAAACGATCGTTAAACCATTTTCCTGCTTTTGATTTTGGTTGATATTCGTGATCACTCATATTTTTTATCCAATTTTAATAGTATTATTGTCAACAAATTCAAATTTAGGTATTTCCATGTTAGTAGGTGCAGGACCTTTTCTAACCCTGCCAGACACATCGTAATGGGAACCATGACAAGGACAAAACCAACCATTGTAATCTCCTTTGTCTTTAAGAGGTACGCATCCAAGATGAGTACAAACGCCTAGCATAACTAACCATTCATCTTTGCCCTCTTTTACTCTTTCTTCATCTTTTTGAGGATCGGGCAAATCGTCCATTCTTACTGCTCTCGCCTCAGCTATTTCTTCTTCAGTTCTTCTTTTTAAAAAAACTGGTTTTCCCCTCCATAAGACTGTTATTGATTTTCCTGGTTCAATTTGACTTATATCAACCTCTGTAGTGGCAAGGGCTTTCTGTGCTTTATCGGGATTCATTTGATCAATTAAAGGCCAAACTACAGCTCCTAAGCCTACAGCTCCTACAGTATAACTAGCTGTAAATAAAAAATCTCTCCGATTTGCGTTTTTTTCTTCTTTGCTCATTTATGTATGTGTTTATAATGTAATTATTAAATAAGACTAAATAATTCTATTTTCTAGGGTCAGAATGACACATAAATACAGCAAATTAGGGCTAAATAATGCACATAGCTCTATATAAACCAGACATACCTCAAAATACTGCAGCAATAATCAGGCTTAGTGCTTGTTTAAATTTTAAAATACATATTATTGAACCTTGCGGCTTTAATCTGAGTGACCCAAGATTTAAAAGAGTTGTGATGGACTATATTGGTTTTAGTAAAATTTTTAGATACGATGATTATAATCAATTCGAGAAAAAAAATAAAAAATCGAGAATTATATTAATGACAACAAAAGCTAAAAAATTTTACCATAAATTTAAATTTAAAAAAAATGATATTCTTTTATTTGGTAGAGAAAGTGCGGGCGTACCGGAAAATTTACATAAAACAATTAAAAATAAACTTAAAGTACCAATAAATAAAAATACTCGTTCGCTAAATGTCGCTATGACAGTCGCTATAGTTTCTTCAGAGGCTTTAAGACAAAGTAATTTCAAAAAATGAAAAATTCTGAATATAGAAAAAAAATGGCTGATAGTTGGTTTTCTTATTTACAAACTCAAATTTGCAAAGAATTTGAAGTCATAGAAAAAGGAAAGAAAAAATTTGTAAAAAGAAACTGGTATAAAAAAAAAGAAGGTGGTGGAACTTCATTTCTACTATCTAATGGAAGTATATTTGAGAAAGTTGGTGTAAATAAATCTACAGTTACAGGTACTTTTCGAAAAGAATTTAGATCAAAAATATTGGGAGCTAACAAAAATGGAAGATACTGGGCGTCTGGTGTTTCTGTGGTTGCACACATGAAAAATCCTAAAATACCTGCTATTCATTTTAATACACGATTCATTGTAACATCAAAAGAATGGTTTGGGGGAGGTATTGATGTAACACCAAGTTTTGAAGATAAGAAAGAAAAAATATTTACTCATAAAATTCTTAAAAAGATTTGTGTTCAAAATAAAAAAAATTATATCAAATATAAAAAATGGTGTGATAAATACTTTTTTTTACCACACAGAAATGAAACAAGAGGAATTGGGGGTATTTTTTTTGATTATGAACAAAATAATTGGAATAAAGATTTTAAGTTTGTAAGAGATTTAGGATCAGCCTTTATTCAAATCACAAAAAGTATTATTAAAAAAAAAAGAAAATTAAAATGGAAAAAAAAAGACAAAGAAAAACAATTGATTAAGAGAGGAAGGTATGTTGAGTTCAACTTATTATATGACAGAGGCACGAAATTTGGTTTAAACACAGGGGGGAATACAGAGTCTATTCTTATGTCTCTCCCTCCGCTAGCAAAGTGGAAATAATTTATGAATAAAGAACCTATTACAATAAAAGGTTTAGAAAATTTAAAAATTGAACTTGAGGACTTAAAAAATGTACAAAGACCCAAAATAGTTGCTGCCATTGCTGAAGCTAGATCGCATGGAGATCTCAAGGAAAACGCAGAGTACCATGCAGCAAAAGAGCAACAAGGTTTAATAGAAGGAAGAGTGCTAGCTATAAATGATTTAATTGCAAGAGCAAACGTGATTGACGTTACCAAATTAGAGAACGATGGAAAAGTTGTATTTGGCTCTACAGTTAAAGTTCAAGATATAGAAAGTAATAAAGAAATTTCTTATAGAATAGTAGGTCAAGATGAGGCGGATATTTCTAAAAATTTAATTTTTTATAAAAGTCCAATTGGTAAGGCCCTGATAGGTAAGAACAAAAATGATTTAGTAATTGTTAACACTCCATCAGGGGAGAGGAATTTTGAAATTAAAGACGTTGAGTATATTTAATATCTTTGCTTTTCAATTATTTCAGTAACTTTTTGACTAGAAATACTAAAATTGTTACTTAACCATTCATTTTTTAGAAGCTCAAGGGTTTGACCTATAATTAAACCCTCTTTAAGACCTTTATCTCTTAAAAAATTTCCATCATAAGGAAATTCAGGTATTTTAAAATTATTAATAATAGAGAATATTTTTGAATATTCTGCTAACTTTGTTTTTTTGTTATTACAATAATTTAATTTATTTACATTCATCAAGTGTTTTTTTCCAAATAAATATATATTTCTCTTTAAATTCTTTTTTAAAAAATTTGTATCATTAAAATTTTTTGAAATTAGATTTAAATTTTTTTTTAAATCATTTGATGTTTTGTATTTATGTGAAAAATATTCATGATTGTTTGTTTGATCAATTAACAAAATAGCTAATAAAATTTTGTAATCTACATTTTGTTTCTCAGAAATTTGTCTATATTTATCTAGCCTAAAAATGTATTTAAACTCCGGAAAAATAAGTGAGAAAATTTCCTTCAAAATTTTAAACCTGTTTATATGAATAAAATTTTTTACTTTTAAAATTTTTATCAATTCTACTAATATTCTTTCTTTTGAAATATTTTTAATACCATTTAAATTCAATTTAATTGTCTCTAGTGTTTCTTGACTAGTTTCATTTTCATACTCAAGAGAAAATCTTAGATAGCGAATTATTCTTAAATAATCTTCTTCTATTCTTTTTTGTGGATCTCCAATAAATTTTAATTCTTTATTTTTTAAATCTACTGTACCTAATTGTGGATCAAATATTTTTCCTTTGATGTCTAGATAAATTGCATTTATTGTAAAATCTCTTCTACTAGAGTCTTCTTGCCAATTATTGGTAAATTCAACTTGAGCATGTCTACCATCAGTTTTTATATCTTTTCTTAATGTGGTTATTTCTAATTTTAAATTATTCGAAATAAGAGTAACAGTTCCATGTTTAATACCGCTATCAATAACTTCAAATTCTGTTTCTTTAAATCTTTCTTTAATTTGATCCGTTGTTAAGGAGGTAGCTATATCAATATCGTCAATTTTTTCTTCTGTTAAAAACTTTCTAACACACCCTCCGACAAACATCGCTGTTTTCTTTTCTTTTGGAAAACCTTCCTGTAATTTGTTGAACACAAATTTAATCTTGTTATTCTTGTAAAAAGGAAAAAATAAATTTTTAATCTTTTGAAATGAACTTATATTAAACATATTTTATTGGCTGGGGCACTAGGATTCGAACCTAGGATGGCGGTATCAAAAACCGCTGCCTTACCGCTTGGCTATGCCCCAATTTTTAAGATTTTGATATATCATAAATCAATAAATTTAAATAGTTTTAGCTATTGATAACCAAAAATTAGGATATTTTTTCCTCATTTTCCTAAAGGCTATTTTTGCATTATTTTTACTCTGAAAAACTCCATAACATACCGAACCTGATCCAGTCATCCTAGAAAAATAACACCCCTGATTTTGCCCAATTTCATAGGTCAATTTTTTTATTATTGGATGTTTTTTTTCTACAATTGATTGAAGATCGTTTTTTTTGTCATGAAGAAATTTAATAAATTTAAAATTAGAATTAATTTTATTTAAGCTGTATATGGCTTTTGGTGAATATTTTCTCACTTTTGAATATACAGATTTTGTTGAACTTCTTATATTTGGATATATTAACAAAAAATGAAGATTATACTTTGTCTTAAAACTACCTATCTGTTTTAAATTTTTCAAATAGCCTTGTTTATAAAAAAATAATTTAAAATCAGAACCAATTTTTCTTTCTAGTACGTTCATTAAACTTTTTTTTATTTTACCTTTAACTAATTTTTTGACAAGAAATGCTCCGTTGCTAGTCCCTCCTCCTAGTCCAGCAAATACAGGTATCTTCTTATTTACAGTGACAGTATAATAATTTTGAATTAATTTTTTTTTTCTTAATATCTCTAAAGTTTTTGAAATTGAATTGTTTGAATTATTGATTAAATTTGAAAATTTACCTTTAAACTTAATTATATCTTTTTGGCCAGAAATTTTTTTTATATTCACACTGTCGAATAAATTTAAAATGCAAAAAATTGATTGTATATTATGTAAATTTCTATTTACTTTTTTATTTACATTTAATGATAAATTAATTTTAGAGAAAGATTTTAATATCATTAAAGCTTATAGGCCTAAAATTAGTTTCTCTTCAATTATTTTTTTTTGCTCTTGTTTTGTGTTCTTTAATTTTAAAACATAATTCCAATAGTATCTTGCTTGTATTTTTTTTCCATTTTTCCATAATACATCACCGAAATGATCATTGACTATTGGATCTGCTGGCATCAACTCCACTGCTGTTTGAAGGTATTTTTTAGCTTCTTTAAATCTTTTCAATTTGTAGAACGCCCACCCCAAAGAGTCTATAATATAAGGGTCGTTAGCTTTCAGTCTGTTTGCTTGTTTAAGCATTTCTAGTGATTGCTCAATTTTGACACCTTGCTCAATCCATGAATAAGCTAGATAATTTATTACATAAGCTTGATCAGGACTAGCTTCAAGTGAAGCCAATAAATCTTTTTCAGCTTTTTTCCATTTTCCTAATCTTTCATAAGAAACGCCTCTTCCCTCTAAAGCTTTTGGAAATAAAGAATGACTCGGTTCAATCTTATCAATTAATTCAGTGTAAAATTTTATAGAGTATTTGAATTTTTCATTATTTTTTAAAAAATCTGCATAATCGTAAGTTTCATAAATACTCTTAGTTAATATTTTTTCATAAGCTTTGGACAGTAATTTAAGAGCTTTTTCTTTTTTATTTTCTTTAAGAAGTATCCTTGCATTTTGTTTAGTAGCGTACCACAAATATGCATCACCATGCTTTCCAATTTCAGTGTAAATAGCTTTGGCAACTCCATAATTAGATATTTTATAAAAATTTTCCGCAAGTAATGTATCAAATGATTGAAAATCATCATTTAGATATTTAGACAAATTGATATAAAAATTTGAGAAAATATAAAATGATTGAGAAGACAAAGCATTAGCTGTTATGTAAAGAATTTCTGCAACAATATGTGATTGATTTTGACAATTGAAACTATTTTTAATTTTTTTATCGATCAAGTCTATTTTCAGCTGATTAAGAAGCAAATTTCTAGGATACAAAGTAAGAGAGAAATTTAAAAACTGTATGGCTTTTTCTGTTTTTCCAACGTTAATTAAGTATTTTACGTAAAAATAATTGTACCTCGAAAAATCTGTATTAGGGTCAGCGGTTAACTTTTTATAAAAAAAATCAGTATTTGGACTGTTGTGAAAACATTGCAAAAAGACATTTTGAATATTTTTTAAATTTTCAAATCTAGAATCTAGATTGTTTAATTTTTTTTGAGAACTTAATAAGTCCAAATCGCCAAAATTTGTCCAGTTTAAAAGGGACTCGGATATAAACTCACTTAATAAAAATCCAGAATTTCTATTTTTAAGTTTTAAAAAATACTTTTTTGCTAATCTAAATTGTTTTTCCTTTAGGTAAAAAATACCTATAATTAAATTACTTTCAAAATTCGCTAAATTCTTTTGTTCTAATTTTTTAGAATACTTGTACGCATCCTTTATTCTGCCTGAATTAACCAAAGAATATAAATATTTTGATGAGTAGTTGCTATGACTCTCCTCGAGTCCGTTGAGCTTATCAAAATTTTTATAAGAATCTCTATAATTGTTTTCATTTAAGTATATAACGCCAGAAAAGTAATTAGATATATAATTTTCTTCATTAAATTGATCAATATTTTTAGCGCCTAAAGATGAAATAAAAGTGATTACAAAAAGAAATTGTATTATAATCCTTAAATGAAATTTAAATACGTTCATATTCTCTCATGACAAAAAAAGTTAATTCTAAGACTATAAAGTTAGTAAAATTTTATAATCTAATTAATTATAATTTAATTTATAACAACCAAGCAATCAATAGGTATAAAAAAGATTTTCTTGAAATATCTGGAAAAAAATCTGAAAGCCTTCAAAAACTTAAAAGATCTATAACTAATATTAAAAATTGTGAATTAAAAGAAAATGCTACAAATATTGTTTTTAGCGATGGTAATCCCAAATCCAAGATAATGATCGTAGGAGAAGCTCCAGGATTTAATGAGGATCAAGAAGGATTACCATTTGTAGGTAGAGCTGGTGCTTTATTAGATAAAATGTTAGCAGCAATAGATTTAAACAGAAAAAATGTCTATATTTCTAATATAATAAATTACCGGCCTCCCGAAAATAGAAGGCCATCAGAAGAAGAAACTAAAAGGTATTTGCCATTTATTACAAAACATATCGAAATTATAAGTCCAAAGATATTAATTTTACTTGGTAGCACTGCACTGAATGCGCTAATAGGAAATGAAGTTGTTATTTCAAAAGCCAGAGGAAAATGGATTGAAAAGAAATTTGGTCAATGCAAAGCTTCGGTTATTATCACTTTTCATCCAGCTTTTTTAATGAGACAGCCTGCCCAAAAGAAATTGGCATGGATTGATTTAAAAATGATAAGAGATAGAATATTAAAATTGAAAATTTAATTGAAAAAAAGTTTAACTATAGCTGGTGTTGACGAAGTGGGAAGAGGATGTTTGGCTGGCCCAGTAATTTCAGCAGCAGTAATTTTGAAAAAAGGTATAAATTTAAATCTTTTGAAAGACTCGAAGAAAATTTCGTTTAATAAAAGAGCAAAAATTTCAGAACATATCAAATTAAATTCTTATTATGCTATAGGAATAGCTTCTGTTGAAGAAATATTAAAACTTAATATTTTACAAGCCTCTTTGCTTTCTATGAAAAGAGCGATAGGTAAATTGTCAGTTAAACCAGAGTTAATACTAATTGACGGTAATTTTGCTCCTAAAAACCTAAAAAATTTTAAAACGATTATTAACGGAGATGAGAAAATTAAAGCAATAAGTGCTGCCTCAATAATTGCAAAAGTTTATAGAGACAATTTAATGCTTAAATTATCTGAAAAATTTTCAAATTATTCTTGGGATAAAAATTTTGGGTACGGAACTAAAGCTCATTTAAATGGTTTAAAAAAATTTGGTGTTACTTCCCACCATAGGAAAAACTTTAAGCCGGTACACAAGATATTGTCAAAATAAGAATCCTTAACACAAGAGAGTCCATTTTTTTTATAAAATGGTTTGACCCTAAATTCAATTTAGAGTTGAATCTAAAAATGACGAATTATTCCAACAAAATTTTAAATGCCGATTGCTTGAAAGAGCTGAAGAAAATTCCTGACAAAACTTTTGATTTAGTTTTTGCTGACCCGCCTTATAACATGCAGATTGGAGAAAAACTAACACGACCTGATGCAAGTAAAGTTGCAGGAGTAAATGATAAGTGGGATCAGTTTAGTAGTTTTGAACATTATGATGGTTTCTGCAAAGCATGGTTGACTGAATGCAAAAGAATTTTAAAAGACAATGGAAGTATTTGGGTAATAGGTTCTTATCATAATATTTTTAGATTAGGATATCACTTACAAAATTTAGGTTACTGGTTGCTAAATGATGTGATTTGGAGAAAAAATAATCCAATGCCTAATTTCAGAGGTACTAGATTTACTAATGCTCATGAAACTTTAATCTGGGCTTCAAAAAATAAAAAATCTAAATATACTTTTAATTACCAGTCTCTAAAATGTCTAAATGATGATTTACAAATGAGATCGGATTGGACGTTCCCTATTTGTAACGGAAAAGAAAGATTAAAAAAAAATGGAAAAAAAGTTCATTCTACACAAAAGCCAGAGGTGTTACTTCATAGAATTATTTTAGCTTCTACTAATAAAGGCGATGTAGTTTTTGACCCTTTTTTAGGAACTGGGACTACAGCGGTAGTATCTAAGAAGTTAGGTAGATATTACTGTGGAATTGAAAAAGATAAAAAATACTTTAGTGCTGCAAAAGAAAGAATTAATAAAACAACAAAGATTGAAGATGATTATCTTGACACAATAGAAAACAACAAATCAAAACCTAGAATACCTTTTGGATCACTAGTTGAACTAGGAATAATAAAGCCTGGAACAACTTTAATGGACTCTAAAAAAAGAATTAATGCAAAGATAATGGCTGATGGAAGTATCAAGTATAAAGAATCTGAGGGCTCAATTCATAAAGTAGCAGCAAAAATTATGGGGACAGAGAGTTGTAATGGTTGGACTTACTGGCACTATAATTCAAATGGATCAATTGTGTTAATTGATAGTCTAAGACAAAAATTTATTGCAGGAAATCAGTCCTAGTTTTTATAAACTATACCCAAATAAGATCTGATAAAACTCTTTCTTTTTATTAAAAATTTCATAAAATAATTTCTTATTATCTGCATAATTGAACTTGAAAAATGAAATGCAAAAAAGTTAAGATTTGACCTTTTTCTAATTATTTTTATTCTTTTCAGTCTATGTTGAAAATAAATATTTTGAGAGTCCAATTTGCCTTCTTTGAGTAAATTAAACAATTCAAAGGCGCTTTCAATTGATTGCCCAGCGCCTTGCGCTAAAGTTGGCAAAAATCCATTAAATGCATCACCAATATAAAAAACTTTATTGTTTGTTGAGGGAAGAATTTTTTGCACAGAGTATAGTGGCCAATATTTTAAGTCTCCTTTAAAAACTTCTTCTAAACTTGCGTTTTGACTAATTACTTTTTTAATGAGAGATTTAATATTGTCAGGATCATATTTCTTGTCTCTTGCTATACAAACAAAATTCAGCTCATTATCTTTATTTATTGGATAAATAACTAAATGACAATTTTTTCCCATCATTATGCTTATTCTTTCATCATTTATGTTTAATTTAGATTTTGACTTAAGTATTGTTCTTATAGCTATAGCTTTTTTAAATTCAGGCTTATTTTTTTTCTTCTCAAAAAAAGACCTTGTATTAGAAAACATGCCATCAGCACCTACAATAATATCTACTAGATCATTAGTATTATCTTCAAATTTAATAAGTACTTTGTCTTTTACTTCAGAGACTTCTTTAATTCTTTTTCCAAATCTCAAATGTTGGGTATAGATTTCATCTTTTAAAAACTCAATTAATGTTGATCTTTGTAAAGTAGTATATTTAGTTTCTTCGGAATTAAACTGCGCAAGATTCAAATCACAAATTTTTTTATTTTGAATATTATAAAAATCTACTCCTTTAGGGTGATAAATTTGTCTTTTATCTATTTTTTTAAAACCAATTTGATTTAAAATTTTTACACCATTAGTTGACAGTTGAATTCCATAACCTTCATCGAGAGATAAACTTTCTGCTTTTTCATATAACATAAATTGATGTTCAGAAAACTTTTTAATTAAATTTGCGAGAGTTAGTCCTGCTATACCAGCACCTATTATGGCTAATTTTTTTTGCATTAGAATAAAGTTGAAACCTGTCTTAATATTTTCTTTGTAAAATTTGGTATAAATTCTTTATTATTTTTTAAAGAGTACCAGTTATGTGTTGCGGGTATTTTATTTGAAAATTTATAATATAAATTGATGTTCAGTTTCAAATTTGAAATATTGTTCTTATAGTTTTTTAAAAAAATCCAGTTTTTATTATTTGAAAAACCATAAGATTCCTTCATTGTTGGTAAGTTAAAATTTCTCAAAAAACTTACTTGATTTTGTTTTGTTAAAGCTATCTGTTTTTTTGTATTAATATAACAAAAAACATCGTAATTTTTATCTATAATCATTTTTTTGCTAAAGTTTTTTATTTTATCAGTAGATTTAAAATATTTACAAGTTTTATTCAAACAGCAAGAAACGCAATTTGGGTCTTTTGGTTTACATACCAATGCACCAAATTCCATCAAAGCTTCTACAAAATCTGCATTTCTTTTTGAATAAAATAGTTTTTTTTTATTTTTCATAATAAATTTTTCAAAATTTATTTTCACCGCCTGTTTGTTTAAGTATCTTGAAAAAACTCTCTTAACATTTCCATCAACAGCAATCGTGGGTTTATTGTAAACTAAACCTAATAGTGCATTTCCTGTATAATCTCCTATACCGGGTAGTTTTTTAATTTCCATTAATGTGTTTGGAAGTTTTAATTTATAAATATTCACTAATTGTCTGGAACATGACAAAAGATTTCTGGCCCTTCGATAATACCCCAGACCCTCCCACATTTTTAAAATTTCTTTATTATTGCTTCTTGATAAAGCTCTTAAATTTTTAAATTTTTTTGTAAAATTATTAAAATAAGGTATAACAGTTTTTACTTGCGTTTGTTGCAACATAAATTCACTTAAAAGTCTATAATAAAGCTTTTTAGGCGAATTTTTGCTAACACGCCAAGGTAAACTGCGTTTATTATTATCGTACCAAGCAAGAATTTTTTTTGGTAAATTAATATTTAAATGCATAATAAATATAATAATAAATTAAACAATTTCACACAAGGACTAAGGCCCTTTTCAAATTCTTTGCCTAAGACTCTAAAAAAATATTTAAGAAAGGGCGGATACAACTATTCAAACATTATTGATAATTGGACTAATATGATGAACAAAAACATATCTGACTCTTGTTATCCTGTAACTATAAAGATGAAGAAAGAAATGAGAAAAGGCACTTTAATTCTTAATGTAATTCACGGAAAAGAATTAGAAGTAGAATATGCAAAAAAAGAAATTATAGATAAAATAAATAGCTTTTTTGGATATGAGTGTATTAGCAAAATAATTTTAAAAATTGTACAAGAAAAAATTAAAACAAAAGAAAATAAATTTCCTAAAATAAAAAATGTCGATAAAGTAAACAAAAATATTGATAAAATAAATAATACACAATTAAAAAGTTCACTTAATAATTTTTTAAAGGCATTCAATGAAAGAGAAAAGTAAATATATATTAGTAACTTTTGTGTTTATTGCTTTGTTTGCTTTTACAAAGGCTGAAAGTAAAGCATTAAGTTTAGGTGACTTAGATGCAAAAATAGTTGTAAAAGTCTTTTCATCTCTTACATGTCCCCATTGTGCGAGCTTTCATGAAAAAATTTTTCCTGATTTGAAAAAAGAATATATTGATAAAGGATTGGTAGTGTTTGAACACCATAGTTTTCCGCTGGATTTAGCAGCTCTAAATGCAGAAATAATTTTAAAGTGTAATTTGGAAAATAATAAAAGTTTTCAATTACTAGGCGAAATTTACAGAAAACAAAATAAATGGGCTGTTGGATCTGATATAAATGTAATTAACGAATCTATAAAAAAGATTGGTTTAGGTTTTGGCTTAACTAAAATTAATATGGAAAAATGTCTAAATAACGAAAAATTACAAGATCAAATTTTAAATGAAAGAATTGAAGCTCAAAAAAAATATAAAATCCAGTCAACTCCTACAATTTATATTAATGAAAAACAGTATAAAGGTACTCATGAATATGAGTTGTTTAAGAAAGAAATACAAAAATTACTTTAAATGAAATTTAAAAAATTAGAGATTATTGGCTTCAAGTCGTTTTCTGAGAAAACGAATTTTTTAATTGAGGATGGTTTAACAGGAATAGTTGGTCCTAATGGTTGTGGTAAATCCAATATAGTTGAGTCCCTAAGATGGTGTATGGGAGAAAACTCTGCCAAAAGCATGCGTGGATCTGGAATGGAAGATGTAATTTTTTCTGGGACTTCTAATCGACCTTCTAAAAATATTTCTGAAGTAACAATATCAATGGATAATAAAAGTAAAAATGGCCCTTCTCAATATAATGAAATTGAAGAATTATTAATAAAAAGAAAAATTGAGAAAGACAAAGGATCAAAATATTATATTAATGATAAAGAAGTAAGAGCACGAGATGTTCAAACTTTTTTTGCGGATCTTTCAACTGGAGCACATTCGCCTTCTCTTATCAGCCAAGGAAAAATTGGTCAGCTAGTAACTTCAAAGCCTATAGAAAGAAGATCAATACTTGAAGAAGCTGCAGGTATATCTGGAATACACGCAAGAAGACAAGAAGCTGAAACTAGACTAAATGCTGCTGAAAATAATTTAAAAAGAGCAGATGAACTAAAAAAACAACAACAGAAACAATTAGATAATTTAAAGAAACAAGCAGAAGAAGCGACGAGATATAAAGAAATATCAAAGGAAATAAAAAGAATTGAAGCGGGATTGTACTATTTGAAAATACAAGAAATTGAAAAAGAAAAGAAACAAATTTCGGAAAAACTCAGCGAACTAGATGATGAAATTAGTGCAGTAAATATTGATATGAACCATAATAATACACTTTTGGATGAAGAAAATAAAAAACTATCTCCTTTAAGAGATAAAAAAATGGAAAGCGCTGCAAAACTTCAAAAATTAAATTTAGAAATGACAAATCTTGATGAAGAAGAGACAAGAGTAAAATCTTTACAAATAAAATTAGAAAAATCTAATAACATTATCGACTCTGACTTAGAACGTGAAAAAAGTATTTTTTTGGACGCAGGCATAAATGACAAAAGAATTTTAAAAGAAAAAGAAGAATTATTAAAAACAGAAAATGAATTGCTTGAAGTTGAAAACGTTTCTTATAAAGAATTAGCTTCTTCAAAGGAGAGTTTAAAAAATTTACAGTCTCAACTAAATAATTTATTAGATAAAATTGAAAATTATATTGACCAAGATAAAAAGTTAACTAAAGATATTTTTAGAGAATTGAAAGAGCTAGTAAACAAAATCACTTTATCTCAAGAAAAATACGCGGAAAAATACGGAAAAAATAAATCTATTCAAAGCGATTCTATTAAAAGAAAAGAAAGAATTAAAAATATTGATATTGAGCTTGAAAATTGGAGAAATTTAAAATCGAATTCAGAAAAGATGATTTCTGAACTAAATGAAAGAAAAAATAAAATTCAAATTGAGATAGATGAAAATAAAAAAAACCCAGAAAAGATAGCAATATTGAAAGGTCAGAATTTACAAAATTTAGAAAATACAAAAAAAAGAAATTCAGAAATAGAGCAAGAATTGCTTGACTCAGAAAAAAAATACGATCTAATAAATAATAACCTCAAAGAGATACAAATTAAAATTTCAGATCTTAAAGAAAATAAAGCCAGAAACGAAGCAACAATAGATGGAATTAATAATAGGAAAAAAGATTTATTATACTCAGTAAAAAATGAATTAAATATTGAGAATGAGACGGCAATATTGGCTCAATCAGACCTAGTTGATTTAACACAAGAAAATTATCCTATAATTGAAGACCAGACTTTAAAAGTTGAAAAAGTAAAAAAGAAAAGAGAGTCTTTGGGGTCAGTAAATTTACGAGCGGATGAAGAGACAAAAAAATACGAGGTTGAAATTAAAAAAATGGAAGATGATAGAGCTGATCTATATTCTGCAATTGTAAAATTAAAAGCTAGTATTAATGAATTAAATCAAAAAGGAAGAGAGCGCCTGCTAGAAGCTTTCACAAAAGTTAACAGAAAATTTAATGAAGTTTACACTAAGCTTTTTAGTGGAGGTACTGCAAAAATTGAATTGGTAGACTCTGATGATCCTTTGGAAGCTGGTTTAGAAATGTTTGTTTCACCTCCAGGAAAGCGACTCCAATCAATCACATTGTTGTCCGGAGGAGAGCAAGCGTTAACGGCTTTATCTTTAATATTTGCAGTTTTTTTAGTCAATCCTTCTCCAATTTGTGTTTTAGATGAAGTAGACGCTCCCTTGGATGATGCTAATGTAACTAGATTTTGTTCTCTTTTAGATGAGTTAACTAAAATAACTAACACAAAATTTATTATTATTACTCACCATGCATTAACTATGTCTAGAATGCACAGATTGTATGGGGTGACGATGGCAGAACAGGGAGTAAGTCAACTGGTTTCTGTAGATTTACAAAAAGCTGAAGAACTTGTAGCTTAAAACTGTAAATGGAAAACAAAGAAGATTTTAAAACTCGCCTTAAGATTGCAAAATCTAAAATAAATAAGCACCTTACTTCTGAAAGCGAAAAAAAAGGCTCTTTTATGGGTAGTGCTTTCAAATTAGGCTCTGAATTAGTTGCTGCAGTGGGAGTTGGGACAATAATTGGGTTTATTTTAGATAGTTGGTTTGGTACTAAACCATGGTTGATAATTATTTTCTTTTTTTTAGGGGCAGCTGCTGGAATACTAAACGTTATCAAGACAGCTAACCAGATGCAAAAAGAAGATTAAACTTAAATTGAGAACTTTATGGCTAATAACCCGATGCAACAATTTACGGTTCACAAAATCGGACCTGAAATAAAAATTGCAGGAATAGATCTATCCTTTACTAATGCCAGTTTGTTTATGGTCATAAGTGCCGTGTTAATTTCTTTTTTTTTATTTTTAGGTACAAGAGAAAAAAAAATAATACCTGATAAAATACAATTAATAACTGAAATGCTTTATAATTTTGTTGCAAAAATGATAAGTGATACTGCTGGCTCTAAAGCTAAGCCATATTTTCCTTTTATATTTAGTTTGTTTATGTTTGTTCTATTGTGCAATATGGTAGGTATGCTTCCTTATTCTTTTACAGTAACTAGCCACATAATAGTTACTTTAATCATGGCTTTATTTATTTTTGTTGCAGTTACTATTATTGGTTTTGTCAAACATGGATTTAAATATCTTAGCATTTTTGTACCTAGTGGTGTACCTGCTATTCTTTTGCCTTTAATAACAGTAATTGAGATAATTTCTTATTTAAGTCGTCCTGTTAGTCTATCAGTGAGATTATTTGCTAACATGATGGCGGGTCATACTATGTTAAAAGTTTTTGGAGGATTTGTAGTGAGTTTAGGAATATTAGGTGGGTGGTTACCACTTAGTTTTTCAGTAGCATTAACAGGTTTGGAAATTCTGGTAGCGTTTTTACAAGCATATGTTTTTGCAATATTAACCTGCATCTATTTAAATGATGCATTAAATTTACATCATTAACTAAAGAAGGAGGAAACAATGGAGTTAGAAGCGGCAAAAATGATTGGAGCAGGTCTTGCTGCAATCGCGTTAGCGGGAGCTGGAGTAGGTATCGGAATAATTTTTGGTAACTACCTGTCTGGAGCTATGAGAAATCCGTCTGCAGCTCAAAAACAATTCCCTAATTTACTTTTGGGATTTGCTTTAGCAGAAGCAACAGGATTATTTGGATTAGTAGTAGCTTTAATTATTTTATTTGCGTTTTAATTTAAAATTTAAATGAAAAGGTACTTAAGTTTAATAATTGGATTTTTTGTTATAAAAACAAATTTGTTTGCAGCTGAGGCTGGTATGCCTCAGCTGGATCCAACATATTGGGCTTCCCAAGCATTCTGGCTTATTTTAGTTTTTGCAATTTTGTACCTCTCGATATCAAAACTTTATCTTCCAAAAATAAAAGGTAATCTTGATGATAGAGAAAATAAAATTAAGGAGGACTTAGATAATGCTAATAAATTTAAAGAAAATTCAGAAGCAAAGATAAAAGAGTATGCAACTATTTTAGAAAATGCAAAAAGGGAAGTTGCTAAGATTCACCTAGAGTCAAAAAATAATTTAAATAAAGATATTCAATCCAAAAAACAAGTAATGGAAAAAGAAATTGAAAGAGAAATTTTCAAAGCTCAAAAAGAAATAATAGAACTAAAAAAGAGTTCGATTGCTTCAATTCAAAATATTTCAATAAATGTTGCTTCAAATATTATTGAAGATATATCTGGTGATAAATTAAATGAAAGCAGTATCAAAGCTACAGTAGATGAAGTTTCAAAAAAAAATATGGGTAAATATTTATGACAATAGATGCAACATTTTGGGTAACCGTTTCTTTTTTTATGTTCCTCGGTATTTTAATCTATTTTAAAATACCCCAGAAAATTAAAACTGTACTTGAAGAAAATATTTTAAATATAAAGAATCAAATTAACGAAGCTGAGAAACTAAAAGAAGAAGCTAAAAATATTTTAACTGAGAATGAAAAAAAAATTAGTAATTCTAAATCTGAAGTAAAAAAAATGTTGGATAAAGCCGTTGAAGAAACTGAAAAAAATGTAATTAAGGTTAATAAAGAATTTCACAATTTGATGGAAAATAGAAAAAAACACACGGAAGAAAGAATTAAACAAATTAAAAATAAAGCAATCAAAGATATTAAAAATACTTCAGTTAAAATAGCCATAGAGTCAGTTGAAAAACTAATAAATAATTCTCTTGATAAAAGCAAATTAGACAAAATTTACCTTTCCAGTATCGAAGAAACAAAATTAGCACTTAAGAAAAAATCCAGTTAGTATAGGCCATATATAAAATGGCAAAAAAAATAATAGTTATAGGCTCAGGCTTTGGTGGTTTAGCTGCCTCATTGAGATTAAAAGCTAAAGGTTATGAAGTGACTTTAGTTGAAAGGCATCCGGATTTAGGAGGTAGAGCAAGAGTTTTTAAGAAGGGGGATTTTATTTACGACGGGGGTCCAACCGTTATTACCGCTCCATATCTTTTAGAAGAATTGTTTAATTTATTTAATAAAAAAATGTCTGACTATGTTGAAATAGTTCCTTTGGATTTATGGTATCGATTCGTATTTAGTGATGGACAAACTTTCGATTACTCTGGTGATAAAAAATCAATGGAAAATGAAGTAAAAAAATTCTCAGATAAAGATTTAAAAGGTTATAATAATTTAGTTAATTTTACTGAAAAAATTTTTAATAAAGGCTTCACTGATTTATCAGATAAACCATTTAACAATTTAATATTTATGCTTAAACAAATACCTTCGTTACTAAGTTTAAAAAGTTATAAGTCAGTTTATAAATTAGTTTCAAATTATATAACAAACGAAAAACTAAGAAGAGTTTTTAGTATGCATCCTCTTTTAGTAGGTGGAAATCCTTTTACAACTACTTCAATTTATACTTTAATTTTATTCTTAGAAAAAAAATGGGGTATTCATTATTCAATGGGAGGTACTGGTAGCGTTGTAAAGGCATTGGAAAAATTAATGAAAGAACAAAATATACAAGTTATCAAAAACGCTGAAGTAACAGAAATTATTTCAAATAGTAATAAGGTTGAAGGAATAAAAATTAATAACTCAAAATTAATGAATTGTGATTATATAATTTGTAATTCAGATCCTCCAAATGTTTACCAGAATTTAATTAAATCTAAAAATAATTATAGTTTTTTATTTAAACAAAAGATGAAAAGAATGGACTACTCTATGGGTCTATTTGTTTATTATTTTGGATCAAAAAAACAATACAAAGATGTGGCACATCACACAATATATTTTGGAAATTCTTATGAAAATCATTTAAATAAAATTTTTGAGAAAAAGATATTATCTAAAGATATTAGTTATTATTTGCATAGACCGTCTGCGACTGACCCAAATATGGCTCCAAATGGTCAGGATGCATTTTACGTTTTAGTCCCAGTTCCAAACAATCTATCAAATATAAATTGGTCAAATGAGGGAGAAAAATTTAAAAATTTGGTTTTAGATAAAATGGATAAAACAGTATTACCTGGAATTGCAGAAAATGTAGTTAGTGATTTTTATTTAACGCCAGACTACTTTGAGAAAGAATTAGCAACTTTACATGGGTCTGGATTTTCAATTCAACCAAAGTTTTCCCAGTCTGCATATTTTAGATTTCATAATCAATCAGAAATATTTGAAAATTTATACTTTGTGGGTGCTGGAACACACCCAGGGGCAGGAATGCCTGGAGTGCTTTCATCTGCAAAAGTTTTAGATAATTTGTTTAAATGAAAAATTTACTTAAAAAACATGCAAAATCTTTTTACTGGGCTAGTTTTTTCTTACCAAAGATAGTCATTAAAAAATCTACATCTTTATATAATTTTTGCAGAACTATCGATGATATTGCAGATGAAAGTAATGAATTAAAAATTAAAAAGGAAAAATTTTCAAGATTTAAAAGAGATTTTTTAAAAAAAAATAAGGAAAATTCAACAATTAGCGAAATGTGGTCAGTAATAAGTAGTGAAAATATCTCTGAGAAAATCGTATTAGATTTATTTGATGGTGTGGAGTCTGATTTGCAAACTAAAGTTAATCTTAATTCTAAGAAGGATTTATTGCTCTATTCTTATAGAGTTGCAGGAACCGTAGGTTTAATGATGTCTAAAATACTGCATGTCAAAGATAGAGAGGCTTTAAAAGGTGCAATAGATTTAGGAATAGCAATGCAGCTTACAAATATAGCTAGAGATGTGATTGAAGATAAAAAAAGTAATCGTAAATATATAGAATCAAAATTTTCTTCTATTAAAGAAACAATAAATTACTCTGAAATATTCTATGAAAAATCTTTTAATTCTATAAGCAAAATACCTTTGAGGTCTAGATTTTCAGTTATTGTAGCTAGAAGGGTTTATAGAAAGATTGGTGACTATATTCTTAAACAGAAAAATATAGAAAACTATTATAAAGCTGGAAAAATATATGTACCTTTATTTGGTAAAATAAATCAAACTTTCCTATCAATATATGATTTTTTTAAATTATTATTTGTTAAGAACATTAATTACGATAATTATGAAAATCATAATATCTTAGCACAGGAGATAAATTTTAATGAAAGAATTTGATTACGTAATAATTGGAGGTGGATGCGCTGGTTTATCTTTAGCTTATGAACTAGAGATTGGTAATAAACTTAATGACAAAACCTTAGCAATTATTGAACTTCGAGAAGAGTACAAGAGAGATAAAACGTGGTCTTTTTGGAAAATGTTTGATCATAACTTTGAAGACTGCGTAATCAAAAGTTGGAATAATTTTACAATTAACACCTCGGAAAGTTCTTGTGAGTTAAAAAATAAAAAATTTCCATACCAAAGTATCGATAGTGGAAAATTTTACGAGAAAATTAATTCTAAACTTTATAAAAATCCTAATATAAAATTTTTCAAAAATTTGAGAGAGATCAATTCAGAAAATTCAATAGTCTTTAATAGTGTATTTATGGAAAAGCCAGATAAATCAGAGTTTTGGCAACATTTTCAAGGCATTGAAATCGAAACATCAAAAAATATTTTCGATGACGAAATTTTTAATCTAATGGATTTCCATTGTGATCAGAGAAATGACGTTCATTTTTTTTATACACTGCCTTTTAATAAAAATAGAGCTCTAATAGAAACAACTTGGATATCAAATTTAGAAGATCAAAGTCTTATGGATTATAATTTACAATTAGAAAATTACATTAAAAATAATTTAGGCATCAAAAATTATAAAATTAATTTCACAGAAAAAGGGGCTATACCTCTTTTTTATCCTACAGTAAAAAATGATGGTAGAAATATAAATATTGGATCTGCTGGAGGTATGACTAGACTAAGCACAGGATATACTTTTTTAAATATTCAAGAGCATAGTAAATATATTGTAAAAAATATTGATCAAATTGAAAAAATAAAGATGTTCAATCTAGGAAGAAAATACCAGTTTTTAGATAAAGTATTCTTAAATGTTTTAAAAAAACATCCAGAAAAAATGCCAAAAATATTCTACAATATGTTCAAAGCATCTTCGAATACTGTTATTAAATTTTTATCGAACAAGAGTAATATTTTTGAAGATATAAATATTATAAGCAAAATGCCTAAATTAATCTTCATAAGAGCATTATTTAATTAATGAAAACAATAAATTTTAAGCATTCAGTTATATTTTTTAATTTTTTGTATTTTGATAAGTCCTTTTTATCTTGTGTTTAAATTTGAACCAATAATATTCTGTTTGTTTTTGATATTAATTCTAGGAATTTCCCATGGAGCTTTAGATAATATTAAAGGAAAGAGACTTTTGAAAATATTTGGTTTTAAATCGACTATATATTTTTATCTTACTTATATATTAATTTCTCTTATAATAATTGTTTGCTGGTTAGTATTGCCAAATATTGTTTTATTTCTATTTTTAATTGTTGCGGCTTATCATTTTGGTAGAGAAGATACTGTATTTTCTTTTAATAGAAGATATTTAATATCTGAATGTTTGTTCTTTTTAAAAGGGTCATCAGTAATTATAGCTCCATTATTGTTACAAAGAAGTGCTACAAATGAAATATTTAGTATTTTAAATTTTAATGTTTTTGAGTCTCCAGTTTTCAGTGATCAATTTTTAATTATACTATTGTGTTTAAGTTTTTTTTCTTCTTTATACATTTCAAATAAAAAAAATGCTGAATTTAAAGGAATTATGTTGATGGATTTTTTTTCTTTAATTATATTAAATTTTTTTCTAACTCCTATTTTAGCTTTCACACTTTATTTTTGTTTTCTTCATTCGATAAGACATTCAATTACATTGGTTTTTGAACTAGATAAATCTTTCAAAACAGGACTAAAAAAGTTTGTGGGTAGAGCAATTCCTCTAACTTTTATTACTGGAATATTATTCTTATTTGCAATATATTTTTTAAATAATTTTTACAAGCTCGATGAGGCCATTTATAAGGTAATTTTTATTGGTTTGGCGTCACTTACTTTTCCGCATATATTGTTAGAATATCTTTTAGAAAAAAATGAAAAAAAAACTTAAAATTTATTTAGCTTCTCCAAGAGGGTTTTGTGCTGGAGTAAAAAGGGCAATTGAAATTGTTGAAAAATCGATCAATAAGTTTGGCTCTCCTGTATACGTTAGGCATGAGATCGTGCACAACAAACAAGTAGTTGAGGAACTAAAAAAAAAAGGTGCAATTTTTGTAGATGAACTTTTTGATATTAAGGAAACTAGTAGACCAGTAATTTTTTCTGCTCATGGAGTTCCTAAATCTGTTCCTGAAGAAGCTAAGTTAAAAAATTTATCTTATGTAGATGCCACTTGTCCTTTAGTTTCTAAAGTCCATAGAGAATCTGAACAATTAAATAAAAATGGATATGAAATATTATTAATTGGCCATAAAAATCATCCTGAGGTTATCG
>QCAW01000002.1 GCA_003281795.1 Pelagibacteraceae bacterium AG-345-F21
TTTTAAAAAAATTTACTTACGTTTCTAATAGTGCGTTTTTGCATATTGATGAAAACCTAATGCCATTTAAAAAAAAGGCTTGGTCCAGCTGGAACTCCATCTCAAAAGGCAACAGCACTTGTGTTACATACTGGCTAAATAAATTACAAAATTTAAGATCTAATAAAAATTATTTTTTAACTTTAAACCCTGTTCAAGATATAGATAAAAATAAAATTATAAAAAAGGTGAATTTTACACACCCTTATTTTAATAATGCAAATGTAAAACTTCAAAAAGAGTTGCATTTACTTCAGGGAAAAAAAAGAACTTGGTTTTGTGGGAGTTATTTTGGTTACGGTTTTCATGAAGATGGTTTAAAATCTTCCATTCAACTTATAAAAAATTTTAATATTTAATGAATTCTTGTATTTATAATGGCATAGTTACTCACCGCAGATTTAAGCCTGTAAAACACGCTCTAAAATATAAAACTTTTTCATTATTACTTGACTTAGATGAAATTGAAAGTTTAACAAAAAAAATAAGCATTTTTTCCTTAAATAAATTTAATATTTTTAGTTTCTACAACAAAGATCATGGTGCTAGGGACGGTAGCTGTCTTAAAAATTGGGTTTTAGGAAATATAAGAAAATTTAAAATTTGTGAAAATATTACTACGATTAAATTACTTTGTTATCCAAGAATTTTTGGTTATGTTTTTAATCCACTAAGTATTTTTTATTGTTATGAAAAAGATAATCTCAGAGCAATTTTTTATGAGGTAAAAAATACTTTTAACGAACAACACACTTATATATTTAAGATTAAAAATAATGAAAAGCTGGAACAAAAATGTAAAAAAAAATTTTATGTGTCGCCATTTATGGATATGGATACTTATTATAATTTTAAACTTCTTAATCCTGATAATAAACTATCAGTGTTTATTAAACAAACTGATGAAAAAGAGACTATATTAACCGCAACACAAACTGGAGATAAAAAAAAATTTACAATTAACCAATTATTGATTAATTTTTTCAAATACCCCCTGATGACAATAAAAATAATTGGCTCGATACACTATGAAGCATTACTTTTATGGAAAAAAGGAGCAATATATAGAAAACGTGAAAATAGAATTTTAAACAATTTAAGTTACGAGGAGTTTTAATGAACTTTTTAAAAATTTCTGAAAAAATAGTAATTAATAAACTAAAAAATATTTGTAATGGAAATCTTAAATTGATTAATTATGATGGAAAAGTATTTCATTTTGGGAATTTAGAAAATAGCTTATCTGCTGATATTAAGATCAATAATCCTAATTTTTTTTTCAATATTATCTTAGGTGGAAGTTCCTCATTAGGCGAAGCTCATATGAGAAAAGATTTTTACACCTCAAATCTTACAAATTTAATTGAACTTTCTGCAAGAAATATAAGATTAATTTATTCATTTTCTGGAAGTTTAAAAGTTCAAAAATTTAAAAATCTTTTAAAAGGTATTTTTTTTTCAAATACCAAGTCTAAAAGTTTAAAATATATTTCAAAACATTATGATCTAGGTAATGATTTTTTTTCTAAATG
Organism: Pelagibacteraceae bacterium AG-345-F21; assembly: GCA_003281795.1. Taxonomy (GTDB): domain Bacteria; phylum Pseudomonadota; class Alphaproteobacteria; order Pelagibacterales; family Pelagibacteraceae; genus Pelagilacustribacter. The sequence continues at coordinate 1,572 of QCAW01000002.1, forward strand.
GTTGGACAGGAGTCTTACTTATTCTAGCGCAATTTATGAAAATCATTCTAATAATTTAGAAGTAGCCCAAAAAAATAAATATAAAAAACTTACTAATCTTTTAGACATAAAAAATAATGATAAAGTTTTAGAGATAGGGTGTGGATGGGGAGGTTTTTCTGAGTATTTGGCTAAAGAATTCAATGTATCGATTGACTGTATTACAATATCCAAAAAACAATTTGAGTTTTCCAAAAATCGGATTTTCAAAGCAGGCTTAAACAATAAAGTAAACGTCAAGTTTTTAGATTATAGAGATTTACAAGATAAGTATGACAAAGTCGTATCAATAGAAATGATCGAGGCCGTTGGCGAAAACTACTTGGATAAATATTTTAAAACAATTAAAGATTCTCTTAATGAGAATGGAGTAGCAGCAATTCAAGCAATAACCATTAGAGACGATTTATTTGATAGATACAGAGGTAGTGAAGATTTTATACAAAAATATATTTTTCCAGGTGGTTTTTTACCTTCAATAGAATTTATGAAAAATTTAATTAATAAAAACAAACTTCATCTTACAAAGATGAATTCTTACCCTGATGATTATGCTAAAACCTTATCTGTTTGGAGAGAAAATTTTTTTAAAACCTGGAATAATATTGCTCCATTAGGTTTTGATGAAACATTTAAAAGAATGTGGGAATTTTATTTGTCCTACTGTGAAGCAGGTTTTAAGGCTAGAAATATTAACTTGATACAGTGCTCTATGTCTAATAAATAGCTATTATGAAAAAGTTAGTATTTATTTTATTATTTATTTTAACAGGATGTGCAAATACTATGAAACCAATAGATTTTAAGGATCAAAAACCTAGACTTATAATAGAAAACTATCTTTCTGGAAATGTGAAAGCTTGGGGAGTTTTACAAAATAGATCAGGCAAAGTTACTAGACAATTTAAAGCAGATCTAAATGGGAAGTGGGATGGTTCACAATTAATTCTAGATGAAATTTTTAATTGGACAGATGGAGAAAGACAAACTCGTCAATGGACAATAAAAAAAATTGATGATCACAATTATGAAGGAACTGCTTCAGATGTGGCAGGTACAGCGAAAGGTTATTCTTACGGACCTGCTTTTAAATTTGAATATGTTTTACTTGTTCCAATTAAAGGCAAAAATATTAAGATAACTTTTGATGATTGGATTTTTATGCAAGACGAACGGGTTGCTATTAACAGAGCAACTATGAGTAAATTTGGCATAAAGGTTGCCGAGCTTACCGTAATGTTTGTAAAAGATTAACGTTTAACTCCTTTGTCTATTAAAAATAAATAAATCTTATAAGGTAAAATTCTAAAGAATTTCAACAACAGAGTAAGTTGTTTTGGAAAATGTATTTCGAAAGCATTAGATTTGATAAATCCCTTATAAATTTTTTCAGCTGCAAATTCTGGAGACCTTAAAAAAGGCATATTAAATTCATTTTTATCTGTTAATGGTGTTTTAATAAAACCAGGAGAAACAACAGACACTCTTACATTGAATTTTTTGAAATCAAAATAAATACTTTCAGCAAAGTTAGTTAAGGCTGCTTTTGAAGGACCGTAACCACTTGAATTAGGTAAACCTCTATATCCTGCAATTGAAGATACAATAGATATATGTCCCCCTTTTTTTTCTTTAAAGTATTTTTCTACAACTTTAACACAATTTAAAGTACCAAAATAATTTACATTCATTACAAATTTATTTTGCTCTATGTTCATCTCTTTTTCTTTTTTTGGATCATAAGTTCCACTGCAAAAAAAACAAACATCTATATTCTTAAAATTTTGTATAATTTTTTCAAAAACATTTTTGCAATCTTGCTCATTTGTAACATCTAAAGGAAAAGAGGATATATTTTGATTTTCAGCTATTTTATCGAGTATCTCTTTTCTTCTGGCAGATATTGCAACTTTCCATCCTTCTCTTGCAAATTTTTCTGCCACGGCTTTTCCTATTCCACTACTTGCTCCTGTTATCCAAATTTTTTTCTGATTTTCTGACATAAATTAGTTATACCTTAATACATGACAAAGAAAAAATATTTATCCTTTGGAATAATAATACTTATCACTTTTTTACCCTCAGCGATCGGAGGATATGTCACTTCTTCATTCAAAGAGCCCTGGTATTCACAAATAATTCTGCCAGCCTTTAATCCACCTAGCTGGGTGTTCGGGCCTGTATGGACTACCCTTTATATCTTGATGTCTGTAGCAGCTTGGAAAGTGTGGATAACGAACTTTAAAATCAATCCATTAAAAATCTATTTTATTCATATTTTTTTTAATTCTATATGGAGTATTATTTTCTTTGGATTTCACAGCCCCTTTATTGCACTACTTGATTTAATAATTATTTTGATCCTAATAATTTACTTGATGAAGTTATATTACAAAATAAACTTTTTTAGTTTTTTTTTAATGATCCCTTATTTTATTTGGTCTTTTTACGCTTTAATTTTAAATACAAGCATTGTAATTTTAAATAATTAAATGTCCATTAGAAGAACCAATAGATTAAATCAAAAAAAATGGCTTAAAGAAAATAGTCATTTAAAAATTTTAGATCTAGGATGCAGTGATGTTAATTATTGGAAAGAAGCAAATAATTTTGCTGATATTAATGATCATTCACTTTTTTTTTCTCAAAAAAATTTACCCTACACAAAAATAGAACCAAATAAAAAACTGCCATTTAAAGATAAAGAATTTGATTATGTAATTCTTAGCCATGTAATGGAACACGTTCCGAATTTGTTAGAATTTAAAAATGAGATTCAAAGAATTGCAAAAGCTGGGTATATAGAATTACCCACGAAGTTAAATGACAACATTGTATTTGGATGCGATGAAGAAGTTCTAGGGCATAAATGGTGGTTTGAGTTTGATGATGATAGGCAAATTTTGCTATATACACGTAAAGTAAACGCAATAGAAAAATTTCTATCAGTCGCTCAAGTCTGGAACTTTCAAAAGTATTACGAAGATAGTTTTTTATTACAATTTTATTGGAAAGATAATATAGATCTTGAGGAAAGGGAGCCTTTTCTAGTTGAAAAAAAAATAACTTTTTTTCAACTTATCAAAAAGTATGTTAGTAAAAAAATTAGAATACTTTTTTCTAATTTAAAAAATAAATTTAAATAAATTTAAAACCATTTATTAGGATAATTTCTTTTTAAAATAAATTTATTAATTATAATTGACATAATAATTATTACTATTGATCCCATTATAACTGGAAATAATATATAATTTATAGAAACATCAGCAAATAAAGCTATCAATGGGTTGGCAGCAGCTGGTGGATGAATAACTTTCAAGTATATCATTAAAGTGACAGTTAACCCGACTGATAATCCTAGTGAAACAAATGAGACCCCGAGTAATTCATTAAAGAATATTCCGACCACAATGCCCACTAAATGACCAAAAAAAATATTACCAGGTTGCGCAAATTCAGTTTTATAAAAAATTAAAACAATTAATGTTGTTGAACCAAACGAAAACATAATCCAGAACCCTGTGGATGTTTCAAAGCTTAAAAACCCAAGAACACCAATTATTATTGAAGCAGAAATACCTATTATTAAAGGTTCTAATTTTTTTGATATTTTCATATATTTTTTTATTAGTTAAGTTATATACACTTATGAATTATAATAAACCTTTTAACTTTCTTAAATACCTACCTGCAAAACTAAATCTATTTTATAGACACAGATCTAAAAACAACATTCTAGTAAATAATAAATCAGGATTAAAAAGAGATTTTAATCCAGTGACGAATTTTGACAAAGCTTTTGAAAAATACATAAGATATTTAATTACAAAACAATTTTCGAAACATTCAATTGTAGGTGAAGAATTTAAAGATAAAAAAAAATCTAAAGATTATCGATGGTGTATAGATCCTATAGATGGAACAAAAGCTTTTGTAATAGGTGTTCCTACTTGGTCAAATTTAATAGGCTTAACTTATAAAAATGAATCTGTTTTAGGTTTAGCTAATTTTCCGGAACTTAACAGATTTTATATAAATGATGACAAAAAATCTTTTTTGTTTAATAATAAAAAAAAACAAATTATAAGATCATCTAATAGATCAAATTTAAGAAAGATAAAGATAATCGGAAATTTTCACAACTCGATCAGTCTTATAAAACAAAGAAAATTAAATAAAAAATTAAGTTGGTCACTAAGGACAGCTAGTTTTGATGCCTTAAGCTACTGTCTGTTAGCAGAAGGTAAAGTTGACGCTGTTATTGAAGCTAATTTAAAACCTTATGACATTGTGCCTCTTATGCCAATAATTAAAAATTCAGGAGCTGTAATTACGAACTGGGAAAACAAATCAGCTGAAAATGGAGGAAATATATTAGCAACTTCTAATAGAATACTTCATAATAAAATATTAAAGTTATTAAAGCAGTTAAATAAAAAAAAATGATAAATATATTTATTAGCAGAGTTTTAAGAGCAATAAAAATCGATATAGATCTGTATGAAGAAGTTGAAAAAGATAAATCAGCAACTTTTCAAGCTGGGATAGTGGTTGTTTTATCTAGTCTAGCTGCCGGAGTAGGAGCATTGCAGATGGGCTCATCTAATTTTATATTGGCTCCAGTTTTATCCTTATTAAGCTGGTACGTTTGGGCATACGTAATATATTTCGTTGGGGTTAAATTATTTGGAGGGCCTAAAACTAAAAGTAACCACGGAGAATTATTAAGAACTATTGGTTTTTCTAGTGCTCCAGGATTAATTAGAGTATTTGGAGTTACTCCTGATTTAATGACAGTAACTTTTATTGGATCTGCCTTTTGGATGTTAGCCTGTATGGTTGTAGCAGTTAAATCAGCTTTAGATTATGAAAGTTTATGGAAAGCTTTTGGGATAGTAGTAATCGCATGGCTTTTTCAGGCATTTTTTTTATTTTTAGTGATAGTTCTTTTTAAAGGAATTTAAACTGGAAAAATTGTTTTCGACAACTTACAGCTATCACAAATTTTATAGCCTATTGTTATTAAATTAGATTTTACACTTTCGTCATCATTTTCGCACTCTTCACAAATATTATTAGGTATTTCTTCCATATAGGACAAGATACACCTTTTAATATTTTAAATCTATTCTAGAATCATTTTATGAAAAAAAAGTTTATAATATCATTAATATTTGTTTTATTTTCAAGTCAACTCAACGCTGAACTTGTAAAACCAAATAAAAAGCTAAACCCTTATGATGTAGTAAAGATTCAGCTTGATGCTTTGAAAGTCAATGATGAAAAAGATCTAGGCATTAAACAAACTTGGTTATTTGCGCACCCAGACAATAGAAAAGTAACAGGTCCATTCGATAGATTTAGAAAAATGATATATGGACAACAATATAAATATCTTATTAATCACTCTTCACATAAGATTGAATTAATTACAAACAGTCCAAATACCTACGTTTACAAAATTGAAATAATTTCAGAAGATAAAAAGTTATTTTTTTATGAATGGCATGTTCAAAAAGGCAGTGATGATAATTGCAAAGAATGCTGGTTTACATCTGCAGTATCTCAACCATTTGATCAAGGAAATACAATTTGAAAAGACCGCCTTTCATATATCGTTATATAATCGTAGGATGTATTTTGGTTTTTCCACCAATTCTTAGCGCTCATTATGGATCAATTTATTTAGGCAAAGAAAATGGAGTACTTCTAGGTTTTTCTGTTGGAATAATTTGTGTAACTTTTGCATGTTGGAAATTATATATAGATGATTGGAGGGATGACGAAGATTGATGCAGTTTATAACCTCTAGATCAGAAGCTTTAGGCAAACTTAATAAATATATTGAAAGTGACATCTCAAATTATAATACTAAAAGAAATTTTGACTTCGGCGTTACTAATAGAAGCAATGTTTCTTGCTTGTCTCCATATATAACCCATAGATTAATAACAGAGTATGAAATAGCAAAACTTGTTTTAAAAAAATATCCTTTTCAAAAAGTAGATAAGTTTATTCAAGAAATTTTTTGGAGAATTTATTGGAAGGGTTGGCTTGAGCTAAGACCGAAAGTTTGGACGGATTTTACTGAAGATCTAAAAATAATTAAAGAGGATGAAAATTATTTAAAAGCGGTAAATGGTGAGACTGAAATTGAATGTTTTAATGATTGGGTAAACGAACTAAAGAATTTTAACTATCTTCATAATCATACTAGAATGTTATTTGCGAGTATTTGGATATTTACATTGGGGTTACCTTGGCAAAAAGGAGCAGAATTTTTTATGAAACATTTGTATGATGGAGATGCTGCATCTAATACTTTAAGTTGGCGATGGGTTGCAGGAATACAAACTAAAGGTAAAAATTACTTAGCTCAGTCTTGGAATATAAGTAAATTCACAAACAACAAATATAAAAATGTTAAATTAAATGAGACGGCATTACCAATTATAGATAAAAGAGAATATAAAATTACCCCTGTTCAAATAAACAAGAACACAGACTTAAATGATCAGCTAATTATTTTTGAAAATGAAATGCACAGTGATTTTCTTGAACATAAAAAATATAAAAAAATTCATTTTGTTTTATTAGGCAATGAAAATAGATTAGTTAAACTATCCTCAAAAGTACTGAACTATAAAAAGAATGTTATAAAATCGCGATTAAATGAAATTAAATTCGAAGCTGGGTTACTTGATGGAAATAGTTTAACAAATTTTACTAAATCATTTAATTCCTTTGATGTGATATACCCCTCTATCGGTGAAAATTTTTCATTTTTAAAAATGATAGTAAAAAAAAATGACCTTAATATAAACTTTGTCACAAGAAAAGAAGATGAATTTTGTTGGAAATTCTCAAATAAAGGGTATTTTAATTTTAAGTCAAATATACCAATAATATTATCAACTTTTAGATTGAATTAGATCTAGAGCATTTCTTGGAACAATATTTTACCTTATCCCAATTAAGTCTCCATTTTTTTCTCCATGTGAAAGGTTTGTTGCAAACTAGACAATTCTTTTTAGGTAAATTATTTTTTTTCATCATTCAGCAAATGTTTGTTTTTTATAAACAGAAAATAAGCTGCAATCTCATAAAAAATATTTAACAAGAAAAATAAGGGTTTGATTTTAAATATTTTAAATAAAAAATTATATTTAGGTACATTTTTCCAAATTATCAAAAAAGACTCTGCCCCATCTATTATTTTTCCATCTTGTATAACATGCATTCTACGTAAAAGTTCTTTATATGATTTTGATGTAATTTTTTGAGCTTCCTCGTTATTTGTAACATCTATCCATTCAACATTATCATCACAGTATTTTTTATAGTGGTTAATCTCTGTTCTACAAATATTACATGAATTATTAAAAAAAACTTTAACCATTAGTATTTTCTTTTATAAAATTATTTGCTGCCTTAAATATTCGAGTTTTTCTTTCTTTACTCATTTTTTCTGATACTCTAACCATCATTGCTAATCTAGGATTTTTCAAAAAAAATTTTTTATTTCTATCAATAAATTTCCAATAAAGCCCGTCCATAACATCACACCATGCACCTTTTTTAAAATGCATCATTTTAAGAAAATAGCTAGAACCACATATATAAGGTTTCGTTGCAAAAATTCCACCATCACTGAACAAACCCATCCCATAAACATTGGGTGACATCACCCAATCAGATGAGTCAACAAACATTTCCATGAACCATTTATAAACTTGCTTAGGATGAATTTCACAAAGATTCATTATATTTGACAGTATCATTAATCTTTCAATATGATGGGACCATCCAAAACGTTCAGCGTTTTTAATTGAAAAATCAAGTGGGTCTAAACCAGTAGTTCCATTGTACCAAGTTTTTTTCATTTTACGTTTATGATTAAAAAAGTTTGACTTTTCCATTTGACTATCAAAATTTTGATAAATCCCTCTCATAAATTCTCTCCAACCAATAATTTGCCTTACATATCCTTCAAAAGAATTAATAGGAACTTTTTTTTCTATTTTTTTTAATTTAATTAAAATTTCTTCAGGAGTCAGAAGGCCTAAATTAATTAATGGGCTTAAAGCACTGTGAAACATTGTATTTGATTTTTCACTTACAGCGTCTTCATAGTCACCAAATAACTTTATTCGATCATTTAAAAATTCATCTAATTGGTTTTGAGCACCTATTCTAGTTGTATGAAACCAAAAATTTTTAGTATTTCCTGGATGATTTTTAAAATTTATTTCAATAAACTTTTTAAGATTTTCAGTATGTTTTGTATTTTTTGTTTTGGACATACTTGGTATCTTGATATCTTTAGGAAGTTTTTTACGATTATCTTCATCAAAACTCCACTTGTTACCTTTTGGTTTTCCATCACTATTCATTAGAATATTTAGTTTCGTTCTAATTATTTTATAAAAATTTGCCATAAAGGGTTTTTTGTATTTAGATAGATAATCTTTAAATTCTTTTCTTGTGGTAAGAAACATAGGGGTATTAATTTGATTTATCTTGACGTTCAATTTTTTTAGTGAAAAAAAAATCTTTTTTTCAAAAGACTTATCCTCAATTTCAAAAAAACTTACTTCCCTTATTTTCATATCTCTTATAACTTTTTCTAGTTTTTTTTCATAAGAAGTTTTAAATTTTGTGTTTAAATTGTCGTAAATTATTTTATAATTTTTTGAAGCTAGTTCATCCTTGAATGATCTCATTGAAGATAGGAAGAGTAGTATCTTTAATTTATGATGTTTTTCATATGTGCAAAGCTCATAATCCTCAGCCATATAAAAAGTATGATCTTTATAGTTTTTAAAGTACTGTGGATTAAATAATTGATTTCCTAGAATAATAAAAAGCTTCATATAAGCCAAATTATATAACTTTTAGAGGAAATAAACGCGTCATTATTTGCCTATTCATTTCAAGAAATAGTGTTAAATAAACATTATGAAAAAATTAATTCTTGGTGCAACAGGGTCAATTGGGTCTTCATTAGCTAAAAAAATAGTAGCTGACGGGGGAGAAGTCCATCTTGCTGGCAGAGACGAGTCAAGTTTATCCGAACTAGCCTCAGAGTTAAACTCCACTTTTACAACTTGTGATGTATTAGAAGAAAACTATTCTGATAAAATTTTTAGTGATTTAGGAGAGACTCCAATAAATGGTTTAGCATATTGCGTTGGGTCGATAGATTTAAAACCTCTCAAATTAACAAAAAAAAGTGATTACTTGCAGTCATTTAGTTTAAATTTGATTTCAGCAACTGAAGTTATAAGAAGAGGTTCTGATAGTTTAAAACAAAACAAAGGTTCAATAGTTTTATTTTCCACAGTAGCTGTAAGAAGAGGATTTACAAATCATAGTATTGTTGCATCTGCTAAAGGAGCGTTGGAGGGACTTACAGTATCTTTAGCTGCGGAATTTGCGCCTAATATTAGAGTTAATTGTATAGCCCCAAGTATATCAAAATCTAAAATTGCAAATTTTATTTTAAAAAATGAAAAAATGGCAGACAGCATAGCAAAAATGCACCCGCTTAAAAGAGTAGGTGAGGGAAACGACTCAGCGTCAGTAGCAAATTTTTTATTAAGTGATAACAGCTCATGGATAACAGGGCAAATCCTAGGTGTAGACGGAGGCCGATCATCTTTAACTTAGATATGAAAAAAATAATTTACATAATTTTAATAACATTAATTCCACAATTTGTATATGCCGCAGGCAACGGGGGTTCAGATGAAAGTAAATCTGAATATTTTAAAGATGCAAAAAAATTAGTTAAGAGAGCTGGTAAATTAGAAAAAAAAGAAAAAATTGATAAAGCCAAACAACTTTATTCTCAAGCTTTCGAAAAATTAGAAAAAGCATATTCATCAGATAAAAACAATCCAGATATTTTAAATTATATGGGTTATACTTCTAGAAAAACTGGTAATTTTGAGTTAGCTGAAAAATTTTATTTAACAGGTCTAAGTATTAAACCAGATCATAATGGTATTAATGAATATCTTGGTGAATTATATGTTCAAACTAATCGTATTGATAAAGCTAAAGAAAGACTAGATGTTTTAAAAAATTGCAACTGTGATGAGTTTAGTGAACTTGAGTTAATTATAAAGACTAGAGGCACAAAAATTTATTAAGAAACGTCTAAAGCAAATTTTTTTAACTTTTCAATCGGGATAAGATCTAAAGTTTTTATGTTAGTCTTCTTCAAGTAAATAGAGCAAGCTACATTTTCCTCTAGAGCTCTAGCGTACCATGTAGCACAAAGACACCAACTATCTCCATCTTTAAGACCAGGGAATCCAAATTCTGGATGAGGTGTAATTAAGTCATTTCCAACTTTTTTTGACCAAGTTAAAAATTCATTAGTAACTTTTGCACATACCGTATGAACACCCCGATCTTTATTATCTGTATTACAACATCCATCTCTTAGCCATCCGGTTAGCGGATCATTAGAACAGGCTTCTAAAGGTTCTCCGAAAACATTCTTTTGTTTTTCTTTGTTCATTTATTTGTACTATTTTACAATTTAGTTGGATTAGGTTGATCTTTATAAACTATTTCTGGATCAAATTTTTTTTCCTTTTCTTTAAATTCCAATTTAATTTCTTCAGAATTATTTATTTTACCTAATGGAATAGATCTATAAAAGCATGATTTGTAACCAACGTGGCAGCTAGCTCCATCTCCAATGTTTACTGTCATCCATAAAGCATCTTGATCGTCATCTATTCTGATATCTACTACTTTCTGAACGAAACCACTTGTTTTTCCTTTATGCCATAAAGCATTTCTTGATCTACTCCAATAACAAGCCTCTTTATTTTCAATAGTAATTTTTAAAGCTTCTTCATTCATGTAACCATGCATTAGAACTTCTCCTGATTTATGGTCAGTAGTAATTACAGGAATAAGACCTTTGTCATCAAATTTTGGGGAAAGAAATTTTCCTTCTTCTACCTCAAAAACACTCTCTCTTTTTTTAAACATGGGCGTAAAATAGTGAAAAAAAGACAAAATAGCAATTTGCATTAATGAAATATGTCCTATAAAAATGAGCGCTATATGAAATTAGTTAAAGACATTGGTAAATCAGGTCAAAAAAAACCAGAAGTTACTGATAAACAAGCTGAAGAGGCTTTTAGAACTATATTAACTTGGATAGGAGAAGATCCCAACCGAGAAGGATTATTGGAAACTCCAAAAAGAGTAGTAAAGGCTTTTAAAGAATATTTTAAAGGCTATCATCAAGATGCAAGTACGGATTTATTAAAAACGTTTGGAGATGTAGAAGGTTATGACGATATGGTTGTGGAGAAAAACATAACTTTAGAAAGTCATTGCGAACACCATATGGCTCCGATTATAGGAGTTGCACATGTGGCTTATATCCCAAATAAAAAAGTTGTAGGCTTAAGCAAACTTGCAAGAACTGTGGAAGTTTTTTCAAAAAGATTACAAACCCAAGAAAGACTTACAATGCAGATTGCTAAAACTTTAATGGCTGCTCTTGATGCAAAAGGGGTTGCAGTAACTATTGATGCTGCGCACCAGTGTATGACGATGAGAGGCATAAAAAAAGAAAAAGCTACAACTGTTACAAATTATTATTTGGGTACTTTTAAAGAAGATCTTAGTTATCAGAATAGATATTTAAGATATATAGCTTAATAAATGTCTGACAAATTCAAAGCAGTTGTAATTGATAATCAAAACGAAAAATTTACTAGAGAAATAAAAGAAATAAGTAAAAGTGATTTAAAAGATGGAAGTGTTTTAATTAAAGTAGATTATTCAAGCTTAAATTATAAAGACGCACTTATTTTGAATAATGGTGGAAAAATTGTAAGAAAATTTCCTTTTGTTCCTGGAATAGATTTCTCTGGAAAAATTGTAGAGAGCGAAGACTCTAAATTTAAAAAAGACGAAAATATAATTTTAACAGGATTTAGAGTGGGTGAAGCGTACTTTGGAGGTTTTTCACAATATGCAAAAGTTGATCCAAATTTTTTAATTAAAACTCCAAAAGAATTAGATAATAAAAAAACTATGATGCTAGGAACTGCAGGCTTCACAGCTTTGCAATGCGCTTTTGCAATAAAAGCAAGAGAAGAACTTTTATTAGGAGAAAAAGTAAAAGACGTTTTAGTAACAGGTTCCACAGGTGGTGTGGGAAGCATAGCAGTGATGGTGTTATCAAAAATGGGTTATAACGTGCATGCTGTTACGGGAAAAAAAGATAAAAATGATTATCTTAAAGATTTAGGTGCAAAAAACATAATTGATAGAAAAGAATTTGAAGGTGAAAGCAAATTGCTTGAAAAAGGAATGTGGGACGGAGTAGTTGATACCGTAGGAGGAGCTGCGTTAACTAAAATCTTTGCACAAGTAAAACCTAATGGAATAGTAGCAGCTTGCGGAAATGCAGGAGGAATTAAAATTAATACAACTGTAATGCCTTTCATTATCAGAGGGGTTAAATTATGGGGAATCGATTCTTCTGGAGCATCAATTAAAAGAAGAGAATTTTTATGGAACGAAGCAGCAAAACTTGTAGATTTTGATAAAATTCAATCATTCACAAAAGAACTATCATTTAATGACCTTTTGGAAACTTTCCCCAAATTATTGAAGGGCGAGTTCTTTGGAAGAGCTATAGTAAATCCAAATAAATAAACTATAATTCACATTATGGACTGGGATAAATTAAAGATTTTTCATACTGTTGCAGAAGCTTCAAGTTTTACAAAAGCCTCAACTATTTTGAATTTGAGTCAATCTGCCATTAGTAGACAAATCCAGGCGTTAGAAAATGACCTAAAAGTCCAGCTTTTTGAAAGACATGCAAGAGGACTAGTTTTAACGGAAAATGGAGAATATTTATTCAAATCAGCCCATGAAGTTATTTCTAAATTAAAAGACGTCGAGTCAAATTTAAGTGGAGGTAAAGACAAGTTAGATGGCAAACTAACAGTAACCACGGTTGTAAGTTTTGGAACTACATGGTTAACCCCTCGTATAAAAGAATTTATGGATTTAAATCCAGGAATAGAAGTTGAACTTATATTTGATGACAAAGAATTAGATTTAAGCACGCGTCAAGCTGATGTAGGTATTTGGATGAGGAGACCAAAACAACTTAATTATATTCAAAAAAAATTTGTTGATTTTAATTACCATATCTATGGCTCAAATGAATATTTACAAAAAAATGGATATTTAAAAACAGTTAAAGATTTAAATAATCATAAATTTATTACCTACGGACGTGGTGCACCATCTCCAGTATATAATCCTGACTGGGTTTTAAAGCTTGGTATAAAAGATAACAAAAAAAGAAAATCAGTTATGAAAGTAAATAGCGTTTATGGCTTATTGTTAGCAGTTCAAAGCGGTGTAGGCTTAGCTGCACTTCCCGATTATATAGTTCATAATATTCCAAACTTGACAAAAGTTTTACCAAATGAGGTAGGTAAACCAACGGAAACACATTTTGTTTACCCTTCATCTTTAAAAAATGTAGCTAGATTAACCGCTTTCAGGAATTTTATTTTTAGCAAGGTGAATGAATGGAAATTTTAAGTTTTATAGTTCCCTTTTTAATTCTGCTTACTGTTGTAGTATTTGTACATGAGTATGGACATTATTATTTTGCAAAAAAATATGGTGTAGGTGTAACAGATTTTTCTATTGGTTTTGGAAAAGAAATATTTGGTTTTTTTGATAAATCTGGGACTAGGTGGAAATTTTGTTTAATTCCTTTAGGTGGTTACGTTAAGTTTTTTGGTGATAGAAATGTTTTTAGTCAGGCAGAACAAGAAAGTTTATTAAAACAATATAGCGAGCAAGATCAAAAAAAACTTTTTGTTGTTAAGCCTCTTTACCAAAGATCTTTAATTGTTGCTGCAGGGCCCTTTGCGAATTTTATTTTAGCGATTTTTATTTTTACTTTTATTTATATGTTTGCCGGCAAAGATTTTACACCTGCCCAAATACAGGAAGTACAAGAAAATAGTCCTGCATTTAGCTCTGGTATAAAAAGTGGAGACATAATTCTATCAATTAATGATAATAAAGTTAAAAGTATTTTAGAAGTTTCAACCTATATAAATACTTCTACAACAGATGATATTAAAATTAAAATTTTGCGAAATAACGAAGAAATTTCTAAAATAGTAAAAACAAAAATCATTAAAAGCACCGACTCCTTAGGAAATAAAATAAATAAAAAAGTAATCGGAATTAAGATTTCACCTCCTAATAATGAATTTAATAGAGAAAAATTAGGTCCAGCTAAAGCTTTATTTTATGGGGTTAAAGAAACATGGTTTGTAATTCAATCATCATTTGATTTTGTTATTTCCTTGTTTAAAGGCAAAGGGGACACTACTCAGCTGGGCGGTCCTATTAAAATAGCCAAAATAACAGGTCAAGTATCTCAGTTAGGGTTTGTAGCTTTTTTAAGTATAATGGCTTATATTTCAATCAGTCTCGGTTTTATAAATCTTTTTCCAATCCCAATGTTAGATGGTGGACATTTAATGTTTTACACTTTTGAAAAAATTTTGGGACGTCCTTTAACTCAAAAAACTCAAGAGGGATTTTTTCGAATCGGTCTTTTTCTGCTATTATCTCTAATGCTCTTCACAACAGTTAATGATTTAAAGGATTTAGGCTTATTTTAAGCCATTTTTTTAGGCCAAAAAAACCAATAAATTCAACGTTTTTTGATCATACAATATATTGTGTATATATATACGTGAAACACTAAAATAATGTTGATTTTATTGGATTTTTGTTGAGATTATAACTTAACCATAAGGGGCAAAAATGAACAAAAAACAACTAGTAGCAAAAATATCGTCCACACTGGGTCAAAGTAAGGCTGATGCCGAAAGAACTTTCGACTCAATAACGACTATAATTTTAGATGCTTTGAAAAATGACGATACTGTTAAAATAGCTGGATTTGGTACTTATAAAGTAGCAAAAAGAAAGGCTAGAGTGGGCAGAAATCCAAGAACTGGAGAGTCAATTCAAATTGCAGCATCTCAAAAAGTTAAGTTTTTACCCGCTAAAAGCTTAAAAGAAATGTTTAATAGATAAACGTCTTCTTAGCCCTTGGTCATAAATATAATGGTCAAGGGCTGAAGTACTTGCAAAAAATGCATAGCTAAATTTAGCATAAATCAATTCTTAAACATCACTAATTCTCTATAACAAACTCTTAAATTAACAAGGGAGTTTTTATGAAAAAATACTTAGGATACTTTCTCGCTGGAACAGCCATCTACTTTGGTTTTGCTGGTTTAGGTTATGCCGAAACTACAGTGTCAGCGGAAGTACAATACATATTTAATACCCTATTATTTTTAATGTCAGGTTTCTTGGTCATGTGGATGGCTGCAGGTTTTGCGATGTTAGAGTCGGGTTTAGTAACATCTAAAAGCGTATCTGCAATCTGTGCAAAAAATATAGGTTTATACTCAATAGCCGGAGTAATGTTTTGGTTAGTGGGTTACAATTTAGCTTACGGTATACCAGAAGGTGGATACATTGGTACGTTTACTCCATGGAGTGATGCATCATCTGTAGATACTGGTTATTCTGATGGATCAGATTGGTTTTTCCAAATGGTTTTCTGTGCAACTACAATGTCAATTGTATCTGGAACTTTAGCTGAGAGAATTAAAATTTGGCCTTTCTTCTTATTTGCAGCAATTTTAACTGGAATAATTTACCCTATATCAATGGGATGGCAATGGGGTGGTGGTTGGTTGTCAACTGCTGGCTTCTCAGATTTTGCTGGCTCAACTTTAGTACACGGTGCAGGTGGCGCTGCCGCTTTAGCCGGTGCAATAGTGCTTGGAGCAAGAAGTGGAAGATTTAGTTCTAGTGGTGGAGTAAAATCAATGACACCTTTCGCAGCTTCATCAATTCCTTTAGCAACTCTTGGGGTATTTATACTTTGGATGGGTTGGTTTGGATTTAATGGTGGTTCTCAGCTAGCAGCAGGAACATTAGAAGATGTTTCATCTGTAGCTACAATTTACATTAATACAAACTTAGCTGCCGGCGGTGGAGTTATTACTGCTGCAATAATATCAAGATTGATTGGTGGCAAAACTGATGTAATAATGATGCTTAACGGAGCAATTGCTGGTTTAGTTGCAATAACAGCTGAACCGTTAACTCCTAGTCCTTTAGCTGCAATATTTATTGGAGCAATAGGTGGATTGGTAATGTACTTCTCTACAAAACTTCTATTTAAAATGAAAATAGATGATGTAGTTGGCGCGATACCTGCGCACTTAGTTGCAGGTGTTTGGGGAACATTAGCTGTTCCACTTACTAATAGCGATGTTTCATTTGGAGCTCAGTTCCTTGGAACAATCTCAGTGGTAATATTTGTATTTATCGTTTCATACGTAGTCTTTAAAGCGATAAAAGCAACCGTTGGTCTAAGAATCAGTAAAGAAGCTGAAAAATTAGGTACCGACAAAGCTGAGGTAGGCGTAATTGCTTACGGTATAAGAGACTAAAAGTTTCTACAATCTCCTCCCTCGTTTGATATATAGGAGAAGATTAAGGCCCGGCCCCTCCATGGGTTAACCGGGCCTTAATACGTTCAAGTCTCCTATGCATTTAAAACATAATTGCTGATTAAAAAAAATGCTAACCTTCATTCAACATGGAGGGAAAATGAAAAAGAATTTATTAATTCTATTAAGTTGTTTTTTTACTTTAATCATTACTGGAACTAGTAATGCTGAAACAACTATGTCTCAAGAAGGTCAATATATCTTTAATTCACTAGGATTTTATCTTGGTGGCGTATTAGTTGCATTTATGGCTGCTGGATTTTGTATGTTAGAAAGTGGTTTGGTCACAACTAAAAGCGTTTCAACTATAGCTGCAAAAAATATAGGAAAATTTGCTATATGTTCACTAATTTTTTTTTTAGTAGGTTACAATTTAGCTTATGGAGTTCCTGAGGGTGGCTATCTCGGATCTTTTACAATTTGGACTGATACTACAAATTCTGAAACTGGTTATTCCGGATATTCAGATTGGTTCTTTCAGACTATGTTCGTTTGCGCTACAGCATCTATAGTGTCTGGAGCGGTAGCAGAAAGAATTAAAATTTGGCCGTTCTTTTTATTTGCGGCGATAATGGCAGGTGTAATTTATCCAATATCAATGGGTTGGCAATGGGGTGGTGGATGGTTATCTACTGCTGGTTTTTCTGATTTTGCTGGATCAACTTTAGTACATGCATGTGGAGGAGCAGCTGCATTAGCAGGAGTAATAGTTTTGGGCCCTAGAACTGGAAGATTTTCATCTCAAGGAGGAAAAAGAGTGATGGTACCGTTTGCGGCATCGAGCATTCCACTTGTAACACTTGGTACTTTCTTACTTTGGTTTGGATGGTTCGGATTTAATGGTTTTAGTCAATTAGCAATGGGAACTTTTGATGACGTAAATGCGATTTCTAAAATAGCAGTAAATACGCATTTGGCAGGTGCCGCAGGAACTGTAACAGGAGCAGCTCTTACTAGACTACTCGGAGGAAAAACAGATATTGTAATGATGTTAAACGGTGCATTAGCTGGATTGGTGGCAATAACTGCAGAGCCGTTAACTCCTGGACCTATTACTGCTATGTTAATTGGATCTATAGGCGCTGTTATAATGTATTACGGAACAAAGATGCTTGAAAGTTTTGGTCTCGACGATGTTGTTGGGGCTATTCCAGTACATATGTTTGCTGGAATATTTGGAACTTTAGTGGTCCCTTTTACAAATGGAGACACAACTTTCGGAACTCAATTTGTTGGAATGTTTTCAGTTGTAGTATTTAGTTTTGTACTTTCTTATTTAACTTTTGTTGGCATGAAAATAACAGTAGGTTTAAGAATAAGCAAAGAAGCAGAGAAACTGGGAACTGACAAAGCAGAAGTTGGCGTAACCGCTTATTCTATAAGAGATTAATTACTTTCCCTTAGTTTGATAGTAGTTAATAAGTAAGGCTCGAGAAATCGGGCCTTATTTGTTTTCATCCCAAAGTTTTTTCCAATCTTTGTTTGGTGAAAGACCAAAAGCTGAATTAATATTTGTAAAATGAATTGCCAAAGATGGAACTGGTGAAATACAAATTTCTTCTTTATAAATCTCATGCAACGGTGTTTCAAAAGGATAATGTTCTTGTTGACACATGCTGATTAATTTATTCCAGTGTTTTTTCACAGTTTGTTTGCTCATTAAAAACGTACATAAGCTTTCATTGATTTTACGCCAGTGATAATTTTCACCTAAAAAAAGTTTTGTATCTTCTGCTTTCATATATAAAAAAGGATAGTCAGTTGGACAAATAACTATTTCATTTTTGGTTAAAGAAGCGATTCTTTCGTATGTAAATATTATTTCGGAAATACTCTCTTTTTCGTGAATATAGTCATCCTCTACAAAATAAATTAAATCTTGTGAAGTTTTTGACAGTTCTAAAGACTTATAAATATTACACATATTTGATAACTGATTATCACTGGTTTTCTCATTTTTTTTATTTGTTTGATTAATTTTTTCAATAAATTCGCTAATCTTTAAATTATGTAACTTATATTCAAAATTGAATTTTTTAATCATATCTTCAATTTTAATTATATTTTCATTGCTTGAATTATGGTCTACTAAAATAATATTAAAACTAATATTTTGGTGAATATTTTTTGCAAATTGAACACTTTTTAATATTGAGTTTATTGATCTTAAAGTGTACTCAATTTTATCTTTTTTAAAGATTCGATCTTTATTTTGCGTCAACATTTGCACGCTTGCGCAAGTTCTAATTATTATATCTAAAGACTTCACTCTTCTTGTTATCTTAACCTCACCCAAAGGAAGGTTAATTGATTTTTTACCTTGGATGCTAAGAATATCGTTAACTAGTTTATCAGCAGTAGGCGAATAAAAATTGCTTTGATCAATTATCTCATATCCCATAATTCTACATAATTTAACAAAGATTTTTTTTATAAAATGAGTTTTTGAAGTGTTTTCAATTTTTTTCATAATGGTCTATAACTATTAACATGAATATAAAACCATCCCAAGTTCTAGTTGAAGAAGCCACTAAACAAATTAAAACTTTAAGCGTTGAAGAAGTTGAGAAACTATTAAAAGAAGAGGAAATTACCTTAATTGATATAAGAGATATAAGAGAGTTATGGAAAGAAGGAACTGCAAAGGGCGCAATTCATATACCCAGAGGAATGTTGGAATTTTGGCTAGACCCTAATAGCTCTTATTACAAAGAGAAAAAAATATCAGAGATTAAAAATATGGTTTTATATTGCGCACTAGGCATGAGGTCAGCTTTGGCGACTAAATCTTTACAAGATATGGGTTTTAATAATGTAGCCCATATAGACGGAGGGTTTGCTGCTTTAAAAAAGTCTAATATAGAAATAGTTAGTAAAGAAAAAAAATAATTTATTTACTAGCTTCATTTAAAACAAATTCTATTCTATCTTGTCCCCAAAAAATTTTGTTATTTGAAACAAAAGTTGGAGCGCCAAAAATACTTTTTTCAAAAGCTTCATTAGTTTTTTTTCTTAAGGAGTCTTTTATAGATGATGAAGTCACTCTTAATAAAAACGTTTTAGGATTGATATTTAAATTTTTAAGTATTCTGTGAATTATGTTTTCATCATTCATATTTAAACCATCTTGCCATATTGCGTTAAAAATATTATCTATATAATAACTCTTGAAATTATCTTCTTCTGCCACCAAAACACCTCTCATTAAATTCAAACTTCTAATCGGAAAGTACGAATTAAATTTAAATTTTACACTATTTTTTTCAGCAATTAATTTACAATCTCTGACCATATGTTTTGCTTTAGCAGGTATAAAGGCAGGTGCTTTAATTCCGTGCAAATTATGTAATCCACCGAGCAATATTGGCTTGTATCTTATTTTTATTGAATTTTTTTTCTCAATTTTTCTTACTTCTTTATGCGCTAAAAAAGAATAAGGGCTAATAAAATCAAAATAAAAATCAAAAGATTTAATCATTGAAATTAATTTTTTTTGAGAAAAAAATTCTAATTAACCAGTATATTGTCAAACCGAAAGGACCAGTAAAATAAGTCAAAGTTAAAGAAAAAATAACAAAAAATTTTGGTATAATATATTTTTGAGAATCTCGAGCAATCCAAGCCCCAACAAACAAACTAATTGCTAAAAAATGAAGCCAAAACACTAAAAGAAAAGCTTCATCAGAAAACATTGAATACAATCCATCTATTCCCTTATAAAGTTCAAAACCATCGAAAATATTTCCCTCCATATAAATTGAATAAGCTACAAAGGTATAAGCGGCAGCCAGAAGCAAAGGAAGAATTATAGATTGCACAAAAAAATTAGTTAAAGTGTGGTTAGGTATAATTATTAACATCAACCAAAAAGGCACAACCCCCCAATTAGTTAACAAGTAAATATTTTCATAAGTTAATAATGGAAGAAGATTATTTATCATTGAAAATAATATAGTATATTAAGTTAATGAATCCCACATTAAATAAAAGTGATTTTGAAGACCTAACGACTAATTTAAAAGATATAGCTTACTCGTATTTAGAAAAATATAACCCTTCTAAACAACAGCTTAAAGTTTATTTATTAAAAAAATATTTGACTAAAATAAAAGGAACTAATTCAAAAAAAGAAGTTTCTAAGATAATAGACGAGATAATTATTAATCTTGAAAAAAATAAAATATTAAATGATGAACTTTATTCAGATTCTAAAGCTAGAATGTTTTTAAAACGAGGTTATTCACTAAATAAAATAAATCAATCTCTAAGAAATAAAGGCATAGATATAAATTTTATTCAAAAAAGTATAAACAAGATTAAAGAAAATGAGATTGAGCCTGATTTTGTTTCGGCTTTAAAACTTTGCAAAAGAAGAAGGATTGGTCCTTTAAGACCAGAGTCAAATAGAGAAATTTTTTATAAGAAAGACATGGGCATTTTAGCCCGAGGAGGATTTAGTTACGATCTTTCAAAAAGAGTATTAGAGCTTGATGCTAAAGAATTTAATAAATTACTCAAGATCGCTTGATTTTTTCTCTTTTTCATCTTTAACTAGTTGATCTAGTTTTCTTTTAAGGAGATTTCTTACAATAATAAAAAATAGCACTCCTACAAAAGTTACTGAAATAATTATTATTAATATAGTCTTAAACATTGAGATTGTCTGATCTTTTAATTAATAAACTTGGATTTTTATAGTCCTCTTTGCCATATAAAAAAGGTTTACCTTCTAAAGTTTTAATAATCGCACCAGCGTTTGCTGCCACTGCATGACCTGCTGCATAATCCCATTCATTAGCTCTTTCTCTTGCAGCATAAATGTCATATTCGCCAGTTGCAATTACACAAAATTTATATGAGCTAGCCATTTTTACAATCGACGTTACATTAAACTCTTTTAATTTATTTAAGATTATATCTGATGGCTTTAACACACTAGATAAAGCAACAATTTTATTTTTAGGTTGTTTTTTTGTACAATTAATTTTTTTAACAATTTCGTTTTCAATCACAAAGCTTTCTCCAGGGCTATAGGAAAAAAAGAGTTTATTTTTTTTTGGTGCTCCCACTAAACCTATTACTGGGACTTTGTTTATTATCAATGCAGCATTTATCGTGTACTCATCCTTTCCTGCTATGTATTCTTTCGTTCCATCTATTGGATCTATCAACCAAAATATATCAAATTTATTTTTAATTTTTAAATCAACAGTTTCTTCAGAAATAATAGGAATGTTTGGTGTTAATTGTAAAATCTTATTTGTTACCAATTCATTTACTTTTAAATCTCCATTACTTACAGGAGATTTATCAGATTTTATTTCAATTTTTAAACCTTGGTCATATAATTTAATAGACTCTTTTCCTGCAATTTTAAACGTATCAATTAAACCTTCAGTAATTGATTTTAATTCATTTTTATTCATTTTTAAATTTTTCTAAAATAACAATTTCTGCATTAATTACCTGCTTTCCAAAATTTTCAAAATTAACTGTAACTTTATTACCTATAATCGATTGAATTTGCCCCACCCCCCAGCTTTTATTAGCTGGATTAATAACATAATCACCTGGTTCAAAATCAATTTGCATTATGGAAAATAGTTAATAATTATATTATACACTTTAGTAATGAATTCTCTAGGAATTAATAAATCTAATAAAAACACCAAAGTAGTCGTTGCAATGTCTGGGGGAGTGGACTCATCAGTAGTAGCGGCACTAATGAAAAATGATGGTTATGATGTAACCGGGATTACTTTGAAGCTTTACGATGATACCAATTCATCTAATAAAGGAAGGCAATGTTGTGCTGGTCAAGACATTTTAGACGCTAAAAGAGTTTCCGAAAAACTTGATATTAATCACAAAATTTTATTTTATCAAAAAAAATTTAAAACTGAGGTAATTGACTCGTTTATAGATAGTTATACAGCTGGGGAAACACCTATTCCATGTGTGCAATGCAATCAAACTGTTAAATTTAGAGATTTATTTAAATTTGCAAAAGATCTAAATGCAGACGCACTAGTCACAGGACACTATGTATCTAGATTTAATAATAATGGTCAAGCAAGTATGTATAGAGCAAAAGACCAGAATAGAGACCAAAGCTACTTTTTGTTCAGCACTTCGCAAGAGCAATTAAATTATCTTAGATTTCCACTAGGTGAAATCGATAAATCGGAGACTAGATCTATCGCAAAAAATCTTGATTTAAATGTTGCTAGCAAACCAGATAGTCAAGATATATGCTTTGTGCCTAATGGAGATTATAGTTCAGTAATTAAAAAATTTAGACCAGAGTCTTTCAAACCAGGAAAAATTTTAGATTTAAAAGGAAAACAAATAGGAGACCATGAAGGAATTATTAATTATACAATTGGTCAAAGAAAAGGAATAAAAATATCTAATAATCAACCTCTTTACGTTATTAATATTAACGCAGATAATAATACAATAATTGTTGGCTCTAAAGAGTGTTTAGAAATTAAAAAAATTTCTTTAAGAGATATAAATCTTTTAGGAAACAAAGAAGATTTTAAAAATTTTATTAGTATTAAAGTTAGGTCAACAGGTAAGCTGTTAAAAGCAAAAGTTTCTATTATCGATAAAAAAGCAGACGTTGAAATTTTGGATAAAGAAACAGGAATTTCACCAGGCCAAGCATGTGTTTTTTATACTAAAGATAAAGTTGGGGATAAAGTTTTGGGAGGTGGTTGGATTGATAAGACTTTTAATAATAATTTATCCACTTAATTAACAGCTTAAATCAAGGCACGTATAAAGTGATTACATATTTTTTCAGTATATGTTTTAATCAAAATAATTAAGGGGCAACTCTTAACTGGCCATTTGGGGAAAAACCGAGAGGTTCAAGCTCAAAGGGCAGAAAGGTGAACCTAGTAGCGCTAGAATAGTTCATCGGGACGGCTTGGCGGTAGCGCCTAAAACGACGAGCCAAACTACTAAATTTCTGGGCGAAAGCCTAGAAATTTATGTGGTCTTCCTCCAAAAAAATCTAGATAACAAATAAAATACAATTACACCAACAAAATAATTCCATTCCAACATATGTTTAAAATGTGTATTTCCTTTAGTGACTAGAGTAGGCAAACTGAGGATAGCAACTAATACTAATATACTAACTAAAATTAATTTCATAATTAGTACTTTTCTATTAATAAATCTTTGTAGTTTGTTTTTGAGTTTAAAAAAATGATATACTAAATATCCTTGAGCGATAAGTTCAAAAATAATGAACAAAAGCAAAACAACTCGTCTAAATAATTTATAAACTTGTATGTCAAATTTAATTCCTAAAAAAATAGAGTGGATAACTAAAAATATTGCCGACAAAATTCCAAATGTTTTAAACTTATAATTAATTTGTGTAGAATATAATTTATTTATTAAATCGTTATTATTTTTCCAATACAGGTATAGGAGAAATCCGGTTATAAACATCGAAGGTTTAAAAACCAAATATTGAGGAAAAGCACGAGAAGCTCTACTTATTGATAAGCTACCATCTAAATAAGGAATTGAAAAATCAGATCTACCAATCTGATCCACAGCAAAAATAGTTTTTTCTAAAAATTCAGGGTTCTGGGAAATTATTAAGCACAAATTAATTGCACAAAATGGAATAAAAAAAATCCACAAACTCAATTTCCGAATTTGAGTTATTTCATTCATAAAATTTTAATTGATTATTTCTTTTTATTTCTTTTTCTTGCTCTTCTTTTTTTTGAGCCTATTTTTCTTCTGCCTCGGTGTTTTTTTGGGTAACCCATATTTTTGCCTCCTTTTTTCTATTTAATTATCTTAAAATTATATAGAGTCCAATTATACTTATTTTATGAAAAAGTCTATAAGCACCTTTTTAAAGCATCCGAGTAAAGATAACACCAATAGATCAGCAAATCCCCCAGTTGCTAGAGCGTCCACAATACTTTTTGACTCTTTACAAGAAATTAAACGACATGAAAAAAAAGTTAACGCGCATAAAAAGGTAAGCCACTATAGCTATGGTAGATACGGAAGTTCTACCACAATAGAACTGGAGAACATACTTAAAGAGTTAGAGCAAGCTTATCATATTTTTTTAACCGGGACTGGATTTGGAGGAGTTGCACTTGCTTTAATGAGCGTATGTAGACCTGGAGACGAAATCTTAGTTTCCGACAATGTTTATGGCCCAACTAAAGAAATATCACAAAGGCTTTTGAAAGAATTTAACATTACTGCGAAGTTTTATAATCCAGTTAGGTTTGATGATCTAAAAAACAAAGTATCGAAGAAAACTAGACTTATAGTTGTTGAAAATCCTGGTAGTAATACTTTTGAATTCCAGGATCTTTCAAAAATTGTAAATTTAGCAAGAAGAAAAAAAATTTTAACTTTTCTAGACAACACTTGGGGCACGCCCTTATATTTAAAACCTTTGAAAATTGGATTTGATATGTCATTTTCATCAGCGACGAAATATTTTTCAGGTCATTCAGATGCAATGGGAGGGTCACTTGCTGTAAATAAAAAAGTTTATAAAAGGGTTATGTTTTTTTATAAATTATCAGGTTACAGAATGGCAGCCGACGAAGCTTATCTGATAATAAGAGGTTTAAGAACATTAGATGTAAGATTAAAACAACATTATGAAAATACCAAAAAAGTTATAAATTTTTTAAAAAAACAGAAAAAAATTAAAGAAATACTTTATCCCTACAAACCAGGTTCTAAAGATTACAAACTCTGGAAAAAATATTATTCAGGCGGAACAGGGTTGTTATCGATTGTTATTAAAAGTAAAAAAAAATCATCAGTTATAAAGTTTGTAAATTCACTTGAATTATTTGGTATTGGCTATAGCTGGGGAGGCTATGAAAGTTTAGCAATCTTACAAGAATTAAGAAAAAGCGGAGAATTTTTAAAAGAAAGATACTTTTATAGATTTAACAAAGATGAACACATAGTTAGATTGCATATTGGGCTAGAAGATCCAAAAGATTTGACTCAAGATTTAAAAAATTCACTTAAACATGTAAAATAATGAGAGAAAAATTTATTCCTAATAAACTAGCTTTAATAACTTTATTATCTGCGTGTTCAGTAATTTTAGTCTCAATGGGTTTAAGACAAACCTTTGGATTATTTTTTAGTGCTTTTGAAGAAGGACTAAATTGTACTAGAACAGAGTTCGGATTAGCCATTGGATTACAAATGATTTTTTGGGGAATATTTGCTCCAATATTTGGTTTTTTTGCAGATAAATTTGGTGGGAATAAAGCAGTCTTTATTGGTTTTATTATTTTTGGAGTTGGTATTTATATGCTTTACGCTGGACCCAATACAGGAATATATTTTCAAATAAGTTTAGGTTTATTAGTAGGTATAGCTTTAGGAGCTACAGCAATGAGTGTACCGGTTTCAGAAGTAGGCAAACATTTTCCTAATGAAAAAAGAACTATTGCGACTGGAATAGTCACTGCTGCTGCATCAGTAGGATATTTTATAGCGCCCTTATTTACTCAATATTCTCTTGGTAATGTGGGTTGGGAACAAACTCTAAAATATTTTATGTATTTTATTCTATTTGGTCTTATCGCTTCAACTTTTCTTTTACCAAAAAAAGAAGAGAAATTCTCTAATACAGAAGAAAAAAAACAAAATTTCACAGAAGCTATTAAAGAAGCTTTTTCTCACAAAGGATATATTTTATTAGTAGCAGGATTTTTTGTATGTGGTTTCCAAATAACTTTAGTTGCAACACATGTACCAGGTTATATGCAAGATAGAGGTTTAGGTGGATGGACTGCTACAATAATTTTAGCTTTAATAGGCTTATTTAATATAGTTGGTACTCTTGGTATAGGGTATTTAGGAACGAAATATAGTAAAAAAATTCTATTAAGTATTTTATATTCTTTAAGAGCTGTCATCATTGCGATTTTTATATTTACTCCACCTTCTATTTATATGTCTATATTTTTTGGAGTTACTTTTGGACTACTATGGCTTTCAACTGTTCCTCCAACTAACGGTATAGTCGCTCAGATATTTGGCACTAAATACCTCAGCACACTTTTTGGAATAGTTTTTTTAAGCCATCAAGTAGGGTCATTTATAGGAGCTTATCTTGGTGGCTATTTTTACGATCAATATGGTTCTTATGATTACGCTTGGTACATTGCTATCGGTCTGTCTGTCTTCGCTACTCTAATTCATCTTCCAATTAATGAAAATCCTATCCTAAGAAAAATAAGTAACACAAAAGCTATATAATCGTGGGCTGTGAATAAGTCACCTCTAAGTTGTATTATGAGTCTAATTTGGAATCAAAAGTGAATCAAAACGTGAACATTTTAATTAATATAAAAAAGGGTGTGGATAATTATTTTTGTTTTAATTGGAATTTCTATTTAGTAAAGTTTGTTAATAATTTAACAATATTTAATAACAAAGGAGAAAAAATGTTTTCAAAAGAATTAGGAGAAAAATTAGATCAATATCACTTATTAAAGCACCCTTTTTATCAAATTTATTGGAATGAAGGTAAATTAAATAGGGAAATCATAAAAGATTATGCTGAACAATATTATCAGCATGTAAAAGCATTTCCAAGATACATCAGTGCAACTCATTCGATTTGCGAAGACATTGAAAAAAGAAGAATACTTTTAGAAAATTTGCAAGATGAAGAAAATAAAGATGGCGACCATCCAAAGCTTTGGAAAAATTTTGCTAAAGCAATGGGTGCTGATGAAAAAGAAATTGAAAACGTAAAACAAGAATCTTTTACGAAAGAAATGATCAGCAATTTTTTTTCTCAAGCAAGAAAATCATATGCTGAGGGATTAGCGTCATTATATACTTACGAAAGACAAATACCTGAAATAGCAGAAACAAAAATACAAGGCCTTAAAAAATTCTATGGAGTTAGCTCAAAAGAAGGTTTGGAATTTTTTGAAGCTCATAAATCTGCTGATGTAATCCATAGAGCTGAGTGTGAAAAATTGTTAGACGGTCTTTCTAAAGAAGAGCAAATAAAAGCAGAGAAAGCTTCTTTAACAACAGCTAAATTTCTTTGGAACTTTTTAAGTGGTATGACTGCTAAGCACAAATTAGAGCAAGTAGCAGCTTAAAGTCATTTAGTAAAAATGAAGAACGACAATCACGTTTGGGATAACAAACTCCCAACGGCACAGATGCTAGGTCGGTGGCAACCTTGGCATGCCGGACATCAAAAACTTTTTGAAGAAATATTAAAAAAAACTGGGCAAGTAAATATAATGGTTAGAGACGTTAAAGGAGTTGACGATAACCCGTTTGATTTTGAGACAGTAAAGAAGAATATCTTTGAAGCTCTAAAAGATTATAAAAATAGAATTCAAGTTACTCTAGTCCCAAATATAACTAATATTTGTTATGGAAGAGGAGTTGGTTATAAAATAGAAGAGATAGTCCTAGATGAAAAAACTCAACAAATCTCTGCAACTAAGATAAGAGAACAGATGAGAAAAGATGGAAAACTGAAATAATTGCGAGCCATTCTCACTTGACCTGCTATTAACTCAAATATATAAAATACCTCTATCGAGGGAATAATAACATTATGTTTTACAACAATCCATTTTCTGGATTAGCAGGTTTAGTACCACCACTGGCTATACAAGGTTTCACTATTCTTATGGTCGGTCTAGTAATTATAGGTACTTTAATGGATATAATTCATAAAAAAAATGTAAAGTATTTTTTCAATAATGCAAAGAAGGCTAAAAAAAATGCTAAAATTCAATTATCAACTACCCAAAGAACTTCAGTAATTTTAAAAACAGTTGCGCACGATATTGCAACTACAGCTGAATTAGGTAGAGGCAAAAGAAGAGTTGCTCATGTACTTGGGATGTACGGCACTATTGTTTTTTGGATTACCTCAGCCCTTTTAATATTTTCATTTCCAACAGCTGGGTCTTCAACACCATCAAGTATAACCATAATGTGGCATGTAGGAGCAATAGTTACATGTTTAGGAGGATACTGGTTTTGGTTTTTTCTAAGAGTTGATGTGCTGGCCGAAGCTCATCCTTGGTATAGAATAATACAAGCAGATTTGTTCGTTCTAGCTCTTTTGGCTTGTGCTACGTTCGGTTTAGCTTGGTCATTTACTCAATATTCTGGAATGACAGGTTTAAGTTATCTATTTTTAATTTTATATATTGTTTCAAATCTAATATTGTTCGGAGGTGTTTATTGGTCTAAATTTGCGCACATGTTTTATAAACCTGGAGCAGCAATTCAAAAGAATTTAGCAGAAGCTGATGGGTCTAGAGACAATTTGCCTCCACCAGCTGAAGCTCCACAACAGTTTGGGTTGGGTATAAAGAGAGAAGAACCAAAGCATTATTAGGATATTTATGTTAAAAAAAAATAAAGAGGAAATATAATTTATGTCAACTTTTGTATACATGACACGTTGCGATGGATGCGGACACTGCGTAGATATTTGTCCATCAGATATTATGCACATAGACGAAACTATAAGACGAGCAAAAAATATTGAACCGAATTTTTGTTGGGAATGTTATTCTTGTGTAAAAGCTTGTCCAAATCATGCCATTGATGTTAGAGGCTATGCAGATTTCGCTCCTATGGGTCATAGCGTAAGAGTAAGACGAGAAGAAGAAAAAGGAACTATATCTTGGAGAATTAAATTTAGAAATGGGACTGAAAAAAACTTTGTGTCACCAATAACAACTAAACCTTGGGGAAAATTTATTCCTAAACTATCTGAAGAAGATAAACCCAATCAGGGAGAAATTACAACTCAAAGACTTTATACAGAGCCAAATGGTTTAAATATTGATGGGGACCTTCCAACAATAAATAAGAATACATTTAAAAAAGGTGTTTACTATTAATGCCTAAAATTAAAACACATGTTGATGAAAGTGATGTTTTAATTATCGGTGGCGGTATGGCCGGTACTGGCGCAACCTTTGAAGCTAGACATTGGGGGAGAGACCTAAAAATAGTTTGTGTTGAAAAAGCAAATATTGATCGTAGTGGTGCTGTTGCCCAAGGCCTTTACGCAATTAATTGTTATATGGGAATGCAATGGAATGAAAACCAACCAGAAGACCATGTAAGATATGCTCGAAATGATTTAATGGGGATGGTTAGAGAGGATTTAGGCTATGACATGGCTCGTCACGTAGATTCAACTGTACACATGTTTGATGAGTGGGGTTTACCTATGATGAAAAATGAAAAGACTGGAAGATATTTAAGAGAAGGTAAATGGCAAATAATGATCCACGGAGAAAGTTATAAACCCATAGTTGCCGAAGCAGCAAAAAAATCTGCGGATAAAATTTATAATAGAATTATGGTTACACATCTTTTAATGGATGATGAAAAAGAAAATAGAATTGGTGGAGCAGTTGGATTTAATATGAGAACTGGTGATTACCATGTGTTTAAAGCTAAAACAGTTATTGTAGCTGCAGGTGGCGCATCTCATATATTTAAACCAAGAGCAGTTGGAGAAGGTATGGGGAGAACTTGGTACGCTCCATGGAGTAACGGCTCCGCTTATGCCTTACCTATAGCAGTAGGCGCCAAAATGACC
This sequence comes from Pelagibacteraceae bacterium AG-345-F21, assembly GCA_003281795.1. GTDB lineage: Bacteria > Pseudomonadota > Alphaproteobacteria > Pelagibacterales > Pelagibacteraceae > Pelagilacustribacter. The sequence goes on from QCAW01000002.1 coordinate 31,866, forward strand.
CAAATGGAAAATAGAATTGTTTTATGTAGATTTAAAGATGGTTACGGTCCAGTTGGGGCATATTTTTTACATCTAAAAACTTACACACAAAATGCTAACGGAGAAAATTATGAAAAGAAATGGTATGATCACACTAAAAACTTAGTTGGTGAATATATTGATCACCATCCAACACCAACATGTTTAAGAAATCATGCTTTTATTCAAGAAGTTATGGCAGGTGGTGGACCAATTCAAATGGTAACCAAAGAAGCTTTTCAAGATCCGCATTTAGAAACTGTTGGTTGGGAAAATTTTTTAGGAATGACCGTAGGTCAAGCAGTTGTATGGGCTTCACAAAACATTGATCCAAAATATACAAATCCAGAATTAACAACATCCGAACCTTATGTAATGGGATCCCACGCGACTTGCTCAGGTGCTTGGGTGAGCGGACCAGAAGATCTTTCGCCACCAGAATATTTCTGGGGTTACAACAGAATGTTAACTGTTGAAGGTCTTTTTGGAGCAGGAGATACAGTTGGAGGCAGTGCGCATAAGTTTTCTTCAGGCTCTTTTACTGAAGGTCGTCTAGCCGCTAAAGCAGCTTGTAAATACATAGAAGATAAAAAAGCAGAAGGAATTAAAGTTAGTGAAAAACAATATACTGGCCTCAAAGAAATAATTTATAAACCTTTAGAAAATTATACTGTTGGTAGAAATGAAATAACAGGTGGAACTGTATCACCTAGTTATATTTCACCAATTCAAGGACTTCAAAGACTTCAAAGAATAATGGATGAATACGTTGGAGGTATAGCGACTAACTACATGACTAATGAGAATATGCTTAATAGAGGCTTAGAACTACTAAAGTGGCTAGAAGAGGATTTAGAAAACATTGGAGCAGAGGATTATCACCAATTAATGAGAGCCTGGGAATTAAAACATAGAACTATCACCTCTCAGTGCGTAACAGAACACACAAAATTTAGAAAAGAAACTCGTTGGCCAGGATATTACTATAGAGGCGATCATTTGAAACTCGATGATGAAAATTGGCATTGTTTAACAGTTTCAAGAAGAGATCCAAAAACCAAAGAATTTACTATGGAAAAGGTTCCCGTTTATCATATTGTAGACGACAAAAAGGAAAAGAAAGCTTCATAAATTTTAATGAAGTTACTTGAAAAATCTGACAAAGAAATTCAAGAAATAGCTCAACCTATCTGGGATAATTTAGTAAAAACATCAAATATTAAAGATTACGGAGGTTTCACCAAAGATTTTTCATCTCAAATGCTTTACGGAGCAAATGAAGTAGAGCTAGGAAAACAATGGGCTAATAACAAATTATTAACCAGCTTATCGGAACAACAAGAATTTTTAGGCTGTATAAGACGAGCACAGTTTATTACCGTGCTTTATAAACAAACAAGCAATACTATGCCCGGTGAATTTCTTGGACGATTAGTTCTTGGTGTCGAAGATGATGTGATTAAAATTTTTGGGGCAACCATTTATTAGGTGCGTCAAGTTGTCAAAATATATTTTTTTGATAAACTTTAATCATGTGATAAATAAAAATTAATGCTTTCAATTAATTTTAATCAAAAATTTAAAACTAAATTATCTAACTTATTTAATATCAAATTATTTCTTCAAATAGGACTATCGGCTTTTTGGGCTGTGATTCTCACAGGCACCTTCATTAAGTTTTTTTAAGTAATATTAATCAATAAATATAGAAATTTAAGGCTTATCTATTCATTGACATAGTAATATTAGAGGCATACTTAGGAGTATGCTTGAAATTTATCTGCCTATAGCACAAGTAAGTGTAGATATATTTTTACTTCTTTTCTTAAGTTTTTCAGTAGGAGTCCTATCTGGACTTTTTGGAGTTGGAGGAGGTTTTTTAATGACACCTTTTCTTATATTTATGGGTATACCTCCAGTTTATGCGGTACCCAATGAGGTAAATAATATTTTAGCTACTTCAGTCTCAGGATCTCTTACACATTGGTTTAAAAATACATTAGATTATAAAATGGGATTATTGATTGTTAGCGGTGGTGTTGTTGGAACACTAATAGGAATTACTACATTTACATATTTTTCAGAAATTGGAAAAATTAGTTTAATCATATCTCTTCTTTATATGTATTTATTAGCAATAGTGGGAACTCTGATGATTATTGAAGGCGTCAAAGAAGTAGATCAAGCTAGAAAAAAAATTATTATTAAAAAAAAACTCCATGAGCACAATTGGTTTCAAGGTCTTCCATTCAGAACAAGATTTCCAAAATCAAAATTATATGAAAGCGCTTTAACACCAATTTTATTGGGCTTAGTTGTAGGGTTTGTTGCAGCAATGATGGGGATAGGTGGAGCGTTTCTTATGGTACCTGCTATGATTTACATAGTAGGGATGCCTGTCAAATTAATACCAGGAACATCTTTGTTTGTTACAATTTTTATAAGCGCAATGGTTACTATACTTCACGCTTTTAATTATGGTTCTATAGATTTAACTTTAGTAGTTCCATTAATACTTGGATCAATCTTGGGTGTTCAATTAGGACAAAAAATAGGTCAATATTTGGATAGCTCTCATTTAAAAACATTATTTGCATTGCTACTTTGCTCAGTTGCGGTTGCCATTGCTTATGACTCCTTTTTTAGAGATAAAAGTGGTGAAATTTTAAAAGATCAAGTCGTAAAAACTGATTTAAATATTTTTTCTGAATTTACTTTAAAATTCTCCAATGAGTCACCATTATTATATGGTGCATTTGCTATTCTTCTAGCAATAGTTTTAGGAGCCTTAGCTGCTTGGATGAGAAAATTTATGAGTCCAATAGTAAAGAAATTATTGAGTGATTTTAGAAATAAAAATCAACCAAAAAAAGAAGAAGTAAAATTTCCTGAAAAATAATTCCTTAGGCGCTTCTGTAGAGTTTTGTCATCACGAACTCTTTATGACCCAAAGCTTCTGCACAAGTAAGTCTACCGTTTGCTACTCTTAACATTGTTTTTATTAGTTCATCACCAGCCTCTGACAAATTCATTTCTCTTGATAAAATTTTTGAAACATCACAATCCACATGTTCTTTCATCAATTTTGCAGTTAAAGGATTTGCTGTAAGTTTTACAACTGGTTCAATTGGGTTTCCTATAATATTTCCTTGTCCAGTCGGAAATAAATGAATGTTAAACCCACCAGCTGCTTGTAAAGTAACACACTCTGCTGCAGCTGAAGAAGTATCCATAAAGTATAAACCTTTACCCTTTTTTGGTTCTTCAGCAGGCTCCAACACATCAATAAACTTTAGGTTTCCTATTTTTTGAAAGTTTCCAAAAGCTTTTTCTTCGATAGTAGTTAAGCCACCTGCAATATTTCCAGCTGTTGGTTGGCTTTCTGAAAGGTCATCTGTAGCTTCCTTTAAAATAAAATCATTATATGCATTCCATGTCCTCATAAATTTATCTTTTGCTTCTGAAGTTGCTCCTCTAGAAGCACAAACTGTTTCTGCTCCAGTTAATTCAGATGTTTCACCAAAACACAAGTGAACACCATAAGGCTCCAGTTTTTCCATCAAATTTCCTACTGTAGGATTTGATGCTAATCCAGAAGTCGTGTCAGACTCTCCGCATTTGACTGATATCCATAAATCACTTAAAGGACATTCTTCTCTTTGTTTTTCAGATGCCCACTGAGAAAATTCTTGAGCCTTTTTTGAGGCTTTCATAATTGTACCAATATCTCCTGTTCTTTCGATGTGAAATCCTTCAACAGGTTTACCTGTTTTAGCAATAGCGTCTACAATTTTTTTAGTCCATTTTGGCTCAATGCCTATTACGATTACAGCTGCAACATTTGGATTTTTTCCAGTTCCAATCATAGTTCTAAAATGTAATTCTAGGTCAGCTCCAAATTGAAGCCTTCCATATGAATGAGGAAGAGCAATAGTACCTTTAATGTTATTTGCAACTGCTTCGGCACACGCGTTAGAAATATCATCAACTGGAAGAATAATTACATGGTTTCTTGTTCCTGATCTTCCATTCTCTCTTTTATAACCTAAAAAACTTTTTGGGATTTCCATTAAATTACCATTTTTTTGTTTTTACATTATGAACATGAACATGATCACCTTTTTTAATTTCTTTGACAACTTTACCAATATCGTGACCATATTTTAAGATTGTATCTCCTACCTTTAAATCTTTTAGTGCAATTTTATGGCCTAATGGAACTTCACTTGCAGATGAGACTTTAGTTGATTTATCATTTTCCATGATCCAGGCATTACATTCTTGGCCTTTTTTAGTGGTTTCTATTACAACTACTCCAACGTTGTCTTTTTCGTCGTGAATAATAAGGTCTGGCTGTGACATAAAATATTTAATGGATATAGACTAAATTTTGATATATTTAAAGTATGTTTTTAAGATTATTTAAAGGAATTCTATGGCAAAAATGACAACAGAAGAAGCTTTTGTAAAAGTTTTACAAATGCATGGTATAGAGCATGCGTTTGGAATAATAGGTTCTGCTTTTATGCCTATCTCGGATATTTTTCCAGACGCTGGTATTACATTTTGGGATGTAGCTCATGAAACTAATGGCGGATTAATTGCTGATGGATACACAAGAGCGACAGGAAAAATGTCAATGGTTATTGCTCAGAACGGACCAGGCATAACAGGATTAGTCACGCCTATTAAAACCGCTTATTGGAATCATACGCCATTACTTTTAGTAACCCCACAAGCAGCAAACAAAACAATGGGACAAGGAGGATTTCAAGAAGTAGAGCAAATGAATTTATTTAAAGACATGGTTTGCTACCAAGAAGAAGTAAGAGATCCATCAAGAATGGCAGAAGTTTTAAATCGAGTTATTGAAAAAGCAATTAGGGGATCAGCACCAGCTCAAATTAATGTACCAAGAGATTATTGGACACAAGTTATTGATATAGATCTACCACCGATTGTTAGATTAGAGAGACAAGCAGGAGGTACAGAAGCAATTGATAAAGCAGCAAAATTATTATCTGAGTCAAAATTCCCAGTCATTTTATCTGGAGCTGGAGTCGTTATTGGTGGAGCAATAAATGACTGCGTAAAATTAGCAGAAAAATTAGACTCCCCAGTTTGTTCTGGTTACCAACATAATGATAGTTTTCCAGGTAGCCACCCTTTAGCTGTAGGACCTTTAGGATATAATGGGTCTAAAGCAGGAATGGAATTAATTTCTAAAGCAGATGTAGTTTTAGCTTTAGGTACAAGATTAAATCCTTTTTCTACACTACCGGGATATGGAATAGACTACTGGCCAAAAAATGCAAAAATAATTCAAGTCGACATGAATTCTGACAGAATTGGGCTAACTAAAAAAGTAACCGTAGGAATTTGTGGAGATGCAAAACTAGTAGCACAACAGTTATTAAATAAACTATCTCCAAAAGCAGGAGATACAGATAGAAAGAAAAGAAAAGATTTAATTCATCAGACCAAATCAGCATGGCTTCAAAAATTATCAAGTCTAGATCATGAGGATGATGATCCAGGTACAGTTTGGAATAAGGAAGCAAGAGAAAGAGATAAAGACAGAATGTCTCCAAGACAAGCATGGAGAGCTATACAGGCTGGAATGCCAGAGAATGTAATCATATCAAGCGATATTGGAAATAATTGTGCTATAGGCAATGCTTACCCAACTTTTGAAAAAGGAAGAAAATATTTAGCACCAGGGTTATTTGGTCCTTGCGGTTATGGATTTCCTGCAATTTTAGGAGCAAAAATTGGTTGCTCAGATACACCTGTAATTGGATTTGCTGGTGATGGAGCTTTTGGAATAAGTATGAATGAAATGAGTTCGTGTGCTCGAAAAGAATGGCCTGCTATTTCCATGGTTATTTTTAGAAACTATCAATGGGGTGCAGAAAAAAGAAATTCTATTTTATGGTTTGACGATAATTTTATTGGAACTGAATTAGACCCAGAACTAAGCTATGCAAAAGTTGCTAATGCTTGTGGTTTAAAAGGTGTAACAGCAAAGACCATGGAAGAGACCACTAAAGCAATAAAACAATCATGTGAAGATCAAAAAAAAGGAATTACAACTTTTATTGAGGTAATTTTAAATCAAGAACTAGGTGAACCATTTAGAAGAGATGCAATGAAAAAACCAGTAAAAGTTGCAGGTATAAACAAAACTGATATGAAGTCCCAAAAAGTATTAAACTAGTTTAAATCTAAAACAGTAGCTGGATCTAATCTAACTCCAAACCAATTAAGCCTAACATCTAAATGCGGTCCTGTTGATCTTCCAGTAGATCCTACCGTGCCAATTATTTCTCCTTGTTTTACTTTTTGTCCTTTTTTTACATAAATATCTTTTAGGTGCATGTATAAAGTAGAAATTCCATGTCCGTGATCAAATATCAAAGTGCCACCGGTATAAAATAAGTTGGGTTCTACCATGGTAGCTGTTCCATCTAACATAGCTTTAATTTTAGTCCCTTCCTTTGCAGCAAAATCCACTCCGTAATGCGGCCATTTCGGTTTTCCATTTAATATTCGTTGACTTCCATAAACTCCAGTAACTATTGCTTCATCTAGGGGATTAATAAATTTTTTTGTAAAAAAATTTAAATTGCTTTCTATTTCTCTGGCTTCTACAATTATCTTATTTTCTCTTTTTATTCTTTCATATACTTCTTTAGGAGGAGTGACTTTTTTTTCTGGAAGACCATCTATTCTTTGAATCTTGTATTTTCTCTTAAAGACTTTTTTTATAATTACATCTGATTTTTGATCTTTTATTATTTGAATAGTTACATCTTTTTTTCTATCTCTGCCTATACCAAAAGCAAAATAACCTTCTTCAGTGACCAGGATATCTTTTTTATCTATCTTAACTTTTGCTTCAGGACTTGTTTTCCCCAGAATAAAAGATCCTTGATTAAATTTTCCTTTGAATTCTACTGCAGATAAGTTTTGATTTGAAAAAACAATAATTGAAAATAAAAATATTTTTATTATCTTGCTGTCCATCCGCCATCTACCAATAATGAAGTTCCAGTTATCATAGAAGCTGCATCTGAAGCCAAAAAAACTGCAGCAGATGATATTTCAGGTAGTTCAGCATATCTTCCTAAAGGAATATTACCTAAAACTTCCTTTCTAAAATTTTTATTTTTAAAAAACTTTTTTGTCATTGGAGTAACTACAAACGTAGGAGCAATGCTATTAACTCTTACATTGTATTTAGCTAAATCTATTGCCATACCTTTTGTTAGTCCTTCGATACCAAATTTCGTCATATTATAAACACTTCTAATAGGGCCTCCAACATGACCCATTTGAGAGGACATATTAACTATTGCACCACCAATCTTTTTTCTATTCTTTGTTTGAACCATTTTTAAAGCTACTAAATTAGCAACATTGAAAGCAGCAATAGTATTTATCTTAACTACTTTTTCCATGTCTTGCTTACGGATTTTTAAAAAATGTTCAGGGATATTTGTTCCAGCGTTATTAATTAAAACATCAATCTTTTGCTGGCTATTTATGACTTGCTTTAGCTGAAGGTAGTTAGTTAAATCGCACACGTAAGTTTTGCATTTAACTTTATGTTTTTTTGCTATTTTAGCAACAGAGTCTAAATCTTTTTTTGTTCTACTTATTAGTATTAAATTCGATCCAGCTTCTGCTAAAGCTATTGCACAAGCTCGACCCAAACCTTTACCTGCTCCGGTAACTAAAGAATACTTTCTTTTTAAATTATATTTTTTTAAATACATAATTATAAAATCAACTTAAGATCAGTGTATATTAAATCTATAGCAACTATTAGTATAGCTAATAAACCAATCCAAGCAATCCACTTATATTTCTTAATCCATTGTGAGATTAAATTAGCTGCTACCGCCATCAAAATAATTGACAAAACTAATCCAAAAATTAATAAATGATAATGATGCCCAGCAGCTCCTGCTACTCCTAATACGTTGTCTAAGCTCATAGTAAAGTCAGCTAATAAAATAGTCCAGATAGCTTTTAGTAAGTTAGATTTATCTATTTTAATATCTTTATTGCTAACTTCTTCATCTTTTATTACGTCTGTATAAAGTTTATAAATTACATAAAGTAGAAGAATTCCACCTATCAATCTTAGCCCAGTAATTTGCAAAAGATAAGCTGTAAGCAGAGTTAAAATTATTCTTAAAACCACAGCACCACCTATGCCCCAAAAGATAACTCTTTTTCTTTGATTTGGAGGAAATTTTGATGCAACCATTCCGATTATGATTGCGTTATCTCCAGCTAAAATTAGATCTATAAAAACTATCTGCGAAAATATAATTAATTGTTCAGACATAGTTATGAATTCAATATCATGTCTGCTGCCTTTTCAGCAATCATTATAGTAGGTGCATTTGTATTGCCAGAAGTGATATTAGGCATTATTGATGCATCAATAACTCTCAAATTTTCTATACCTCTAACTTTAAGTTTTTCATCAACAACCGAGTCGTCTCCATTTCCCATTTTACAAGTACCAACAGGATGAAAGATTGTTTGGGTATGTTCGCTAGCAGCCTGAACTAATTCTTCATTGTCTGTAATATGTACTCCCGGCCTATATTCTTCTGGCTCGTATTTTTTAAATGCATCAGTTTCTAACATTATCTTTCTTACAATTTTTAAACTTTTTGCAGCAACATCTCTATCGTCTTGGGTAGATAAATAGTTCATTTTGATCTTAGGATTTTCTCTACTATCATTACTTGTAATATTTATTTCACCTCTACTAGTAGGTCTTATATTTGCAATAGTGGGAGTGATACCATCAAAGTCATGCATCTTAGTAGCACCCAAAATATCTGTGCTGATTGGCTGCACATGGAACTGTAAATTAGGTGTAGCTCTTGATAGATCACTTTTGAGAAAACCACAAACTTGGCTAGCACCCATTGTCATTGGTCCACTTTGATTAAATATATATTCTAATCCAATTAATAGATTTCCAAATAAACTATTAATCTTCCCATTAAGAGATTTTAATCTTTTTACTTTATAAACTGGTCTAAACATTAAATGGTCTTGTAAATTTTTTCCAACCCCCGATAATTCATGTACAATTGGTATCCCTAGAGGTTTTAATTTTTTTGAGTCTCCAACACCAGATACTTGTAAAATGTGAGGTGAGCCAATGGATCCAGCTGAAAGTAATATCTCTTTATTTGCTTTTATTGTTGTTAATTTTCCGTTGTTGTAAAAACTTACACTTATGGCTTTTTTACCCGTGAAATTAATTTTTTGAACATGGGCATTAACTATTATCTTTAAATTTGTTCTTTTTTTTATAGGATTTAGATATCCTTTAGCAGCACTACATCGTAATTTTAGTAATTTTTGACGACTTGTAGTAAATTGAAAATATCCAACTCCAAAATTATCTCCAGTGTTAAAATCATTAGTTCTAGGAATACCGTATTCTTCTGCTGCGTTTTGAAATTCCTCTAACATTTTTAAATTAATCTTTTTATTAGTTACTGTTATTGGTCCATCATCATTATGAAATTCGCTTTTTCCTAACTCGTTATTTTCTGACTTTAAAAAATATGGAAGAACATCTTCCCAAGCCCATCCAGTATTTCCTTGCTGTCTCCAGTTATCATAATCATTACTTTGACCTCTAATCCAAAGGAGCCCATTTATAGATGAACTTCCACCAAGTGTTTTTCCCCTTGGATAACGGATTGATCTATTAGCCATTGTTGCATCTTTTTCTGTATGAAAGCACCAATCCACTTTAGGATTATGCATGGTTTTGTAATAACCTACTGGAATGTGTATCCAGGGATAAATATCTTTTCCTCCAGCTTCTAATAATAAAACTTTATTTTTTGAATTGGCTGTAAGTCGGTTGGCTAAAACACATCCTGCAGACCCAGCACCAATTATGATATAGTCAAATTCTTCCATGAATAACTACCTTATAGGTCAGAAATTTATTAATTTCCAATACGTCTGTTGCAACCTATGGTTTTAACACTTTAGTTTGACTTCAAGGCTCTTATCAAGTTTAATTTTAGTAATTAACAAACAAAACGGGGGAATAATGAAAAAATTATTAACTGTAGTTTTAAGTTTAGCGGTATTTATTGGTTTTTCAATGAGCACTGCAAACGCTAAAACTTTAAAATGTCAGACCGTTCTTAACACAAAAGCTGATGAAGTGAAGATGTTAAAGGACTTTACTGACACTGTAACAGAATTAACTGATGGTTCATTGAAATTTGAAATTTTACCAGCAGGTGCTGTTGTAGGAGTAAAAGAAACATTAGATGCAGTTGACAAAGGATTAATCGACTGTGGATTTGCTTGGACGCATTATTGGTCTGGCGATCATCCTGCAGCTATGTTATTTGGTTCACCAGTAGCAGGTGGTGGAGTAGGTATAGATAACTTAGCATTCTTATCTTGGTTCCAATATGGTGGTGGTAAAGAATTATACGACCAACTTTGGAAAGAAATGGGAAGAGACATAAAAGGATTTATGCTTCAACCTGTAGGTCCAGAAGCTTTAGGCTGGTTTCCAAAGCCAATTAAAGATATGGCTGACTTTAGAAAATATAAGTTCAGAACACCTCCAGGAATTCCTGGCCAAACATATAAAGACATTGGTATAGCATCTGTTGCAATGGGTGGTGGAGATATTCTTCCGGCACTACAAGCAGGTACTATTGATGCAGCAGAATGGTGTTGTCCAAAACCAGATTTAACATTTGGTTTTCAAAAGGTATTAAAACACTATTACCTACAAGGTTTACACCAAGTAGTAGTAAATGCTGATTTTTATATAACTGGAAAAACTTATAAAAAAATGACTGCTCACGAGAAAAAATCTCTTGAAGTTGCTGCAAACGCTTCGCTAGCTAAGTCTTTAAGCTACAGAATCTATGAAAATGGAAAAGCTTTAAGAGAACTTACTACTAAGCATGGTGTTATCTTAGAAGATACTCCTTCAGACTACTTTAAAGAATATATGGCAGCAGCAAAGAAAACATTGAACAAAAACGCAGCGGATAATAAATTTTTCGCAAAAGTTTACGATTCAATGAAAGAATTTGCTGATATTGCTGTACCTTTCTGGAGTGGTGCACAAATGTCTAACGCTAAGCTAGGAATGGCTCACGCAGCGACATTAAAATAGTCACTAAGTAAAGATTATAATGAAGCGGATCATTTAATTGATCCGCTTTATTTTTTTAAAAAAAAAGGAGCCAATGCCTTTAAGAACGAAATTAGATAAGTCAGATGAAATGATCGCTGAAAGGCGTGGAGGCTCAGGCAAGATGCCAGACGATATGCCATTATGGATGGCGAAAACTATTACATCAATAGATAAATTCAGTAAGAGAGTAGGCAGTGTAGTTTGTTGGATTTTAATGCCATTAATTTTTGCAATGACTTATGAAGTAATAATGAGAAAATTGTTTTTAGCACCTACAATTTGGGCTTATGACATTAGTAGATTTTTATACGGAGCTTTATTTATGTTAGGAGCAGGTTATGCTCTTTCCAAAGGAGTTCATATTAGAGCAGATTTTTTATACAGAAATTTTAAAACTAAAAATCAAGGACTTGTAGATTTTTGGTTATATATTCTATTCTATTTTCCAGGTTTAACAGTTTTTCTTTATATGACTATTGGTTATGTAGGAGAGTCTATACAAAGAGGAGAGAGGGGAATGGACACGACATGGATGCCATATATGTGGCCAATTAAATCATGTCTACTTATAGGAATAGTTTTTCTTTTAATCCAAGGTATTTCAGAATTATTAAAAAGTTATTGGGCTGCCAAAAAAGGTGAATGGCCTGGAGAAACTAAATGATTGCTGAATTAATTGATCCAGCAGTACTAGGTTTTATTCTAGTTGGCGTAATGCTTTTTGCTATATTTGTCGGATTTCCTATTTCATTTACATTAATTTTTTTAGGATTTGTATTTGGTTATCTAGGATTTGGAAAACTAGTCTTTTATTTAATGACTTTACAATTTTCAATGGTGATGACCGAACAAACACTCGCCGCCGTTCCACTCTTTGTTTTTATGGGCATTATGATGGAGCAAGCTGGGTTAATGGAGAGGTTGTTTTCAGCATTTCAACTAATGTTAGCAAGAGTCAGAGGATCACTTTACTATGCAGTTTTATTTGTTTCTGTAATATTTGCTGCAGCAACAGGAATAGTCGGAGCTTCAGTTACAATTTTAGGAATTATGGCTGCAAAATCAATGAATAGATCCGGATACAATGTTCGTTTAGCTGCTGGAACAATTACTGCAGGAGGAACTCTAGGTATTTTAATTCCTCCGAGCATCATGCTTGTTGTAATGGGACCAATAATGGAAATTCCTGTTATTGATTTATTTGCTGCTGCAATTTTTCCTGGAATACTTTTAGCTACTTTATATGCCGCTTACACAACAATTAGATGCATGATGGACCCTACTTTAGGTCCTCCTTTACCTGAGGACATGAGAGCTACAAGCATGACTAAGGTTTGGATTGAATTCTTTTTAGGTTTAGTACCTCCAGCCGCTTTAGTCTTTGCTGCGCTAGGAAGTATTCTATTTGGATTTGCAACACCTACTGAAGCGGCAGGATGTGGAGCGATGGGCGCTCTTCTTCTATCTTTAGCTTACAAAAAATTAACATTACCAAAATTACAAGAAGCTTTAGTAAAAACTTTAGAGATAACTGCTTTGATTATGGTTTTAGTGGCTGCTTCAAATTTTTTTGGTGCAGTATTTGCAAGATTAGGAACGCCGACTCTCTTAACTGAATTTTTACTAGGTCTTGAAATGAATAGGTACTTAATTTTAGCAATGATAATGGTGATGATATTCTTACTAGGTTGGCCTTTGGAATGGGTACCAATAGTAATGATTATTATTCCAATTATTTTACCATTAGTAGAAGCATTAGGTTTTAATTTGACTTGGTTTGCTATTTTGGTTGCCGTTAATCTTCAAACCGCTTGGCTGTCTCCACCTGTCGCACTTTCAGCATATTTTTTAAAGGGTGTTGTGCCTGAATGGGATTTAAAAGATATTTATTATGGAATGATGCAATTTATGGTCTTGCAAATTATTGGATTAGTATTAATAGTAGTATTTCCACAAATTGCTTTGTGGTTACCAACATTACTTTATGGCAGTTAAATATATTAAAAAAGCAGCGAAGACTCCAGAGACGGATGATCATAAAACACAAGCCGCGGTCCAAGATATTCTTAATGACATAGCAAAAAGGAAAGAAGAAGCACTCAAAGAACTTAATAAAAAATTTGATAAGTATGAGGGAGAAGTAATTGTTTCTAAAGAAAAAATAGAAGAAGCAATTAAAAAAGTAGATCAAAAAACAAAAGATGATGTAAAATTTGCCCATGAAAGAATTAAAAAATTTGCTGAACACCAATTAAAAAGTATGAACAATGGATTTGAAGTTGAATTATCCAAAGGATTATTTGCTGGACAAAGATTGATCCCAGTAGATACTGCTGGTTGTTACATTCCAGGAGGAAGATATGCGCATATCTCTTCAGCTGTAATGGCTATTACACCAGCGAAAGTAGCTGGTGTAAAAACTATTATTTGTGCCAGTCCTCCTAAAGATAAAGATGGAGCTAATCCTGGAATAATTTTTGCTGCAAATCATTGCGGTGCTGATGTAATAATGAATTTAGGTGGTGTAGCAGCAATAGGTTCAATGACACATGGATGTTTTAAAAATCCCCCAGTAGATTTTTTAGTAGGGGCAGGAAATCAATATGTAGCTGAAGCTAAAAGAATTGTTTATGGTAAAGTAGGTATAGATCAATTTGCTGGACCAACTGAAATAGCTATCATTGCAGATAAGACAGCTGATAAAGAAATTGTAGCTGTAGATCTTGTTGGTCAATTAGAGCATGGTTATAATTCTCCAGGTTGGTTATTTACCACTGATAAAGAATTAGCTGATTTTACAATGAAAAGGGTACCAGAATTAATTAACGAATTACCAGAATTAGCTAAAGTAAACGCTACTGCTGCATGGAAAGATTATGGGGAAATAATTTTATGCGATACTAATGAGGAAATGGCAGAAGTTAGTGACAAGTATGCTTCAGAACATCTAGAAGTTCATGCTGAAAATTTAGACTGGTGGTTAAAAAGATTAAGAAATTATGGATCATTATTCTTAGGAGAAGAAACTACAGTTGCTTACGGAGACAAATGTTCAGGAACAAATCACATTCTTCCAACAAAAGGTGGCGGAAGGTATACAGGTGGTTTATTTGTAGGAAAATTTATAAAAACTCTTACTTTTCAAAGAATGACAAAAGAAGCTACAGAAGTAGTAGGGGCTACAGCTGCGAGACTAGGGAGAGCAGAAGGCATGGAAGCCCACGCTAGAACTGCAGACGTAAGATTAAGAAAATACGGCTTTTCAAATTAATGTATGCACTAGTTTATACTGGTACTAATAAAATAGATTTCAGAGAAGAAAAAAATCCAAAAACTAAACCAGGTGAGTCTCTAATAAAAGTAAAAGCTTCAGGAATTTGTGGTTCAGATATGCACGCCTTCCACGGTAATGACGAAAGAAGAATACCTCCTTTAATATTAGGTCATGAAGTAAGTGGAACCAGTCTAGATGGTAAATTTAAAGATAAAGATGTTGTTATAAATCCATTAATAAGTTGTGAAAATTGTGATTATTGTAAAAATGAGAGGGAACATCTATGTCCAGAAAGAACAATGATTGGGATGAGTACGCCAATTAAAAGAGAAGGGGGTTTGGCAGAATTCGTTTCAGTACCAGAAAAAAATATTTTTGAAGTACCAGAAAAATTAAGTATTAAAGAGGCAGCATTAGCTGAACCCACAGCTGTAGCTTTACATGGAGTTTTATTAGCCGAACAAAATTTAAAAAAACCATTATCCGAATGCAAAATATTAATTCAAGGAGCAGGTGCGATAGGTTTGTTATGTGGTTTAGTACTAAATAAAGAGAAAAAAGCTACTAATATTATAATGTCAGATCCAAACAAAAAAAGATTAGATGTATGTGGTAAATATTTAAAAGCAAATTTTGTATCTCCAAACGATAAATCGATTAAAGAAAATAATTTTGATTTGATATTAGAGTCTGTCGGTCTCGAAGCTACACGACATCAAGCTATTAAATCAATAGCCCCTGGTGGCACTATTCTACATATAGGATTAACACAACCGTCTGGAACTTTTGATTTTAAGAAATTAACAATTCAAGAAGTGACATTAGTTGGTACATACTGTTATACAAATAAAGATTTTCAAAAAACTTTAGAAATTTTAAAAGAAAAAAAATTAGGGGATTTAGGTTGGATTGAGTATAGAGATCTTAAAAAAGGGTCCGAAGCATTTCAAGAAATACATAATGGTTCTTGTGTTGCTCCTAAAATCATACTTATTCCTTAGTTCTTCTTATAGTTGTAGACAAATTGCATACCTGAAACGACTATTTAACATAGTTAAACTTAGTAAAAGTTAATTAGTATTAGAATTATGAAAAAAATTATTACGATTATGTTTTTATTTTTCTTTTCCACATTACAAGCTGGTGGGCATTTAAGTGAAAAAGAAAAACAAGCTACATTAAAATGTACAGGGCTATATTACGCTAACAGTATGATACCTCAGGGCACTTTAGAACTAGACAAGATTGTTTATTCTATTTCAGCAAAAAAATTTTTAACATCATATTTAATTAAAGAGGGAGTAAAAGAAGATTTTATTAATACAGAACTTAATAAATCTATCGATGAACTTCATGGAAAACCATATGATGAAAAAAAAACAGGTGATTGTGATAAATATATTTACAAGTTAATACCAGAGGCAAAGGGAGAAATAGACAAATTAGTAAAATCTGGAATTTATTAAAATGAGTGGATACGTTATAGCCAACATTAATGTGAAAAATCCAGAGGCTTACAAAGAATATGTCGGCAAAGTAAAACCAACCGTTGAAAAATTTGGAGGAGAATATCTAGTAAGAAACGGAGAATTTGAAGTTATTGACGGCGAGTGGAAGCATCCAAGAACTGTTGTGATTAAATTTCCAACTTATGAAAAAGCTTTAGAGTGGTATAATTCTGAGGAATACAAACCTGTTAAACCTATTCGATTAGCAAACTCAGAAGCCAATGGAATAATAATTAAAGGAGTTTAATGTCAAAATTAATTTTAAAAAAGGAGAAACATGATAGTTAAAATAGAGGGACCAATTGCAACTTTTGCAAAGTGGAAAGCGATGGTTCACAGCAATTCAGAAAAGATTAAAAAATACGGTATGACATTTCTTTATGCTGGAACAGAAAAAGATAATGACTCAAAAATCACTACTATTATTAGATTTGATACAATGGATGGTCTTAAAGCTTTTAAGGCCGATGAGGAACTTCATAAAGAAAGAGCAGCAGCTGGAGTAGTTTTAGAAAAATCCGTTACAACTCCAATGTGTGAAGATTTGTTAGAACAATATAAAGGATAACTAAAAGGATAAATATGATAGATAAATTTGGAAACGCTTTTTATTTAATAATTTACTTAGCTCATTTTATAATAATTGGTAGTTATGCTTACCAATTAGTTTTTGATACTAAAAAATTTCTAAAAGGCAGAGGAGTAGATAAGACAGCGACTTTAATAACTAGATTTGCTGGCTCATTCATGGTCGCAATAGTTTTAATGGCCATCTATGTAGCCTTTGTAAGGTCAGGTGGATTATTTGCTACTTGGGCGTTTTTTAACTTAGTTTTTATAATCAACGTTTCAATATTAGCTGCAAATTTTTATACATTAAAAATTGATAAGACGGGTTTAACTAAAAAAACAAGAAACGATGGGATATATGTGCCACTTGTTCTTGTAATTATTAGCGCAGTTCTTTGCTACGGTTTAGCTGATAAGATTTACGTTTAATTAAAAAGGGAAAATAATGGCAAAATTTATGAATATAGTTAGGTGTAAAGTAAAACCATCTAGCAGAGATGATTATCTAAAAATAATTGATGAGATGCCAAAGTTCGATGGTCAAATTTCAGCAAAATACGTTGAAACAAAACCAAACGAATTTTTTATGATTGGTGAATGGAATTCTGAAGATAATATAGCTAAAGCAAGACCAAAAATGATTGAGTTTTTGGATAAAGCTAGACATACTTTGGAAGAACTGTCCTCAGAGCTAGGAGTTACAGATCCTCACTCTGGAACAGTTATTATTGAAAAATAAGAAAGGGGGAGAAATGGCAAAATTTATAACTCTAGGAGTTTATACCGCTAAAGGACTTGGTGGCTTTGTCAGCAATCCATCTACAGACAGAAAAGCCGCAACATCTGCGCTTGCTGCTGCTGGTGGTGCAAAAGTAACTCGTTATGCTGGGTTGAGAGGGAAGTACGACTTTATGGCAGAAATCGAAGGTACTTTTGAACAAGCTGCTGCGGCTGCTATGGTAGCAGTATCAAGTGGAGCAGTATCAGATTTTACTATTTTAGAAGACGTAGATCTAAATGGAATAGCAGAAACTGCAAAAAAAATGGCAACTACATATAAAGAGCCAGGAAAATAATTATTTTCTAAAGCTAATACACTTTAAGGTATCGGTGAATTTTATTTGATTTTTGTATTTCAACTCAATTTCATTGATACCTTTAACCAATTGAACATTTGATATATTTAATAAACAAGAAATATATCTACTTTTAATCATCTTTATATATTTTTGTTTTGAAACTTTTACTTTAAAATGAAAATTCGTTTCATTTATTTTCAGTAATTTTTTTTTTACTATTCTAAGTAAAGATTCATCTCTTTTTAAACTTTTATCTAGTTTTTGTTTCATTTTTTTAAAGCAAGGTATTTTATTATTTTTTGTTTTAAGAGAAAAAATTAATAATTTACCACCTGAATTTAAATTATTTTTACTGTAGTTTAATAAAGAGACAAGTTTTTTTTTTGAAAAAAAGTGAATGGTTTGTTTTATAATAATTAAATCATATTTTTTATTTTTTTTGAGATAACTAATAGCATCAGATTTCATAAATATTATATTTTTTTTGATATTTTTATTTCTTACAATATCTATTCCTATAGGTTTATTTCTAAATTTATATTTTTTTTGCAAAAAGCTGATTATATTTGCTCTACCACAACCAATATCGATAATCTTTGTATTCTTATTAAATTTAAATTTAGATTTTAAAAATTTATGAAAATTAAGGATATATTTTTCCGATGATAACCAATTTTTATTATCCCAGTTTTTTAAAAGTATCATTACATAGCTACTACAGCAGCAGCTATTGAGGCTAACCTAGCTTGAGTATCATCTGCTCTACTTGTTATAACAACTGGGACCTTCCCACCTACAACTACGCCAGCTGCACAAGCTCCCATAAAAAAAATCATCATTTTCACTAAAGCATTTCCAGTTTCTATATTAGGTACTAACAATATATCTGTATTACCAGCAACAACATTTTTAATTCCTTTAATTTGTGCAGCTTTTTCAGAAACTGAATTATCGAATGCCATTGGTCCAAATACTTCTGCGTTCAAACCTTCTTTTTTTGCTCTTTTGGTAAGCTCGTTTGCTTCTAGAGAACTAGGCATGCTATCTAAAACCTCCTCAGTTGCTGATAGCACTGATACCTTAGGTTTTCTAATTCCTATTCTACACGCAAAATCTATCGCATTTTTTAATATGTGCATTTTAGTTTCTAATTTTGGTAATACATTTAATGCTCCATCAGTAATGATAAATGGTTTGTCATTTTTTTCTAAAGTCATATGCCAAATATGACTTAGTCTTTTTTTTCCTATTAAATTCAAATCTCTTTTTAAAACTGCTTTCATAAGTACGTCTGTATGAATATGTCCTTTAACAATTATTTTTACTTTATCTTCACTTGCAAGTTTTGCTGCGATTGGAGCAGTACTATTTTCATCTGGCTCATTAATTATTTCATATTTAGAAATATTCCAGTTTAATTGTTTAGCATTGTTTTCAATAACTGACTTGTCTCCTATAAACACTGGTATGATTAAATTTGAATCTACAGCTTGTCTAGCAGACTCTATTGAAACTGACTTTACTGCGTTAACTATTACTGCTTTTATCGGTCCTTTTGTTTTAGCTAATTTAAGTAAATTTTCAGGACAAATAATTTTTTTTTTACTTAACATTTAATTTTTCCATTTCTCTTAAAATTTTTGTAGGAATAGATATATCTTTATTTAAATTCTTTTTATACGTCTTATTTTTTCTTTCACCTGGATATAAAATATTTGAAAATCCTTTCGCTTTCGGAAGTTTTTTGACAAGCTTTATATTTTTCTGCATTTCTTTAACGAATCTATTACCGATAAAAATTTTTGGATTAATAGTAATAAATAAATGGCCCATATTTTGGGGTCCTGAAAAATCATCAAAAGGATCTTTTGTTTTTCCTCCGTGGCTACTGCCTGTGAAAACCCCGCTTAAAATATCAACCATCCATGCTAAGCCAGAACCTTTAAAACCTGCAATTGGTAATTGAGTACCCTTCAGAGCTTCTTTAGCGTTAGTAGTAATTCTTCCTTTTTTGTTAAGAGCAACACCGTAGGGAATTTTTAAACCTAACTTATCAGCTCTTCGTATCTTTCCTCTGTTTATCATTGACGTCGAAGCATCATAAATAAAAGGAACTTTTCCCGTAGGAACTCCAAAACAAATAGGGTTTGTTCCAAACAGAGATTTCTTTGCACCATGTGGAGCTAAAGCAGCAGGCGCATTAGTAAAACAAAAAACCATTAATTTATTATTTACTGCCTGTTCTGCATAAAAACTTGAAAGTCCGTAATGTCCGCTTTTTTTTATAGCCACTAAACCTATTCCGGTTTTCTTTGCATTTTTGATTGCTTGTTTAATACCTATATCAGCACTCACAAAACCAATACTGTTATCTGCATTAATGTAAGAAACTGAAGAACTAATTTTCTTTATTTTAATTTTAGGTCTAGGATTAATTATTTTTGCTTTAAGTCTATCACAGTACATTTTTAGCCTTGCTAACCCATGACCTGTAGCTTCTAGAATTTCAGCTTTAACTATGTAGCTCGATGAAATTTCAGAATGTTTGTTTGAAAGTTTATGTTTAAGAAAAATTTGTTTTACTTTTGATTTTACAAGATTTTTTTTCACTTAAATTTTTTATTTCCTTTTATTTCCCAAAAATTCGTTCTTTGTTCTGGATTCTCAACCAGATTTTTGCACATCATGCCATAATCTTTAGCAAGTAAGGAAAAATCTTTTTTTGCCAATTCAACAAATTTGTTTACATTATCTTTAGTCATTTGAGACATAACCTCAGGATTTAATCCCATAATTTCTCCTAGATCATAATTATATTTTAAAGATACATCTGCACTATTTTCCAAACTAGTAATTATGCTTTTATCTTTTCCAGCATTTTTAAAACTTTGAGCTGCAACTTTGTAAAAACTATAACAATTTACATAATCTTTTTGAATATTTTCCATAACATATTTAGCAATTTTTTTTTCTTTAGCATTTTCATTTGCATTTAAAGGGAAAGGAGCAATAATTAAGATTAACAATAATATTTTTTTCATTTATATTTCCTCATAGAAGCTTCAGCTAAAAGTAAATTAGGGTCCATAAATATTTTTGATAGCTTAGCTTTCTTAAAAGACTTATAGGCAAAAATTGCAATTGGCAACTCAGTACAGCCCAAAATGATTTTTTTACAGTTCATTTTTATTAAATAATTAACAGCAGGTTTAATAGCTCTCTCAGCTTCTTTAGTTTTACCCATTTTAACCAGTTTTATAGATTTATTTACACTTCTTGTTTGCAGGTTTTTATTAGGTGATATTAATTTGTAATTTTTCTTGAAATAATAACTGTAAATCCCTGTTTTAATTGTAGCATCTGTAGCCAAAAGACCAATTTTAGAATTTTTTTTACAATTTTTCTTCGCATTTAAATACACAATTTCTGGCATATTTAAAATTGGAATTTTTATTTTTTTTTCTAGATCTTTATACCAGTAATGTGCAGTGTTACATGGAATTGAAATAAACTTACATTTATTTTTTTGTAAAAACTTACACCCTTGCACAAGACTTTTAAAAACTTTATTGTATTTTTTTAGATTTTGTTTTCTATCAGGAATGTTAGCTTTATTGTATAAAATAAATAATGGATAGTTTTGATCTGCTTTTCCTCTATTTAGTTTTGCAAGTTTTGAACAAAAATCTAAACCTGCTTGAGTGCCCATGCCACCAAGAATACCTATCATAAATTATTAAATCGATTAACCTTTTCCTCGCCAAGGAATAGTTTTGTCTATTATTTTTCTAATTGTGATGTCAAAAACTAATCCTAGCATTCCCATAATAAATATAGTGATCCATATTACTTCATATTGGAAATATTTTTTCGCGACATTTTCTACGAAACCAACTCCTGTAGTTCCAGCTAAAAATTCTGCAGCCACTAACGTCCCCCAGCACATTCCTGTTGCAACTCTTATCCCTGTAAGTATTTCTGGCAAGGAATTTGGAAAAATAACATGTCTTAGTATTTGCCACTTAGATGCCCCAAGAGAATGTGCTGCGTGAATTTTTGATAATTGAGTTCCAGATGCACCAGCTCTAGCCGAAATTATCATAATTGATAACGATACCATAAATAATAAAAATACTTTTCCAAGATTGTCTATTCCTAGGACTGAAATAACTAATGGTGCCCATGCTAAAGGAGGAACAGGTCTATAAAGTTCTATTAATGGATCGAAAAATCCTTTTGCAAATCTATTTAAACCCATAAATAATCCTAATGGAACCCCAATTATAATCCCAGCTACTAATCCTAGAAATACTCTCAAAAATGAATCCCAAATATGGCCAGTAGGAATCGGTATTTTAAATAATTCAAAGTCCCCTGTTACAAAACTTAAAACTTTACTTTTAAAGTTTGGTTTGATTTCTCCTTTTTCGTTATGAACTGGATATTTTCCAGGCAATATATCTGCAATCCAATCAGGCATAAGAAAACCAACTATTTTACTTACATCCATCATTTCGTACCAAATTAATGGAATTTGTTTAAATCCCACATTAGGATTTAGCATTAAAGCAAATTTGTTTACAGTGTCGGAAGGTTTAGGAAGCCATCTACCTGATCCTTGCTCTGAACAGCTAGGCCCACTTGAAATAATTGTTCCTGATGGAAACAAAAGAATATCAACCCATCTTAAACCTCCTTGCTCTTTTTTTTGAACTTTATCAAAATTAACAATAGAAGCTTGCATATCAATCAAAGTGTTTGGAGGGAATATACTTGCATATTCAATTCTTCTTGCAATTTTAAGAATATCTTTTGCAAAAGATGAAGAAACTTCATCTGAAGAGCTCGAATTTGTTCTGAAATCTTTTATTTCCTTTTTAAGACTTTCTAAAACAGATGAGTACTGCTCATTATGATTTCGAAGCTCAAAAAATTCATCACTAATTAAGTTTAGTTCAACAGCTACAGCTTGAAATTTTAAACCTCTTTTTGTTTTTGGTATAGATGGAATTTCTATGGTGTTTTCTACCGAAGTACTTGAAGCACTCCAAGTACCTTCTTCTTTTGAGGCTTTAATTCTTTCAATTTCATCTTCAGCGCTTTCACTAGGATAGTCACTTCTTGAAAAATCTTTTGATAAATTATTAATGTTCTCAGTTATTATTTTAATTTTTTCTTTTGTTTCATTATTTAAAAGTTTTTCATTGGTAAGTAGTGGAATTGTATTTTTTGTTTTAGTTATGAAATAGATTAATTTATCTTTGTCTTCGTTACTTACTTTTATTGATTTTTCTATTTCTAAAACTGTTTTATTTAAATTTTCAGTCTCAGTTTCGATAACCGAAGTACTTTTAAGTTGACGTTCATGAATTGGAAAAAGGTATTTAAGTGAAAGCAGAGACTCATTTACTTTTCCAACTTGACATAGCTCGTTAGCTGATCTTGGAAAGAAAGATTTAGCTATATCCCATGAGTAATAAAGCCAAATTAATAACAAAAAACTGCTACCTACTATCACCCAATGAACACCACCTTTTGATCTCTCTGGATTTCCAAAAACAGCGTCTACTTTTTCTGTTTTAATTAACTTTCTTCCATATAAAATAGATCCAATGATAGCAAAGAAAAATAAAAATGTGAGAAATGCAGTAAACATTTAAACTTCTTTACCCATAATTTCTTCCTCCATATCCCAAATCATTGAAAGTATTTCCTCTCTTTTTGACACAAATTCACTATCATTTTTGATTTCTCTTAAATCTTTTTTAAGCCCCATTGTGGCGAAAGGTAATTTATATTCTTTATGAATTCTTCCTGGTCTAGGTGCCATCACATAAACCTTTTCTCCCAACAGCAGCGCTTCTTCGACAGAATGGGTTATTAATATTATTGTTTTTCCTGTTTCTTTCCATATTTTAAGAACTAAAGATTGCATCTTTTCTCTAGTTAGCGCATCTAAAGCACCCAAAGGTTCATCCATTAAAATTAAATCTGGGTCATTAATTAAACATCTAGCCAAAGCTACTCTTTGCTGCATACCTCCAGATAACTGATAAGTAGGAGTATTACCAAAACCTTGTAATCCAACTATATCCAACCATTCATCCACTCTTTTTTTTGTTTCATTTGGATTATTGTCTTTCATTCTTAATCCAAAATTGACATTCTCAGCAACTGTTAACCATTCAAATAGAGCGCCTTGTTGAAACACCATTCCTCTATCTACACCTGGACCATTGATTTCTTTATCACCTAGAATAATTGTTCCTGAAGTGGGACGAATAAATCCAGCGGTAATATTTAATAAAGTTGTTTTTCCACAACCAGAAGGCCCAAGTACAGTAAGTAGCTCTCCTTTTTTAATTGTAAAATTTAAATCTTTTAGAGCATGAACCTTTTCTCCTTTTGGTGTCTTAAAAATCATATTTAGATTTTTTGAAATAAGATCGCTCATAAAATAATTATATTAGATATTTTTTTAAAAAAATAGGCACCAATTGGATTAATTGGCGCCTATAATTTTATTATCAAGAACTACGGTAAAAACTTAGTAGTTACTGTACCTCTTGGAGTGTCAAATCCTTTCAAAAATTTTGAAAGATTACCACTCTTCATAGATTTTTTAGTTTCTTTTGGAGTTAAGAATTTAAAGCCACCTAAAGTATCTTTCATGTCAGCAACTTTCATTTCTGACTCTTTAGCCATTGCTTTCAAATCACTGTTTCCATTTCTGTATCTTTCGTTAGCTTCGTGAGATAATTCCACAAAAGATTTAACCATTCCAGGATTTTCTTTCATGAATTTATTTGTTACAGAAACGATATCAATACCCATAATACCGCCAGCTCGCGCTTCATCGACTGTTAAAAGCCTAGTTCCTACTGTTGTAGCAGAT
This sequence comes from Pelagibacteraceae bacterium AG-345-F21, assembly GCA_003281795.1. Lineage (GTDB taxonomy): Bacteria > Pseudomonadota > Alphaproteobacteria > Pelagibacterales > Pelagibacteraceae > Pelagilacustribacter. The sequence continues at coordinate 56,428 of QCAW01000002.1, forward strand.
TTAATAGAGTTACCTCCAAACAAACATGCCATTACAACGTCGCCACTGACTAAAGCAGCAGCTCCTTCTTCAGGATCCATTGCAATAATTTCCATTTTTTTTCTATCTGCACCAACTATCTTCATACTTTCTGTAAAAACGTATTCAGCCATAGTTCCTAAAGGAACGGCTACTTTTTTACCCTCAAGTTCAGAAGCATTAGCTTTTGTGATTCCAGATTTTTTAGAGGTAACGCAAGTTGTTCCTCCCATACCGTATTCCATAGCTACATCTACTAAACTTATAGGCGCTTTAGCCTTAACAGCATTGATGTACGGCATTAAACCTTGTGAGTAAGAGATATCAATATCTCCTGCTAGCATTGCATCAGTCATTGCTACACCGTTAGTGAAATTAGTCCACTTAACTGGCACTCCAAGAGCTTTAGCATATGCTTTTTTATTCATGTCCTCAAGATTTGGAGAAGGCCACTCCAAAAAGTACGCTATTCTAACTTCTTTAGCAGCTGCATTAGCTACTGAAGCGTTTAGAGTAAACGCAAATAAAATCCCAAGAACTGTGCTTATTATTTTTCTCATATTTTCCCCTATATAGTTTGTTAATTAAGTAGATTTAAAATTAAATTTGACGTTAAGTAAATAGACAAGAAGATGTTTTTTATGCATGACTATTATTACACCCCTATTAACTACTAAGCATAAAGCGTTCTTTTTAGGTTCAATTCAAGGTTGTATACGATAATTCTTGATTTAATTTAGTAAATGTCTACTACTTTGAAAAATGAGTTCATCAAATAGAACTAATATTCCTAATTCGTTAAACGAGCATTGGATGCCGTTTACAGATAATAAAAATTTTAAAAAAAACCCTAGATTAATTACTGATGCCAAAGGAGTTTATTTAACTAATCATGAAGGAAAAAAGATGATTGATGCAAGTTCTGGTTTGTTTTGCAATCCATTAGGTCATGGAAGAAAAGAAATTACAGAAGCAGTATCAAAACAATTGGAAAAATTAGATTATTGCCAACCATTCAACCAAGGTTTTGGCGGATCATTTGAATTAGCTACTAGAATAGCTAAAAAAACACCTGAGGGATTAAATCGAATTTTTTATACTATTTGTGGATCAACAGCTGTAGAAACTGCTATTAAAATTTCAATTGCATACCATAGAGCCAAAGGGGACTCAAAAAGATTTAGATTTGTGGGTAGAGAACGAGGTTATCATGGAATGAATATAGGTGCGACTACTGTTGGTGGAATGATTAATAATGTTAAAACTTTTGCAAGTGTATTAATGCCAGGTGTTCAACATATGAGACATACTCATTTACCAGAACACAAATTTGTAAAAGGGCAACCCGAAACTGGAGTTGAGATGGCAGAAGATTTAGAGAGGATAGCAATGAATTTTGGGGGAGAAAATATAGCAGCTTGTATTGTTGAACCGATAGCTGGTTCTACAGGGACATTAATACCACCAAAAGGTTATTTAAACCGTTTAAGAGAAATTTGTGATAAACACGGGATATTACTAATTTTCGATGAAGTAATTACTGGATGGGGGAGAACTGGCTCAGCCTTTGCATCACAAGAATTCGGAGTAAAACCAGATTTAATCACAATGGCCAAAGCTACAACAAATGGAGTAGTTCCTATGGGAGTAGTTGCGGTTAAAGAAGAAATTTATGATGCAGTTTTAGACTCTTCATCTGGCGCTCCAGACGGAACACCGGAATTATTTCATGGATATACTTATTCTGGAATACCTGTTGCAGTTGCTGCAGCGCTAGCTGTGCAAGATATTTTTGACAAGGAAGATATATTTAATAGAGCTAAAAAATTGTCACCGTATTTACAAGAAGGCCTTCATTCATTAAAAGATTTAAAAGAAATAGTAAGTATTCGAGGGTATGGAATGATGGGTGGCATTGAAATGAAAATGAAAGATAAACCAGGCAAAGCTGGTTTTCAGACTTTTAAACATTGTTATGACGCAGGAGTAAATTTTAAAAATACTGGAGATACTTTAATTATTGCCCCTCAATTTATATGCGAGAAGAAGCATATTGATGAAATAATAGATAAATTAAGAACAGGCATTTCAAATTACTCAAAATCATAAATGATCATTGGAGTTCCAAAAGAAATTAAACTTCAAGAGCATAGAATAGGGCTGACGCCTGAAAGCACTAAAAAATTAACAAGTGAAGGCCATGAAGTTTTAATAGAGAGCAACGGGGGTTTTGAAGCAGGATTTACTAATTTAGATTATAAAGCTGCTGGAGGAAAAATAATTGAAAAAGCTGAGGAGATTTTTAAATCAGCAGAATTGATTGTTAAAGTAAAAGAGCCTCAAATGAACGAAGTTGAGATGATTAGAGAGAATCAAATAATTTATACATATCTGCACTTAGCAGCTGCAAAAAATCTTACTAAAGGTTTAATAAAAACAAAGTCAATTTGTATTGCTTATGAAACAGTAACAGATGACAATGGACGATTACCTTTATTAGCACCTATGAGCGCAGTAGCTGGTCGAATGTCTATTCAAGCTGGAGCACATTCTTTGGAAAAAAATCAAAAAGGAAGAGGTCTATTGCTAGGTGGTGCGCCAGGCGTTGAGCCAGCTAATGTTGTAATTTTGGGAGGAGGAGTTGTTGGGGAAAATGCTGCAATAATAGCTACAGGCATGAAAGGAAAAGTTTATGTAGTGGATAAATCCAAAGAAAGATTAAAGGAATTGCATGAAAAATTTGGAGATAAAATTATACCAACTGAAAGCGACAAAATAGATTTAGGGAAATTGGTTTCTGATTGTGACCTTTTAGTAGGCGGAGTTTTAATTCCTGGAGCTGAAGCTCCAAAAATTATCACAAGAGAAATGGTTAAAAATATGAAAAGAGGCTCAGTGGTTGTAGATGTTGCAATTGATCAAGGAGGATGTGTTGAAACAAGTAAACCTACCACCCATGAAAATCCAACTTTTTTAGTAGATAATGTTGTTCATTATTGTGTGGCGAACATGCCTGGTGGAGTACCTAGAACATCTACCATGGCTTTAAATAAAGCAACTTTGCCTTTATTAGTTCAATTAGCAAATGAAGGTTATAAAAAAACATTGATTGAAAATAAAAATTACCTTGCGGGTTTAAATATTTACAAAGGAAAAGTTACCTGCAAGGGTGTATCTGATGCTTTCAATTTAAGCTACTTTCCTCCCGAAAAAGCTATATTAGATCATTAATTCTTATCTTTAAACTCATTTTGGGTTGAATATCTTCAAATAAACCCATTCTGCCCCTTTGAAATGTTTTAATATCAAACCAAATGTGATGAAATTTAAATACTTATGAGTTCGCAGATCAAATTTGAAAATCATCATAACGCTGAAGTAGAGCATCAAAGAAAAGTTAAGTTGACAGATTTATTAAATAGATTGAATGCTGAAAAAAAAAGAGAACGAAATAGTAATATTGCTCTCTCAGTAGCTGCAGTATCCGCCGTAACTGTATTCGGCATAATTTTATCCCTTTAAAATTCAATAAAAAAACAACAATTTCCGTAAAAATTTGAAATAGTATTTATTATTAATATCCTATATAGATCGATAATGCTTGAAAACTTGAATTTAGCAGAAGCTCCTCCATTATCAATAGTCTCAATAGTTGTAAATTTATTAGTAGGGGCGGTTATAGCAATAATTTTAAAATTTCATTACAAAAAATTTGGATCTACTTTAACTAACAGAGATGAGTTTAGTAATATTTTTTCATATATTCTATTAACGACAGTTTTAGTTATATCCATTGTTAAGTCTTCTCTTGCTCTATCTCTTGGTTTAGTTGGAGCTCTGTCAATTGTAAGATTTAGAACTCCAATCAAGGAACCCGAGGAGTTAGCATATTTGTTTATTTCAATTGCCGCAGGACTCGGTTTAGGCGCAAACCAAACTATTCCTACAATAGTATCAATAATAATTATCTTAATTGTTATCAGCCTATTAAAATTTAATAAAATAAAAAATAAAAATAAAAATATTTTTATAAACTTGGAGCATGAGATTAAAGACACTAAAACTAAAAAAAATCTTATTACACAATTTAATAAAATTATATCGATTAATTCTAAGGTTTGTGATTTGCGAAGATTTGATGTTAGAAACAATATGATTGAAGCAACATATTTAGTAAATTTTGAAGAGTCTGAACAACTAGAAAATATTATAAACAATTTGCAAAAAGAGTTTAAAGGGATATCAGTAACCTACATTGATCAAAATCAGATCCCTAGCATCTAGATTTTATGAGTTTTAAAATACCAGAAAATTCAAGAATTGAACTTAAATTTATTACTCAAGACACTTATTATCATTCGATCAAAAATTGGATACGTTTAAACAATAATTGTTTTATGCCAATTTATAAACCAAGATACATTAATAATATCTATTTTGATGATAATAATCTTGAAACTTTTAGTGATAATTTGTTTGGAAATACTTTTAGGGCAAAGTTCCGATATAGATGGTATGACGATCTAGAAAAATGCAATAATGGCAACTTCGAAATTAAGTTTAAAAGAAACATTTATGGTTGGAAGGAAAAATTCAAAATTTCTGGTCTAGAAGATATAAACAAACTAAATTGGAAGAAACTTGCAAAAAGAATTAAACTTTCGCTTACTCCAAATAATAAAATTTATTTTAATAAGTATAATACCCCATCAATTTTAAACCGTTATTATAGAGAATATTATTTAAGCCATGATAAAAATTTTAGGATCACATTGGATAGAAAATTAAACGTTTATGATCAGAGAGCAAAACCTAAACCAAATATAAAGTCGAAAGTCTTAAATAATAATCATTTAATAATTGAAGTTAAATTTAATAGAAATATGAGATATGAAATTAATGATTTATTAGATTATATGCCAATCAGAAATAGTAGAAACTCTAAATATATAAATTCAATTAGACAGGTATCAGGTATTTAAATTGATTATAATAAATAAAAATAAGAAAAAAATTTCAAAAAAAAATAAAAAATTAATTTCTATAAAATATTTATTTAGAATTTTTGCAAGTCTTATTATTATTCTGTTTTTCTTTATTTTAGGAATTTGGACAGAAAGATATGAGTGGGATAGAAAAATATCCATGATATTTAATGATTCTATCAGTAAAATAACAAGTAATTTTTATTCTACATTTTTACCCTCTGATAAAATAATAATAGATATAAATTTTCAAAATTATTTAAAACTAATTAAAAGTAGAAAAACTTATATTGAAAATTGGAAAGCCTCAAAAGAGCTGAGAGTCAAAGTACCTGCTAGAATTTCACTAACACCCCAAGAAAAATTATCAGCTTATGTCAGCATTAAAGGCACACACAAAGATCATTGGGAGCATCCTGAGAAATGGTCTTTAAAGATAAATTTAAGAGGAGGTAAAAAGATATTCGGCAACACTGAATTTGCTATTCAACACCCACAAACCAGGGGATATTTATATGAATGGCTTTTTATGAGGTTTTTAAAAAATGAAAATTTAATTTATCATAAAGTCAAATTTATTGAAGTAATTTTAAACGGAAATAGTTTGGGGCTTTACAATTATACTGAGGCACATTCAGAAGATTTATTAAGGAATAATAATAAAAAAAATGGGCCCATAGTTTTTTATGACAAAAATCAGTGGGTTAAAGAAACTTCTAATATGTTCAATCTGCCACCTGAGGAGTATAAAGATTCATTTTTTAAAGCTGAATTAAATTTGGTTAATAAATCAAAATTAATAAATAATCCTGAGTTAGAAAAATTGACTAATTTTGCATTCGACCAATTAAAATTATTCAGAAATAAAGAACTTAGTGTAAGTGAAACTTTTGATATAAATCAGATGGCAAGAGTTTTTGCTATTAAGGCGCTTTTTGGAGCTGTAGAATTTGATTGGAAAGATATTAAATTTTATCTAAATCCATCTACGCTTAAGTTAGAACCTATAGGAAGAGAAGTCCACGTTGATTACAATAACCAAAATTACGAAACTAAAACTTGGTGGATGAGTTTAAGTGAAGATAATTTTGTTCATTCAGTAGACCAAAAGTTCTTTTTAGAATTATTTTTTGAAGATAAAGAATTTATGAAATTATACCTAAGTGAATTAAAAAGAATTGCAAACTTACAGTATCTAGAGAAAGTTCTACAAATTAACAAATCAGAGCTTGAAAAGAAAAAAAAGCTTTTACAAAGATATCATCCAAATATAAACGTATATTCAGAGCAAAAAATGATAAAACAAATTGAATTTATTAAAAAAACTATAAAATCATTGAAAAAAAATAATATTTATTTTTCTTAACAAAATACTAAATTGTTATTATTTAAAAATTATTATATTTATAATGTTGTTTTATTAGGGCGAGGTAGCTCAGTTGGTTAGAGCACAGGACTCATAAGCCTGGGGTCGGCGGTTCGAATCCGCCCCTCGCTACCAAATCAATTATGAATTTAAAAATTTTTTAAGTTTTTGTAAATTCATAGAAGAATTTTTTGGCATTTTTGGTCTGGATAATTTTCTTAGGTAAATTTTTTTTATTTTTGGATTATATTTTTTTGCAAATTTGTAAACAGATTTACTAGGGCCACCAATATTTAGAATGCCTTTTTTATTAATTATTTTTTTAAATATTTTTATAAAATCTTCATGAAATATAAAATTAGTTATCATGTCGACATAAGCAGCTTTATGTACAAAAGGTTTTTCAGTCATACTTACTCTTAAAATAAGAGAATTTTTATACATTTGAACAGCGCTTTCAGCACCTAACTTTGACCAGGCGTAGTTATTCATTGGCAGCAAAGGGTCAGTTTCTTTATAATTTCCTTTAATACCCGGGTATAAATAACTAGTAGAAAAATAAATTATTTTTATATTTAGTTTTGAGCAAATTATAACAATGTTAGATGTTCCAATTATATTTAATTCTATACTTTTTTTGATATTTTTTTCATGCATAGAAATGGGACGAGATAAACCAGCTAAGTGAATTAAATACTTGGGTTTAGTTCTTTTAAGATATTTTTCAATTGATTTCAGACTAAGAATATTTAATTTTTTTTTACTTGGAAATAAAAAATTTTGATCAGTTAAGGAGAACAAGGTTTTACCAAATCTACCGTTACCACCTGTTACAACTACTTTTTTAGACTTTAACATGTGAGATCCATTTTCCACCTTTTTTTAAATATAGCTTTTCCTTCTTAAAAATTTCGCGCCTGTGATTCCAAGAACAAAGTATTGTGTAATCTGGCTTACTTTCTCTAAAATGTTTTATTGAGACAACTGGAATATGTGTGCCTGGAGTAAATTTGCCAATTTTTTCTTTAGTCGAGTCAGCTATAAAATCTATCTGTTTGTTGTTTATTTTACAAAAATTTAAAACTGTAGAACTTTTTGCAGAGGCAGCGTAACCAACTATTTTTTTATCGTCTCTTTTTAAATTTAAAATCTTTTTTCTAAAGTTATTTCTAGATTTATAGCAAGCTTTTTTAAAATTAATACACGAAGACAATCTGTTCAATTTTTGTTTTAGTTCAATTTTAAGTAATCTTTTTAAGTTTTTGGAAATTTTTCTTTCTCCTTTTCTGCAAATTACATATCTCATAGACCCCCCATGGGTGGTCTGAGGTAAAGCGTTTATTAACTCAAAACCAAATTTTTTAAATATACTATTAACAGAATGTAAAGAAAAAATAAAAATATGTGCATCATAAATTTGGTCATATGAAACTTTTTTAAACATAGAGCCTAAATAAGGTTCTTCAAATACAAACACACCTTTTTTTGATAATAAAATACTCAAGCCTTTAATCATATCGTTAAGATTAGGAATGTGGCTAATTACATTAGCAGCACAAATGAGATCAGTTTTATTTTTAAAATTATTTAATTTTTTTGAATTTTTAAAACTAAAAAATTCATTCTTAACATTAATCTTATTTATTTTTTTTGAATAATTTGCTACGTTTTTTGAAGGTTCAATGCCTAAGTGAACATAATTAGCACCCTTAAAGTTTTTTAAAAAAGTACCATCGTTTGAGCCAATTTCTATTATTTTTGAATCTTTTCTTAAATATTTCTTTGTCCAATCAAAATATTTTTTAAAATGTGCAGTCATATATTTAGATTTATTTGTATAAAAAGGGTAATGATTATTAAATATATGAGGTGATTTAGGGTGATCGTTGACCTGAAATAAGAAATCACTTTTACAAAAACCAACTTCAAGTTTATAAAAAAATTCTTTATTAAATTCTTTTTTACTAAGAAAGCCATTGGCCATTGGCATTTTACCAAAGGACAAAAAGGGTTTTATTTTTTTTTTGCAAACTTTACACAACATATTTAGTCAATATTATTTTGATTTAGGTTATAGAATATTACTGGCCAAGTTATAACTTTAGAATATTTGTTAAACCAGTAAGACATATACCTTTCAGCTAAAAAAGCGTAAATTCTTCTTGTTCCATAATCATTACTACTATTATTTATATTCTTAAAGACTTTTTCACATCTTTCCAACCAAGGGAAAATAGACTCATAATAAGCAATCATTATTTTTTTAGATTTGCAAATAAACATATTTCCCCTGTTGTAACTATTTCGATTTTCCATAAATCTTTTAAAATCAGTCTTATCATTTTCTTCTAGTAAATTTATAGCTTTGTCTAAGTTCCCATAACCATGAAAACTGTCAAAATGAAATTTTAAATTTCTGTTTTTTTTAAATAAAAACTTTGGATTTTTGATAATTGATTTTAAACCATGTTTAATTATTTTCATGGGTGTCCAACCATCCATGTATATTTCTTGCCCTAATATTACTGACTCATCGTTCCAATTTTCTGGCACAGAATTTAAAAAATCTTTTTTATATTTTATTGTAAAGTTATCTTGTGTCTGTCCCCAAAATCTTCTATATGCACAAAATCCTATCCATTTATCATCATCTATTTCTTTCAATTTATTTTTCCAAAGCCAATAATGAAAGGTAAGTTCTCCATAACTACTATTTTTTTCTGAAATATTGTCTCCAGTGTTGTCCCTTAACCAATTTGGAGTAAAATTATTTTTACCTAGTCCAACTGGTTTGTATCCTAAAGACTTAATCTTTTGATAATCGTCATTAAACAAATCTATACAGTACATTGTCAATGAACTCATAAATTATAAAATTATTTTTTTCTTTATAAATTCTTTTAAGGATATATTTTTTTTATCTTTAGACGATATTATCAATTTTTTTTTAGGCCATTTGATATTTAAATTTTTATCATTCCAAATTAATCCAATTTCGTTATTTTTTGACCTATATTTGCTATTTCCGTAAACTATAATATTTTCATGATCTAAACATAAAAATCCATGAGCAAATCCTTTAGGAATAAATACAGACCTTGAATTTTTTTCAGATAAAATTGTCTTAAAATGTTTGCCAAAAGTCTTAGAGTTTTTTCTCAAGTCTACAGCTACATCCAAAATTTTACCTTTAACGACAGAGATAAATTTTTCTTGTTGATCTGTTTTTTGTAAATGAAGCCCTCTTAAAACATTTTTTTTCGATTTAGACATACACCAAAAGATAAAATTCTTTTTTGAAAAATTCTTATTTTTGATAATTTCTCTAAAATAACCTCTAGAGTCAAAAAATCTAACCCCTGATACTAACAAAAGACCCTTAAATTTAGTTTTAGTTATTTTCATTTTAATAAGTTTTTTAAATATTTTGAGTATTCACAGCTGCCATAAAAATTAATAGAGTCATTAATTTCTTTCTTACCTATCCATTTGTTATTTAATGCTATTTCTTCAAGACAAGCTATTTTTAATCCTTGACGGTTTTCTAGTGTCCCAATGTAGTTACTTGCATCATAATAATCATCTATATTTCCTGCATCTAACCATGTTCCACCACGTCCAATAAATTCTGCCTTTAATTTATTGCGATGTCTATAAGAGTTAAGCAAATCAGTAATCTCTAGCTCTTTTCTTCTAGAAGGTCTAAGTTTTTTGCTCATATTCACTACATTATTATCAAAAAAATAAAGTCCTGTTACAGCCAAGTTTGAAAAAAGCTTTTTTGGTTTTTCTATTATTTTTAAAATTTTATTTTTTTTATTTATTTTAGCTACCCCATACTGAGCAGCATTCTTTACAGGATGTAGAAAAACTTTAGCACCATGCTTTAACTTAGTGCAATCTTTTAATTTTTTTGTTAAATTTTGTCCGTAGAAAAAGTTATCTCCAAGAATTAACGCAATATTATCTTTTTTAATAAAATTTTCTCCAATAATGAACGCTTCTGGTAAGCCACCCGGTTTTTTTTGCTCTTTGTACTGTAAATTTATACCTAAACTATTTTTTTCTGGTAAGATTTTTTTAAACTGATTTAGTTGTCCTTTGTTTACTATTATCAAAATATCTTTAATTCCTGAAAGCATTAAAATCGAAAGTGGATAAAAAATTAATGGTTTGTCGTACAGAGGCAAAAGTTGTTTATTTACAGCTTTTGTGAGTGGGCTCATTCTTGTACCCATACCTCCAGCTAAGATGATTCCTTTTTTAATCATATATTTAAACCTAATCTTTTTTCGTAAAATTTTTTTGATATATTTAATAAAAATTTTTTATTTTTAAAATACCATTCAATAGTATCAGAAAGCCCGTGACTCAAATTAAATTTTATCTTCCATTTTATTTTCTTCGAAATTTTATTACTATTTAAAGCATATCTCAAATCGTGACCTGGTCTATCTTTAACAAATTTAATTTTTACATTTTTGCCAATTTTAATTTTTTTGTTTTTACAAATTTTTAAAATTTTTTTCACTAAATCAATATTTCTTAAATTTATCCCTGAACCTACGTTATAACTTTCTCCAGATTTACCTTTTAAATAAAGCATCATTAAGGCTTGGCAATGATCTTCAACATGTACCCATTCTCTCGAGTTAATCCCCCTTGAATAAATTGGAATATTTTTGTTATTAATTATATTAGAAATAATTTTTGGGATTAATTTTTCAGGAAATTGGTAGGGACCGTAATTATTACAACAATTAGAAATAACTGCATCAATTTTATAAGTTCTAACATATGCCTTAACTAAGTGATCTGCGCTTGCTTTTGAAGCTGAATAGGGAGAGCTAGGTTTATAGCAATAATTCTCATTTGATCTAATACCGTTTTTAATGTCCCCGTAAACTTCATCTGTAGAAATGTGAATTAATTTAATTTTAGTATTTTGTTTTTTTAATTTTCTAATTATTTCTAACAGATTAAAAACTCCCAATATATTTGATTTAATAAAATCTTTGGGATCGTCTATGGATCGGTCTACATGAGTTTCTGCAGCCAGATTGAATATAGCCACGGGTTTATATTTTTTTAAAACTTTTAATAATTTATCTTTATTTCCTATATCTAGTTTATAAAATTTATAATTTTTTTTACGTTTAAGATTATTAGAAGCATAAGTAAGTTTGTCAATATTGACGACAAAATACTTTTTTTTGAGAAGAAAATTTATCAGGTTATTGCCAATAAAACCTGATCCACCAGTAACTATGATTTTTTTCATATAAAATAATTAAGGACAATAAGTCTTTATGTGATAAATTAGTAAAAGAATTATCTCATAAAATCAAATATTATTATTTAATGGAATCAAAAGACTTAAGTATAATTATCACTACTTTTAAAAGTGAAAGCAAAATTCATGGTTGTTTAAATTCTATACCAAAAGAAATTAAAATATTTGTTGTTGAAAATTCAAACAATGAACAATTTAAAAGGGAGATTGAGTCGAAATATAGTAACGTTAACTGTTTATTAACCGGTCGAAATACAGGATATGCTTTTGCTAACAATTTAGGTTTATCTAAGGTTAAATCTAAATATGCACTTGTTTTAAATCCAGACACAATCATTCAAAAAAACACAATTGATAATTTTTTAATTTCAGCAAAAAAAAATCCAAATTTTTGGCTTATGGGGCCCATTGATTACCAGGGAAAAAAATATGAGACACAAGATATGGATTTAATTGAAGTAGATGACATTAAGGGCTTTGCTATTTTCTTCAATATGGAAAAATTTAAAAATGATTTTTTTGATGAGAATTATTTTTTATATTTTGAAGAAATAGATTTATGTAGAAAAGTAAAAAATAACAATGGAAAGATATATTTAGATCCAAAAATTAAGATTCATCACGATGGAGCTAGTTCGGTAAATCAAAGCTTTAAGGAAGAACTTGAAAAAAATAGAAATTGGCATTGGATGTGGTCAACCTTCTATTTTCATAAAAAACACAAAGGGTTTAATTTAGCACTTGCTATAATATTTCCGAAAATGATGTCTTCTTTATTTAAAATTTTTTTTTACTTTATTACATTCAACAAAATTAAAAAAGAAATTTACTTTTGTAGATTAAATGGAATTATTAATTCTATCAAAGGAAAAAAATCTTGGTACAGACCAACATTAGATTGATTTATTAATAGTTTAACTATATTAATTTCGCAATGTTTTCTAAGAACAAAATTGTCATTACCGGTGGCGCTGGATTTGTTGGGACTAATTTAATTAAATTGTTATTAAAAAAAACTAAATATAATATTATTAGTATAGACAATTACTCATCTGGTTCAAAAAAAAATCACATTAGAAATTCTCGAGTAAAATATATAAAGGGGGATACATATTTAATTTCAAAATATATTAAAAAACCCAATGAGATAAAAACAATATTTCATTTTGGCGAGTTTGCTAGAATTTATCAAAGTTTTTTAAATATGAATGAATGTATAAACACTAATTCTTTAGGTTCTAATGCTGTTTTTAACTTTTGTTTGAAAAACAAGATTAAACTTATTTATTCTGCAACTTCTGCATCTTTAGGAAACAAAGGTGAAGATAAAAGTTTGTCTCCATATGCATTCTCTAAAGCAAAAAATCTTGAACTTTTAGAAAACTTAAAAAAATGGTTTAAATTTAATTTTGAAGTAATTTATTTTTATAATGTTTATGGGCCTTATCAAATTAGTAAAGGAAAAATGGCAACCGTAATAGGAATTTTTGAAGAACACTTTAAAAAAAATAAACCTTTACCAGTTGTTAAACCTGGAACTCAATCAAGAAGTTTTACACATATCAATGATACTGTTGAAATTTGTTATTTAGCATGGAAAAAAAATTTGTGTAGACATTACAGCATTTCAAATAAAAAATCATATCCAGTTATAAAAGTTGCGAGAATGTTTAAAACAAGATTGAAATATTTACCAAAAAGACCTGGTGAAAGATATAAATCAGCTAGCACAAATAAAAATCTTTCAAATAAAATTTATAAATATTACGGAAAAATTGATTTAAAAGAATATATTGATAATTTTATTTTAACAAATTCCTAATGTCCTGGAAATTCGATAAGACTCTCAGTTTTGTAACCTTTTTGTTTTAAAAGTTCGTTGCCCGGCAAATCAAACAAATTTATTACAAATATGAATCCAGCAACAACGCCACCAGAAATTTCAATTAGTTTTGCCGCTGCTTCTGCTGTTCCACCTGTTGCTATCAGGTCGTCAATTACAAGAATTTTTTCTCCCGGAGAAATAGAATCTTTGTGAACTTCAATAGTAGCTTCTCCATATTCAAGTTTAAAATCAACGGAGTGAGTTTCAGCTGGTAACTTATTTTTTTTTCTTAACAATACAAAAGGTTTATTTAAAATGTAAGATATAGTAGATGCAAAAACAAAACCCCTTGATTCAATAGCTGAAACTTTATCAAATTCTATTTTTTTTGATAATTCTATTATTTTATCATTTGTATATTTAAATGCTTCTGGGTTTTTTATTAAAGTTGTAATATCCCTAAATAAAATTCCTTTCTTTGGATAGTCTTTAATAGATCTAATATACTTTTTTAAGTCCATAATTAGCTTCAACTTCTAACAAAAAAGCATTAATAATTAAATAATGAAAAAAAGAAAACTTGGGATAATTGGTGGCAGTGGCCTTTATAAAATGGAAGGTTTTCAAAAGACGAAATGGAAAAAAATCAAAACTCCTTGGGGCCAACCATCCGATGAAATTTTAGTGGCAAATTTCGATGGTGAAGAAATATGTTTTGTTCCAAGACACTCTAGAGGTCACAAAATAAATCCAACTAATATTAACTTTAGAGCCAATATTGATGCAATGAAGCAATTGGGTGTGACAGACATCATTTCAGTTTCAGCAGTTGGTTCACTTAAAGAAGATTTAGAACCAGGTAAATTTGTAATTGTTGATCAGTTTATCGATAGAACTTTTGCGAGAATAAAAACCTTTTTTGATGAGGAAATAGTTGCTCACGTTTCAATGGCTAAACCTACTAGTCCTGGTTTATCAGATTGTTGTGAGACAGCACTCAAAAAATTGAGTATCAAAAATCAAAAAGGTGGCACATACATTGTTATGGAAGGTCCACAATTTTCAACTTTAGCAGAGTCAAATTTATACAGATCATGGAACGCAGATGTAATTGGTATGACTAACATGCCTGAAGCAAAATTAGCTAGAGAAGCAGAAATTAGATATTGTACAGTAGCGATGG
>QCAW01000003.1 GCA_003281795.1 Pelagibacteraceae bacterium AG-345-F21
CCTCCTTAACTACTTTGCCTGTACTTGGCGTTCCAATGGAAACTAAGAAATTAAAGGGACTAGATAGTTTGCTTTCAATGGTTCAAATGCCAAAAGGAGTTCCAATAGGCTGTCTTGCTATCGATGGTGCTTTTAACGCTGGTATACTTGCGGCATCAATAATTGGCAATTATGATAAAAAAGTGAAATCTAATTTAGAGAAGTGGAGACGCATACAAACGCAGTCTATTAAAAAAAAACCTGAATAGTTAATGAAAGACATCACCTTAGGAATTATAGGCTCAGGTCAATTAGGCTCAATGCTGTGCCAGGCTGCAAAAAAACTTAATGTTAAAACTGTAATTATATCTGATGATGCACAAGGGCCTGCACAAAATTATTGTGATCAATTTATTTTTTCTAAATATGATGATCAAGTCAAAATAAAAGAATTCATAAAGGAAGTAGATATTGTCACTTTTGAATTTGAAAATATTCCTTTAGAAATATTAAGAAATATAAATAAAGAAAAAAAAGTTTTACCTAAACCTGAAATAAATAAAATTATTCAAAATAGAAAATTAGAGAAATCATTTGTTAATGATCTTGGTATTAAAACAACAGAATGGGCTTTCATAAAATCAGCAAAAGATGTTTCAAGAAATGAAAAATTGCTTCCTGGGATTTTAAAAACAAATACACTTGGTTATGATGGACATGGTCAATTTGTTTTAAATTCTTTAAATGATGTGAAAAAAGACTGGTGTTTTACAGCTGACTATATTTTAGAAAAAAAAGTTGATTTAAAAAAAGAAATTTCAGTAATACTTACAAGATTTCAAAACGGCACTATATCAATTTATGCGCCTATTGAAAATGTTCATGAAAATCAAATTTTAAAGCATTCAAAAATTCCAGCAGAGTTAAGTGATAAAATTACAGATGAAGCACTTCAAAATGCAAAAAAAATAGCCAATCAACTAGATTATGTAGGAACGATGGCAGTTGAGTATTTTATTGATAAAAATAATGTTTTATTAGTAAATGAAATCGCGCCGCGAGTTCATAATTCTGGTCACCTAACGATAAATGCTTTTAACGTAAGCCAATTTGAGGGTCATGTAAGAGCAGTGTGCAATCTAGAAATCATAGCACCAGGTAAAATTTCTAATTCTGCTGTCATGATTAACATTTTAGGAAAAGAAATTGAAGAATATAGAAAAAAAACCTTCAGCAGAAACGAATTCTTTTTTGATTACGGTAAAAAAGCAATTAAAAATAAAAGAAAGATGGGTCATCTTACAATTTTAAAGGAATAGTTATTTAATTGTAATTCTATGCATAACTCTTTTGCAGTTTTTTATTTCGCTAGCCATATGCAAGATGCTTAAATTATCCCAAAGACAAATATCACCCTTTGACCACTCATAAGAAAAAATAAATTCTTGTTTGTTTACATGGTCAATTAAATAATTTTTTAAAAAATCTGATTCTTTTTCATTAACATTTTTTATTTTTATTAGATGTCCTGGTGAAACATATAAAGTTTTTTTTCCACTTACCATTTTAACAATGGAATGTTCAGCCTCCATACTTGCTGATGATTTAATTCCCATTTCTTTCTCTCTTTCAAGTCTAGTTATAGCAATTGGCCCTGATGAAGAAAAAACACCCGTAGCGTTTTTAATTTTATTTTTAATTTCGTCAGGTAATTTTTCATAAGCATTAAACCCAGATGAAAAGATAGTATTACCTTGACCAGTTGGCACTTCTATTCCCATAAGCATAGTATATCTAGGTCTATCATTTGCTAAATAACTTGTATCTTGATGAAGCCAACTAGAACCAAAACTTAAATTTTTGTCATCTGGTTTTCTTTCAATAACATTAATAAAAGGAAATTTTTCACTTAACCCCTTTAGCCTCGGGTAGATAACTGGTTGTCCAATGCTTTTCGCAAAAATTTGATAGGAATCAGGATCTAGGTTTTGTTTTTTTATAAATATAACACCAAACAAGTTTAAAGTTTTTTTTATATCATCGACTTGATTTTGATCAAATTTTTTTAAATTTATATTATTTATAAAAGCTCCGATATTATTTTTTCCTGGAGTAATAGAAATTGAGTTCATTTATTTTACAGGGTTAATTATAGATGGATCATTATTAATTGGATTATTAACATCTTTTGAAATTTCATGAAACTTTAAATTGGGAGGCTTGATTGAATTTAATATTTCCATAGCATCTTTTTTTATGTTCAAATAATTATTTATTTGACTTTGATTTATAATCATAGGCTCTCTATGATGAATGGTGCTTATCTTTTCTGTAGCCTCTCTTGTAATAATACAAAATTGATTATTTTGGTGTATTCCTGCAAAAAACATTATTTCATCATCCTCTTTAGAAAAATAATAAGGAATTTTTTTTTTATCTTCTCTTTTCCATTCGTAATATCCGTCTGCGGGAACAATACATCTAGAAGTTTGTATCAGATTTTTGAAAGTCACTTTTTCCATAAGAGTT
Organism: Pelagibacteraceae bacterium AG-345-F21; assembly: GCA_003281795.1. GTDB lineage: Bacteria > Pseudomonadota > Alphaproteobacteria > Pelagibacterales > Pelagibacteraceae > Pelagilacustribacter. The sequence continues at coordinate 2,509 of QCAW01000003.1, forward strand.
TCTTTCCTTGCGTTAATCAGTGGTGAAAATTTATCTAATTTTTTAGACCATGAAGGTACTAAACCCCATTCACAAAGTTCAAGAGTTTTGCCATTTGTATAAGATTTAATAATTGGCAATTGTTGAGAAGGGTGAGCGTTATAATTATCTGTATCTTCAACTTTTATATTTGTTTTTACCAGATCAGCTGTTTTACTTACTGGTTTTCTAATAGAATATCTTCCACACATTATTTGTTCTTCTTGTCTTTTTTTAATTTTCGCTTTTCTTTCAAAGAAAGTTTAGCTTTCTTCATAAAACTTCGATCTTTTTGACTTTTCCCAGAATATCTTTTTGACATAATTATTCTTCTATTATTTCATGCTTCTGTTCGCCTAGCCCATCTACTTTTAGATGTAGTTTGTCTCCTGATTTTAAAAATTTAGGTTTTTCCATTTCCATAGCTGTTCCGGCTGGGGTCCCAGTTGTAATAATTGTTCCCGGATATAAAGTCATAAATTGACTAATATGAGCGATTAAAAAATTAAAATTGAATATCATTTTTTTAGTATTGCCTGTCTGCCGTCTTTCTCCATTCACATCCAAAGTTAAATTCATATCATTAGTATCTTTTATTTCATCTTTAGTAACTAGCCAAGGGCCACAGGGACCCGCAATAGATTTACCCTTAATCCACTGACCTCCCCTCTCTTTTTGCCAAGATCTTTCTGAGATATCATTAACAATACAAAAACCAAAAATATAATTTTGAGCATCATTTTCTTTAATGTATTTTCCTTTACGTCCTATTATTATTGCAACTTCACATTCATAATCCATTTTATTTGCATGCCTAGGTTTAATAATTTCGTCATTTGGTCCTTGAATACATCCTGAACTTTTATTGAACAGTATTGGTTCTTCTGGCAATTTGGAATTGCTGCCTTCTACATGAGCTTTATAATTTAAACCAATGGCTAAAAAATCTATTGGATTAGAAATACAACTACCAGTTCTTATTTTTGGATCTAGCTCTTTTAGTTTAGAAAAATCAATTTTTTTTAATTCATCTAAAGTGGCTTCATTCAAAGTTTTAGGATGCAAGTCTTTTATATGTTCAGAAAGATCTCTAATTTTATTGTTACTGTCTAATACAGCTACAGTTTCTTTGCCTAATTTTCCAACTCTTAATAATTTCATTAACTAATTTTAGATAAGATCTTACTATTTTACAAATCTTTTAATTCTTTCTTCTGTAGTGGTGTCAGGGCCTGAGTAGGGTGTCTCGTAACTATTTGTTTTTGTTAAAACATCGATACCTTTAGTAAATATGAAGATAAAGAAAATAATAAAAAAAACTGCAAAAATTTTAGCGGGGTTGTAGTTTCCTGATTGAAAAACACTTACTGGCTGTTCTTGTTTTTTATGAAAAAATTTAAAGGTTAAATAAACAGCAATAATTAAACCTATGTGGGCCATTACCACTCCAGCCCAACCAAATATAAAAGAAGTAACACTAAAAACGTACAAACTAAAAACTGTTGACCAGACAAACGATAATACAATTAAAATCTGTAATCTCACCGATTTAGGCAAACTTCTTAAATCATTTTTGGAGTCGTCGAACATAATATTCGCACTTTCTCTCATAAAACTTTTAATTTTTTCCATAAATCTTTTTACACTTTCTCAATTAAAATTAAAACTAACATAATTGTCTTGCCAGTTTTCTCACTTTTTTCATATGTTTTTCAAATTTTTCCTCGGTCATTCCCGGCAATACTTCATAATGTCTTGAATAAAATGTCTTCATGCCCCCAAGTTTTAAAACCCCGGCTTTTATCCTTCGAAAGGGAATATTTTGGAACCAAGTTTCAATTGAAAACCAATTTCCTCCATAAGTCATCGACATTATTGCAATTTTACCTTTCATAGCTCCTGCAACTGGGTACCCCCAATTTCCAACTAATCTCTTAAAAGAAAAAAACCATTTTGGAGCAAGCGTTAAGTCAATCCAATTTTCTAAGATTGCAGTTGCTCTTAAATTATAACAAGGTGAAATCATGAAAAGAATATCAGACCTTTCTAATCTTTTTCTATAATTTAAAATTTGTTCACTTGGCTCAGATCCATCATAGAAAGGTATTGGTTTTTCATCATGTAAGTTAATTAGATCAACATTATGACCTAATTTTTTTACCTCATCTATAAATGTATCTCTAATCTCCTGATTAAAACATTTTTTTGTATTATGATGACCGTATACAACAAATATTCTTTTCGACATGTTAATTGTCTATATCATTTTTATCTTCTTTGGAGGGAAAAAAAAATATACCAGTACCTAATCCTATGGCAATAGCAGATACAATCCATGCCCCTTCTTGTGCAGAATAAAGAACTAAACCTCCAAATATAATAGCTATTATTCCTAACGTTTTATTATCCATTGACAACCTATATCATTATATTAAGGTTAATTATCCATATGTCATGGAAAAAAAGACTCTGCATCTACATGCAGGACTCTATAAAGAGTTAAAAAGTAGGTTGAAAGAAAGGAGCTGTGATGAATAGATTTTCACATTTGCTTAGAGAGTTCAGCCGAAAAAAGTCAGAGGCTAAGCTTGCTCAGCAACTTAACAAATCCGTAAAGGCTCCAGAGGCTAATGCTAATGGAACAAGCGGATATTTGATTAAGGAAGGTAAAAATGCTGGAAAAGTACTAAAGCATTTAAAAACTGATAAAAATAATCTTTAATCTTTATAGAGAGGGGTTTTAAAACCCCTCTCAAGTCTTTAATAATATTTTCTAATGAAAAAACAAAATTTCTTTGACTTAAATTTTGATCAACTTAAGACATTTTTAATAAACAATGCTGACGTTGATGTCAAAAAAGCCAAAATGCGATGTCAACAACTTTTTAATGCTGTTTACAAAAAAAATATAAAAAGTTTTGATGAATTAACCACATTTGGAATTGAGCTAAGAGATAAAATTAAAAAATTAATTAGTCTAGAAAAACCAAAAGTCGTTGATACTCAAAAATCTAAAGATGGAACGATTAAATTTCTTTTAGAACTAAAAGATAAAAGAAATGTTGAAACAGTTCTTATACCCGACAAAACACAAAGCAAATATACAATATGTTTATCAGTTTCAGTAGGCTGTTATTTATCTTGTGAATTTTGTGCCACTGCCCAAATTTCAAAAAATCTAGTTAGAAATTTATCCTCTGGAGAAATAGTTTCGCAAATTATTTTATGCAAAGATTATATAAATGATTGGTCCACACATAAAAAAATTACTAATCAGGTTTTAATGGGCGAAGGTTCACCTTTTTTAAATCTAGATAATGTTAAAGTTGCAATAGAAAATTCAAAAAATAAAGATGGTTTGGAATATGGTCGTACTAGAATAACAGTAAGTACAGTTGGCATAGGAATTAAGAAAGACGGCATGGACAGTATAGAGTGGGCTGCTAAAGAACTAGACGTGTATTTAGCCTGGAGTTTGCACAGTTCAATTCCAAAACACAGATCAGAACTGATGCCAATTAATGAAAAATATTCCATTAATTCACTAATTCCTCAATTGAATAAATATTATGAAAAGACAAAACTTCCAATCTTTATTGAGTGGATATGTTTGGAGGAGAATATGACAGAAAAGCATGCGCAAGAACTTGTAAAAATTATGAAAAAGGTTCCTTCAAAATTAAATTTAATTGAGTTTAACCCTTTAACTAATAAAGATTATAAACCGGCTTCACAAGAAAAAATAAAAAAATTTTCAAAAATTATACAAGATAATGGTTTTTTATCTTTGTTTAGAAGAAGCAGAGGTAGAGACATTAATGCTTCTTGCGGATCACTTGCAAATAAGAAATCAGTAGGTAATGGATAATTTACATATTTTTTTAGGAGCAACTGTTGCTGACGCCGCAGCAAGACCTTTGCATTGGGTTTATGATCCTAAAAAACTGAAAAGATATATTAAAGGCAAAAAGGATATAGCTTTTTTAAAACAAAACAAAAGTCCTTTTTATTCTATAAAAACAGGAGATGTGTCTGGCTATAATGATGTGGGTCAAGTTATGTTTAAGACTTTAATGTCTACTAAAAAAAAGTCTGATATTCTTAAGAATTTTAAACGAAATATAACTAGAAACTTTGGACCTGGGTCTGCTTACTGGAGAAATTTAAAACTTAGAAAAAAATATAAAAAAATTAAATGGAAAAAACCTATGAAAGGGCCCTGGATCCATCAAAACATATTGGAGACAATACAAAACATAAAATCTAAAAAAAATATCACAGGAGGAACAAAAGTAAATGAGTCAGACGGATATTGTGCAGCATTACCTTATTACCTTTATAATAATTCTGATAAAGAATTAAAAAGAATTATTAGAAGCGTGGCCAATTCAAAAATAAACGAGAAGTATGCCTTAGCTAAACTTAAGATTATAGATTTAGCAACCAATGGAAACAAAAAACCTGTTTATGCTTTTGTTAAAAAATATAAAAATAATAGATATTTTAAAGAGGTAACCATTAATATTAAAAAGATAATAAAACTTAAAAACCATAATCATATTATAGTTGTTAAAAAGTTTGGTAAAGCTTGCAGTTATCCAGGAACATTTATGGGATCTATTCATGCCATCATAAACTCGAGTAGTTACAGGTCTGCTATTATTAAAACAATTAGTGCTGGAGGTTGTAATTGTTCCAGAGCTAATTTTGTTGGAGCATATTTCGCCGCTCTAAAGGGGATAAAAAATATACCCATTCAATGGATAACTAAAACGAAACCAGCCAAAAATATTATAAAATGATATATAGTAGTTTATGGATTCGATAATAACAATTGTAATTATAAGTTTGTTACTTGCTAATTTAATAGCAGTCATTCTTTTATCTAAGCGTAAGCAATCAGAAAAATTAGACAATAATCAAATTTTCAAAGATGAGGTCAATTCTTTAAAGAATTCTTTTAGCCAATCATTTGGATCTATGAGCAAAGAGATAGCAAAAGATATGACCGGTGCACTAACAAAAGTAGATGAAAAAGTAGGAGTATTCAATCGTCAAGTAAGCGAGTTAAACCAAAGCCAAGATAATTTTAGTAAGATTTTAAGTGGGGTAAAAACCTACGGAACATTGGCTGAATTCGGATTAGGCTCATTGCTTAAAGATTTATTGCCGGCATCACAATTTATAGCTAATGTCAAAATGAAACCTGAAGAAACTTCCGATACAGTTGAATTTGCTATTAAGTTGCAAGATGTTTTATTGCCAATTGACAGTCATTGGCCTATAGAAAAATATAAAGCAATAGATGATGCATATAATGCAAATGACAAAGACGCCCAAACAAACGCGAGAAAAGATTTAGCAGCTGCATTTAGATTGAAAGCAAAATCAGTAAATCAAAAGTATATAGCACCACCTAAGAGCACTGATTTCGCAATTATTTATGTTCCCACAGAGGGATTATTTGCGGAGTTGTCAAGTTATAGAGATCCAAAATCAAAAGATTTGTTATTTCAAGAACTTAGATCAAAATACAAAGTAACAATTTCAGGACCAAATACACTATCAGCATTACTACAATCCTATCACTTAGGGTTTCAAACTTTAAAGGTACAACAACACGCTACTCAAATTTATAGTGATTTAAAAAACATCAGCTCCAGATTTGAAAAACACTTTGACGGCATTAAAGATCTTAGAAAAAAATTAGAGCAAGCAATGTTAGCAACAGACGGTTTCGGTAGAGACGCTAGATCTATTATGAACACACTTGGAAATATTAAAGACCCCGAACAAGTCAAAGAAACTCTGGCAGAAGATCCTGAAAAGATCAAAATTCTCAAATAATTTAATTCATGTCAAATTTTGTCTTTTATGATTTTGAGACCAGTTCATCAAATAAATATTGGGGTCAAATCATTCAAATTGGAGCAATTTTAACAAATGACAACTTAGACGAACTAGATCGTTTTGACACGAGGTGCAGACTTAGTCCCGGAATAGTTCCAGAGGCTATGGCTTTGATAGTAAACAAATCTTCCCCAAAGATGTTAAAAAACACAAATATTTCTCATTACCAAATGATTAGACAATTTGTTGAAACACTTAGAAGATGGGGAAAAGCAACTTATGTGGGTTTTAACAGTATAGAATTTGATGAAGAATTTTTAAGGTGTACTCTTTTTAAAACTTTAGAGTATCCATATATTACAAGCACAAATGGCAATACCAGAGGAGACGTGCTAAGCTTAGCGAGAGCAGCGAATCTCTATTATCCCAATACTCTGAAAAACTCTGTAAATGAAAAGGGTAACGATGTTTATAAATTAGATCAGATGGCACCTTTAAATGGTATTGAACACGGCAATGCTCATAGTGCTATTGGCGATGTTTTAGCTACCTTAGGTATTGCAAAACTGATTGCAAGGAAAGCACCTAATGTTTGGAAAGCAAGCATGCTAACCATAGACAAAAATCAATCACTAGAATTAATAAAAAAAGAGTTATTTTTCTGCACTAACGAGTATTTTTACGGAAAAAGTAGACCTTATGTTCAAACTTTTGTTTGTCAACATCCTCAATATCAGTGGGCACTATGTTTTGATTTAAAACACGATCCAACTCGATATCTTGATATGTCTGTGCCAGAATTAACAGCTGCGATGAAAAAGCAGCCTAAGTTTATAAGAACTTTAAGGCACAACAAACACCCAGTCATTATGAATCCCTCTTATGGAGAAAAATTTGAAGAATATAAAATGATTGGAGCAACAAAATTAAAAGCTAGAGCTAAAATGATAAAAGATCATAAAAATTTTTCTGAAAAAATTGTCCTAATAAAAAGGGAAGAATTGGAAGAAAAGGAGCAAACTAAGTCCCAGGAAGATTTATACGATGAAGAAAGCATTTATGCAAAATTTACTTCAGCGGAAGATAATAAAATAATGCCTGAATTTCACAAGGAAGACTGGAATAAAAAATTGTCAGTATTATCTAAATTTAAAGATGACAGGCTTAAATATTTTGGAAAGAAAATTCTTTATATGGAAAAACCTGAAATGTTAAGTAAGTCAGATTATGATTTAATTCACAAGGATACAGCAAAAAAACTTTTAAGTACTAATGAAGAAAAATGGAATACAATTCCTAGAACTTATTCAGAAATTGATACATTAAGAGCAAAGTTTGAGAAAGAAAATCAACCAGATAAATTAGCAATACTAGAGGAGATTAACGCATACGTTGAAGAGCTAGAAAAATTTTACTCTTCTGCATAGTTGACATTGATAGAAAAAATATTACTTATTTACTATGATAAAAGTTACAGATGATACATACGAAAATTTTATTAAATCAGGAAGTAAAACAAAAATCTTAAAACTAGGCGCAACTTGGTGTTCCCCATGCCAAATAGCTATACCCCCATGCAATGAATTAGAAAAAGAATTAGAAAGTGAAATTGAAATAGGCGAACTTGATATTGAAGAGTCTGCTAACACCCCGGTGATGCTTTCTTGTAAAGGCGTCCCTTTGTTTGTTAAATTCAAAGAAGGCCAAGAAGTCTCTAGAAAAGTTGGATGGCCCGGTAAACAAGAACTTAAAGACTGGATACAAAGTTCTTAATTTTTACTTAAGATACTTCCTGCACTATACAAAGATCCAAAGCACACTATAATTTTTTTTTCTTTAGAAATTACATTTTTGAGGGCCTCATCAAAATTTTTAGCAGAATAAGAATTATAATTATTTTTTTTTGCAATTTTAAGTAATAATTCTTTTGATAAAGAGGAAGGATCATTCTCAATTTGAATAGTGATTATCTTTTTAAAAATTCCCTTAAATCTTTTTATAAATTTATCCGGCTCTTTATTTTTAGTCATTGCCCAAATTCCATAAATTGGTACATTAAGTGTTTTTAGATAATTAGCTAAGTTTCTAGCACTGGTTTCTGAATGACATCCATCAATTAGAAGTTTTTCATTGGGAAATAATCTTTTTTTTAATTTACCTTTAGTAATATATTCTATTCTCGCTTGAAATTTAATTTTCGGTATTGTTTTAATTATTATTTCGCTTTTGATTTTAAGATCTAATGCAATCTTTATTGCAAAACACAAGTTTTCCATTAAACCTATCGAATGAATATATTTTGTCATTAATTTTATTTTAAAATTTTTGTCTTTATAGTAAAAATTATTATTTAATTTAAGCAACTTCCATGTGTTTGAAAATTTCTTATTACTATAGTTTCTATTTAATATTTTCTTAATTTTTTTTAAAACCAAGGGTTTTTGTTTTCCTACATAAATATTTGTAAAATTACTTAAAAAACCAACTTTTTGATAAATAACTTCATCTAAAGTTTTTTTCTTTAAAAAGTTTAAATGTTGTTTGTTAATGTTAACTATTGCTTGTATTTTAGGAAAATCAAAAAGATTAGTCGAGTCTTTTGCAAATAGCGCTCCGGCTTCTACCAAATTGTAATCATTATCTTTTTTAGATGAATTAATAATAAAAATAACTGTCAATACTTCAAAAATTGTAAGTTTAATTTTTTGTTTTTCAATTATTTTTATAGTTTTTCTTATTTCAATATGGTTTAAAAATTTATCTCCCATCCAAAAACGTTCTTTGATATCTATTAAACTTGGTGAAGTGTAAGCCGAAGTTTTTTGTTTATTAGCCTCTATAAAAAATTTTAATGAAGTTAAGAGAGAATATTTTCCATCGCTCCCGATAATATTAATAACATTCTTCAATTTTTTTTCTGGATGACCTAATTTCTTTAAGATTAATTTAATTCTTTTAAGGTCAAAATTAACTGTTTTACTAAATAGTTTATTTTTAGCTAGCTGATTGTAAAGATTGGTCGATTGTGACATTAGATGACTCATTTTTATCTTGAGCCTCTGCTTTTTTCAATAAAACATTTAACAGGCTACCAATAGTTGAGTTGAGATATTTTCTCTCAATAACCAGGTCAATTCCTCCATGGTCTTTAACATACTCCGCAGTTTGAAATTCACTTGGTAATGTTTCTCTAACCGTATCCTGAATTACTCGCCTTCCCGCAAAACCGATAGTAGCTTTAGGTTCAGCGATTAATACATCTCCTAACATTGCCCATGATGCTGTCACACCACCAGTTGTTGGATTTGTTAGAATTACTATATAAGGAATATTCTTTTTTTTAAGCTCATTAACAGCCAAAGTAGTTCTAGACATTTGCATTAACGCAATAGAGCTTTCCATCATACGCTGACCTCCTGAACAACTAAAAAAAATAAATGGAGTCTTTTTTTCAATTGAATGTTGTACACCTGCAATAAATGCTTCCCCAGAGGCAGCGCCAAATGAACCTCCTATAAACCTAAAGTCTTGAGCTCCTACTACTACATCTATATTTTTAACTTTTCCTCTAGCAACTGCAACTGCATCATTCTGTTTAGTAATTTTTCTCGCTGATTTTAATCTGTCAGTGTATTTTTTATTATCTACAAATTCCAATGGGTCATCTTTAGGAAGAGGTGTTTCTATTATTTCATATTTTTTATCGTCAAAAAATGTTTCAAATCTTTCTTTACAAGAAAGTTTATGGTGGGCACCACACTTAGGACAACACTTTAAATTTAACTGAAGGTCTTCCTTATAAATTAAATTTTTACACTCACAAGTAGTCCAAAGATTTTCATCTGTTTTAGAAGATTTTTTTTCAAAAAGAGATTTTATTTTTGGTTTTATAAATTTAGTTATCCAATTCATAAAGTTTTATTTTTTAGTTTATATACTAATTTATCTAACTTTGTGACAGGATTTTGTCCCATTTTGAGCGAATTAGTTATTGTTTTACAAAGATAAGAGCCAACTACAAGTCCATCACTAGATTTAAGAGATTTAATTGTTTTATCAGTAATACCAAATCCTATTACTACGTTTTTTTTTCGATTAATTCTTTTTATATTATTATAATTTTGAAGAATTTTCTTAGGTGAAACTTTAAGCTTACCACCTGTAGTAGACAGCATAGATATATAATAAATCATGTCATGAGAATTTTTTATTATCTTTTTTATTCTTTCTCTAGGAGTAGTAGGAGATAATAATTGAATAAAATTTATAGATTTTTTTTTACACTTTTTTGCAAAATTTTTATTCTCTGGGTATGGTAAATCAACAACTATAAGACCATCAACTCCAGAAGTTTTACAGTTTTTTAAAAAATTATTTTCACCACTTTGATAAATTAAATTAAAATACCCCATCATAATTAATGGTTTGCTAGGGTTAGTTTTTTTAAATTTTTTTATGATTTGAAAAACATCCTTAAGTTTAATTCCATTTTTAAGAGCTCGATGAGAACTTCCTTGAATTTGGCCACCGTCTGCTATTGGCGTATTATGAGGAAAGCCAAGTTCAAGAATATCCGCATGTTTCGAAATAGTATTTAATATTTTTAAAGAATTAGTTTTTGTATTATCCCCAGCAACAGTATACGTAATTAAAGCTGTTCTTTTTTCTTTTTTGCAATTTTCAAAAGCCACAGCAATTTTTGATTTCATCTTACGTATGATCCTAATTTTCGTTTTATAATATCTTTATCTTTAATGCTATCCCCACACGAATTTACGATTATCACATCAGATGATTTTAACTTAGGTGCTATTTTAATTGCTTCAGCAAATGCGTGTGAAGGTTCTAATGATGGAGAAATATTTTCTAGCGAAGAAACTAATTTATAAGCTTTTAAAGCCTCTTCATCATTGACAGAAGTGTACCTAGCTCTTTTTGCATCTTTAAGAAAACAATGCAAAGGTGAAATGCCGGGATAATCTAAACCAGCCGATATAGATTCTGTTGACCCTATCTGTCCCTCCTTATCTTGAATGACGTATTGTGCTGCTCCATGCAAAATTCCAATCTTAGATCCATTAGTTAATGGTGCAGCATGTAGTTTACTGTTTTTTGGACCTCCTGCTTCGATCCCAACAAATTCAGCATCTGTATCCATAAACTCATTCCAGAAACCCATAGCTGAGCTTCCACCACCCACACAGTTTAATAATTTCATCTTTTTTGGAATTTTTCCAAATTCTTCTTTAACTTGCATCATTAGTTCTCTAGAAATTTGAGCAGTACTCCATGCACATATTTTTATAAAAATATTAGGCCCTACAGTTGAACCTACACATAAATTTGTTGTGTCATTATTAGCTACCCAATAACGCATGCATTCGCTAACTGCATCTACTAATGTTTGACTACCTGATGTGACTGGAATTATCTTGGCCCCATTTTTTTTTATCGCTTCCACATTAGGGCGCTGTCTTTCTATATCTTTTGCTCCCATAAATATTTTACATTTAAGGCCAAATTTTTTAGCAGCCATAGAGAGCATTTTTCCTGCATAGCCTGCGCCAGTATCTCCTACGATAAATTTTTTTCCTGCTCTTTTAGCTATTAAACAGTGAACCGTCGCATTATAGATCTTATGTGCTCCTCCATTAGCTTCAGATACTACTTTTGCATATATTTGAGCACCCCCAAGACGGTTTGTTAAATTTTCTAATTTTATAAATGGAGTAGGTGCACCTATATATGATTTAAAATAATAATCTCTTTCTTTTAAAAATTTTTTGTCTTTTCTCAACTTTGAGAACAATTTAGTAAGATCATCAATAGGTTTTTTTAATGTTTCAGGTATAAAGTTGCCTCCAAATTTGCCACCCCACATACCATTTTGGTCATGCTGATCTATTAACGAAATTCCTTTTTTAATTTTTAAGTTCATTTAATTTATTTACAAAACTTTTGATTTTAGTGTGATCCTTATAACCTACTCGTGTATTGTGCTCTAAGTTAGATGATAAATCAAAAAAGTTAACCCCTAATTTATTAATATTTTCAACGTTATTTTCAGATATTGAGCCGGCTAAAGCATATCTGTCGCCTTTAGGAAGTTTAGTGATAAGGTTTTTAGGGAATTCAAAAGATTTTTCCATCGCAGGAGTATCAAATAAAATGATATCTGCTTCTGTATATTTCTTATATTCATCTATATCCGATTCTTCCTTTATTTTGATAGCCTTAATAATCTTTAAACCCATTGATTTAATTTCTTTTACTCTTTCTTTTGATTCTGATCCATGAAGTTGAATATAGTCGAAGTTCTTAAGCACAGTATTTTGAATAAACTCGTTACTAGGGTTTACTGTTACAGCAACGTATGATGAATTATTTTTTTTATAATTTAAAAGATTTTTAACCTCTTTTAAATATATATCTCTTGGAGACTTTTTATAAAAAACAAATCCTAAAAAATTTACTTTTAGATCTATACAAAGTTGCACATCTCTGGTCGGATTTAAACCACAAATCTTTACTTTCATTATTTTAATTGTTCAATTAATCTTTGGATATTTTTTTTTATATTACCTTTTATAATGCTGCGGCCCATGACTAAAGAAGTACTTCCATTTTTAAACGCTTCAGCGGGACCCGTAACTCTTTTTTGATCATTAACATTATCTCCTTTTAAACGAATACCTGGTGTTATGATTTCACCATTAAATATTTTTTTTACAATTTTTAGATCAGAACCTGCGCAGACTATTCCGTGGCAACCACACGCTTTAGCTAATAAAACTTGTTTTTTTACTATTTCATTAATTGATTTAGTATGACCAATTTTTTTAATTGAAGAATTAGAAAAACTTGTTAAAACAGTAACGACTAAGATTTTTAATTTTTTATTGGTTTGTTTTGCCATTTTTTTTACGGCTTTTATTGTTTCAAAACCAGCATTAGCGTGAACAGTGATATATGAAATATTTTTTAAATCTTTCAAAGATCTTATAGCTGCGGAACTTGTTACGCTTATATCTGAAATTTTTAAATCTAAAAATATTTTCTTCTTTTTAAGCTTAGAAATAAATTGACGACCGCCTTTAGCATAAAAAAACTCCAAACCAAACTTATATCCTATATCTAAATGATTGTTTTTAGTTTGAGATATAATCTTTTTAACTTGATTTACATTACTTGTATCACAGGCTACAAAAATTTTGGGTTTTTTCATTCGTTAATAAGTTGTTTTAATTTTTTACTAGCTCTGAATCTTACCTTATTTTTTTCTGGAACATAAATTAATTTTCCACTTGCCGGGTTGCGAGCGGAGTATTTTTCTTTTATTTTTTTAGTAAAAAAAGTACCAAATCCTCTTAATTCAATAGTTTTTTCGTTTACAAGCGCTTGTTCTATACTTTTAAAAAAAGTATCGATAACTTGTTCTAATTGAGTTTTGTTTAGTTTTGGATGTTTCTTTTTAAGCTTCTTAATAATATCAGGTCGTGACAATTATTTATCTTCTTTTTTCTTTTTTTTACTTCCTATTGCTTTCTCAAATATTCCTTTAAGAGTTGCTCCAGATTTAGTAGCCCCTTCACCGAATTTAGCAATTAGTGATTTTTCTTCATCAATTTGCGCTGCTTTAACGCTTAACTTAACTTTCCTTGTTTTTAAATCTATCTCAGTAATTTTGGCATCCAGTGCATTTCCAGGGGAAAACACCTCAGGTCTTGCATCTGCAGATTCTTTTGCTAGGTCAGCTTTTTTTATAGTGACTATTAATTTTTTATCTTTATCTAAAGCTACTTTTACCCCATTTTTAAGCACCTCATGTATTCTAGTTGTAATAACATCGCCCTCCTTTTTTTTATTATCTTTAAACCAGTCTAAAGGATCTTTATCCAAAGCTCTTTTTGAAAATCTAATTTTATCATCTTTAATTTCAATTATTTTTACATTGATTATGTCATTTTTCTTAAATTTTTTAAGGTCTTCTATGTTTTCTTCATAGGAAAGTTCTTTGTAGTGCAACATACCTGTTAGAGAGCTATCTAATAACTCTCCAAATATAGCCTTGTCTGTAATATTATTAATTTTAATTTTTGTTTCTTTACCTGTGCTTTTTTTAATTTTATCCCATGGATTATCTAATATAGCTTTATAGGATAATGAAATTCTTTTAGTTTCTTTATCGATGCTGACAATTTTAAATTTTATCTTTTGAGAGACAGATAAAACAGTATTAGGTTTTATATTTCTATTTGTCCAATCTAGTTCTGAGTTATGGATCAAGCCTTCTATTCCTTCTTCAATTCTAACGAAACATCCGTATTCCATTATTTTAGTCACAACGCCTTGGTATATTTCTCCTACTTTATATTTTTTATCAATATTAGAATAAGGATCCTCGGTTAGAGCTTTTACTGATGCAGAGACTCGATTAGTTTTAGGATCAATTTTTGTTATTTTTACTTTTAATTTTTGACCAATCGTTACAAGGTCTGATGGTTTTTTCACTCTTCCATGGCTTAAATCAGAAACATGTAAGAGTGCGTCTATTCCGTTTATATCTAAAAATATTCCCCAATCTGTAGTAGCTTTAACAATTGCGTGGTCTACAATATCACCTTCTTTTATATTTTTAAGTGCTTCGGTAATTTCTGCGTTTTTACTTTTTTCAATAACAGCTCGTCTAGATACACAAACATTTCCTCTGTTTCTGTCTATTCTTGTAGCTATCACTTTTAAAGGAGTATTCATTAAATGGTCTACTTTTTTTAAAGGTCTTACATCTATTTGAGAAGAGGGCATAAAACAAGGAAGACCCTCAACATTAGCTATAAAACCACCTTTTACTTTTCCTGTTATATAACCAGTTAACTCTTCTTGCGTTTCAAATACTTTTTCCATTTTTTTCCAGGCTTTCATTTTTCTAGCCTTATCTCTTGATATTACTATTTCTCCTTTAAAACTCTCAATACGCTCTAGATAAACATCTATCACTGAACCTACTTTTAATTTTGATAATTCATCATCGTTTTTGAATTCTTCAATGGGTATCATGCCTTCCATTTTTGCTTTACAGTCCACAACTACAAAATTCTTAGTCAGTTCAGTGACTGTAGCCTTAATAATTTCGTTTTCTTTGAGTTTTCTATCTTTGAAATCTTCATCTAGAAGATTTTGAAATTCTTTATGAAGAGGATTAGCTTTTTTTAGCTCTTGTTCAGAAGCCATGAGTATCTTTTATCTCTCTATCAACGTATTTTGACATTTTTTCTAGCATTTGTTGTTTTTTTAATTTTCCGGTGTCGATTTCTATCGCATCTCTATGTTTGAGTAAAGGACTGTTTTTTCTTTTGATATCGTGATTATTTCTTATTCTTAAGGCTTTTTTAACGTCTTTAAGTTTAGTTTTTTTGTTTCCTTTTTTAAGATCTTTATATCTTCTAAGAGCAGCAATGTTCAGATTACATTTAAAAAAAAATTTGACATTTGAATCGGGTAAAATTTTTGTAGATATATCTCTTCCTTCTATACAACAGTTATTGTATTTTTTTGCAAATTGAATTTGAAAATTTTTTAAAATTTTTCTCACTTTAAGTTTTTTAGCAATAATTGCACTATGATCTGAGATTTTAGGAGAATGTAATTTTATTTTTTCTAAATTTTTATGATTTAAAACTTTAAATTTTTTTCTTAAAAAATTAATTTTATTTTTTGGTTCATGCTTAAGCAAAAGATAACTAGCATATCTGTATAATAAACCAGATGATAAAAATTTTAATTTATATTTTTTAGCAATCATTTTCGCCCCAGTTGATTTTCCTGTAGCTGCACCTCCATCACACGCTATTTGTAAGGTTTTATTTTTTAATTTCAAATTTGCCTCCTAAAGACTTAATGATTTTTAAAAATGATGGGGACGATGTATAGACTGTTTCAAAGTTGTTTATTTTTGTATTAACTCCGGTAATAAGGGAAAGTATTAGTGTTGACATGCAGATTCTATGGTCTCCTAAATTTGGAACATAAACGTCTTTATGTTTATCGCTAATTATGTTTTTTCCAAAAATTTTTAATTTATTTTTTGAAGCAATATTTTTTATACCTACTTGTCTTAAAATTTTTTGCATTTCTTTAATTCGATTACTTTCTTTATTAGCCAAATCTTTAATTCCATTAAATGTAGATGTGCCTTTTGTTAAAGCCGCTATTATAAATAAAATCGGATATTCATCTGTTGCCTTTACGTAATAGTCTTTTGAAGCATGAATAGGTCTTATCTTTGAACTTTTTATATGAATATCACCGTATATTTCTTCATTATGTTTCTTAATGTTTTTAAATTTGATATTTGCTCCATGATTTTTTAATAATTCGTAGAAGCCAATTCTTGTAGGATTTAATCCAATATTTTTCATAATTAAATGTGAATTTTTGTTTAACAATGTCAGAGCAGTAAAAAATGCACCTGATGAAGGATCTCCGGGTACAGAAATATTTACTGGCTTAAGATATTTTTTCCCAAGAATTTTAATAATTTTTTTTTTATTTTTAATTATTTTAACTGCATGAGTATTTTGTAAAAGCATTTTTTCAGTGTGATCCCTGCTTTTTTTGTTTTCAATTATTTCAGTATTTCCAAATGAATTGAGACCAGCTAGTATTACTGCACTTTTTAATTGCGCAGACACTCCTGCAATATAGGTTATCCCTATAGGCATTTCAGTTGATATTAATTTTAATGGAAATTTGTATTTTTTTTT
Organism: Pelagibacteraceae bacterium AG-345-F21; assembly: GCA_003281795.1. GTDB lineage: Bacteria > Pseudomonadota > Alphaproteobacteria > Pelagibacterales > Pelagibacteraceae > Pelagilacustribacter. The sequence continues at coordinate 19,140 of QCAW01000003.1, forward strand.
TGGTAAAAATTCTGCTCCAAACTCTGACATAAGTTCTATTAAATTTTTCATACTTCGTTTATTTAAAGATCTGTCACCTTTTATTTTTAATTCAATATCAGGTGTAGTAGAAAGTATCCCTATTAAAAGTCTTGCTAAAGTTCCAGAATTTCCAAAATTTAAATCTAAATTTTTTTTTGCATATAAGGAACCTAATCCTTTTCCGTAGATTGAATAGGATTTAGTTCCATTTTTTTTGATTTTAACCCCAAGATCTCTCAGACAATTAATTGTTGAATGAACATCTTCAGACTCCAATACATTTTTAACTTTAGAAACATCATGACTAATTGAACCAATAAGAAAGCTTCTGATTGAAATTGATTTATCCGAGTCTACTTCAATTTTTTTTTTAAAAGGTTTAATTGAAGAATTGATTTTTAGGGTAAAACTTTTTGAAGGCATTAATTTTTAAGAGAATTGAGAGCCAAAATAATGTTCGATAGCTTTAGAAGATTTCAGCAATTCCCTCGAAGTTCCCTCAGCAATAACAGTATGTTCACCTAATACATAGCTTCTATCTGTTATGTCAAATAAATTTTTAACATTATGATCTGTTAAAAGTATTGCTGTACCACTTGATTGTATTTTTAAAATATATTTTTGAATATCTTGGATTACAAGAGGATCAAGGGCTGCAAGCGGCTCATCAAGCAAAACTATTTTAGGTTTATTTATCATTACTCTGGCCATCATCAATCTTCTTATTTCTCCACCAGACAAAACAGAAGCATTTAAACTTCTCAAATGTTGTAAATTAAATTCATCTAAAAGTTTTTCTGTTATAGCTTTTTGTTTATCTGAGCCTTTTATGCTTATTTGAGCTATTCCTAAAATATTATCGTAGACACTCATATTAAACACACTCCTTTGCTGAGGAAGATAACCAAGACCTTCTTTAGATCTTAGATGTATCGGTATTTGTTCAATTGATTTACTATTTAAATAAATTTTACCACCTTCAGGATTTTGTTCCCCAATACACATGGAGAATAGTGTTGTTTTACCACAACCATTAGGACCTAAAACCCCAACACATTCGCCTGGAAAAACTTTGAGGGAAAGTTTTTTTAAAATTGGCCTTCCGTCAAAAGATTTACTTATATCTTTTACTTCAAAGATGGGTTTATCTTTTTTAAATTTTAATATTCTAAAACCTTTTTTCATTTAATTTTATATTAGCATTTATTGCACCATCTTTAAATGAAGTAATGTCTAATTTCTTATTTTTTACATCAAATAACAACTTGTCAGCAATAAGGTTCCCTGTTTCATTATTAACTCTTACTTTTTCATAAATAGTTAAAAAGCTTTGTCTATTTGAATAATCTGCTTTTTCTGCGAAGAGTTCGTTATTTAAATAATTTGCTTTAACATTGTCTTCAAATTTCATATCTAGAGTTTTATTATTATAAATACCTTTGTCTGACCAAACATAAAGCTTCGTGTTATCTTTAAAATAAAAAGTTGCATTTACTTTCTTCATATAAACTATTTCAGGCTTCAACTCGTCTAAAAATGCCTCTTCAGATTTAAGGATATATCTATTTCCAGTGAGGTCTGATCCAGCATATTCTATGTTAAAAAATACGTCTTTTTGATCTGATGAACTTTCAGATTCTTCCTCAATCTTTTTATTTTTGATCCCAGTTTTTGATTCATCACTCATTTTTGGCGTTTTGCTGTAGTAAGTTCCATAAATCATTGCAACGCCAAAAAATAGTAGAGTTAGTTGAATTAGTAGTATCTTCTTCTTTCTTTCAATCATTTAAGACCATATTGTAAGAGAAAATGTATATGAATTATTCCTTTTAACTTATATCTATTTTTTTTTTTAAAATCTCTGTTTGAAACAACTAATAAACTTGTAATTTTTTTTTCATTCATAATTGCAAGAGCTTTTGAAGCAGGCATATCCTCGCTAACTACCATGGGTTTTTTCGTCATAAATTTTTGTAAACTTGATTTTTTTGATAAATTCTTCATTTCTCGTCTTAAATCTCCATCTGTAACTAGTCCTACTATATTATTGTTTTTAATTACTACCACTATACCTAATTTTTTTTTACTCATTTCTTGCAATACCTTTTCTATTTTACTTTTGTAATTTATTAGTGGTAATTTATTACCAGTCACCATTATATCTTTTGCTAATAACAATGATCCTCCAATATTTCCTCCAGGATGGAAAATTTTAAATCTTTCTTTAGAAAATCTTTTCTTTGACATTATCGTAGTTGCCAAAGTGTCTCCTAATAGCAAAGTGATAGATGTACTTGTAGTAGGCACCATTCCTGTTACATCAGCCTCTTTAACTTTTGGCAATAGAATTTTTACGTCACTTGCTTTTAAAAGAGTACTGTCAGCTTTAGAGGCGACACCAATTATTTTTATTCTGAACCTATTTGCATACTTAAGCATATTAGTAAGCTCTGATGTATTACCAGAGTAAGAAAAAATTATTAAGATATCTCTTTTTTCAATTTGACCCATATCCCCATGAAGAGCTTGAGCGGGATCACAAAAGAAACTGGGTATTCCGACGCTTGAAAAAGTTGCGCTTATTTTTCTTGCTATAAGTCCAGATTTACCAATTCCTGCAAAAATAACCTTTCCCTTACAATTTAAAATTAAGTCTACAGCTTTAATAAAATTTTTATTAAAAACTTTTTTTATTTTTTTAAGTTCAGCAATTTGCAAAGAAGCAGATTTATTTGCTAATTTTATATAGTTATTTATATTCATTAATGTTCAAAAATATCAAACTTAAATCCATTTTGGTCCAACTCAATTCTAGTATTTAAAAAATTAATACAGTTTTTAAATAATTCCATTCTATTTTCTCTAATAAGCATTTTTTCTAACTCAATTTTTATTTTATGCAGATAAACAACATCATTAGCAGCGTACTCTAATTGTTTGTCAGACAGATCGTCTAAGTCTTTGTTCCAATCACTACTACCTTGTCTTTTATCTAAACTTTTATTACAAAATTCTTGTACCAAATTTTTTAACCCATGTGCATCTGTATAAGTTCTTACAATTTTTGATGCTATTTTGGTGTCGAAAATATTTTTCATTTTGCACTTTAAAAAGAATTCTAGTGCACTTTTATCAAACCTGAGAAAGTGACCAATTTTTAGAATTTTATCGTTTTCTAGAACAGAGACCAAGTTAGGAGCTTTGTAAGTTTTTTTGTTTGGCTGAATAATGTAAACATTTCCATTTTCATCACAAATTTGTACAAGACTTAATTTGTCCCTTTCAGGAATTTGAAGTCCTGTAGCTTCTGTGTCTAGAGAAATACTATTTTTAAATGACCTAGCTATCTCTGAAGTTATGTCCTCTTTAATCTTAATAATTTTCATATATAGTTTCTAAATATCATGAAAAATCAAATTTGCACAATTTTAGGTGGTGGTGGCTTTATAGGAAGATATCTTGTTCGAAATTTGACCAAGAAAAACTATAGATGCATTATAACTACAAGAAATGCTTTTCAAAAAGGCTATTTAAAGACCCAAGCTACTCCAGGCTCAATAGAATTGTTAAACTGGAATTCTAATAATTTCGACGAGTTAAAAGAGTCTATTGAAAACTCCGATGTAGTAATCAATTTAATTGGAATACTTTATGAAACACGTAAACAGAAATTTATGAACATTCATAAAGGTATACCGGAAGCTATTTCAAAATTATGCGCTCAATCAGATGTGAAAAAATTTATAAATGTAAGTGCCATTGGAGCAAATGAAAATTCAAAATCTTTATATCAAAGATCTAAATTTCAAGGAGAATTAAAAGCTCTGACAAATTTTAAAAACACCGTAATAATAAGACCGAGCGTTGTATGTGGTACAGAAGATAATTTCACAAACTTGTTTTCAAAATTAAGTATTTTACCTGTTATACCAGTTGTCGGGATTAATTATAAATTTCAACCTATATTAGTTACAGATGTTGCTGATGCTATTGTTAAAGCAATTGAAGCAAAAGATAATCACGGGAAAATTTATGAAATAGGAGGACCTAAAATTATTAACTTTGGTGACATGGTTAAGTCAATTACGAAAACATTAAATAAAAAAAGATTTGTCGTTGAAATGCCGATGCCAATTGCAAAGATTCAAAGCAGCATAATGAGTTTGCTTCCTATACCTCCAATTTTAACTAGAGATCAATGTGAAATTTTATCTGAAGCAGATAATGTTGTTTCAAATGTTCATTTAACTTTAAACGATCTTGGCATAAAACCATCTGATGTTGAGGAGGCCATGAAAAAATGGTTATGGAGATATAGAGACGGTGGACAATTTGCAAAAGCACAATGAAAACTATTAGTATATTTCTTGGCTACATTTATCTATTGTTAGCAATTGCTTTAGGCATAGCATCCAATGGATTTTTAAAAACAACTGAAGGATTTTCAAAGTTCGGCCCGATCGTTTTTTGTAGCATCAGTATTATAGCTTGTATATTTTTTCTTTCAAAAGCCATGACAGTAATACCGGTTGGATTTACTTATGCTACTTATGGTGCGCTAACAATAACTGCAGTTACATTATTTGGAATTTTCAAATATAATCAAACCCCTAATTTATATGGAATCTTTGGTTTACTACTAATTATACTTGGCGTAGTCCTATTAAACACTCTTGGAAAAGTAAAATAAAACCTACAGTAGAATCTTTAATTCATAATCAGACTCCTCATTGTATTTTTTTTATGCTAGCTTTTTTAAATAAAGAAAAATTGGGGGAAATATAATGAAACAATTAAAAGCACTTATTTGCTCGATTGCACTTTTCGCAATGTTTGCGGGAACTACAGCTCAAGCAAAAACAGAAATACAATGGTGGCATGCTTTTGGTGGAAGATTAGGTGAACTACTTAACGAACAAGTAGAAAAATTTAATGCAAGCCAAGACAAGTATACTGTTGTTCATACTAGAAAAGGAAACTATTCCGAAACTTTAAACGCTGGTATTGCAGCTTTTAGAGCAGGCCAACATCCTAATATACTTATGGTATTTGAGGTTGGTACTGCCAGTTTGATGGCAGCAAAAGGAGCTTATGTTCCTATGTATCAACTTATGAAAGATGCTGGTCAAAGATTTAATCCAAAAGGATTCGTGTCAGCTGTTAGCGGTTATTACACTACCACAGATGGTAAAATGTTATCTATGCCATATAACTCTTCAACGCCGGTTCTTTGGGTTAATAAAGATTTAATGAAAAAAGCAGGTTTGGATCCAGAAATGGATTTAAGTACTTGGAAAAAAGTTGGAAACGCACTTGATGCTGCAAAGGCAAAAGGTATTGATATGCCTTTTTGCACTTGTTGGCACAGCTGGGTCCACCTTGAGAATTTTTCAGCCTATCACAATATACCATTTGCAACTAAAGCTAATGGATTTGCTGGTTTAGATACTGAGTTGGCTTTCAACAGCCCAGTGCATATTAAACACATCCAAACATTAGGTAAATGGGCACAAGAAGGTAAATTTAAATACATGGGAAGAAGAAACGAAGCTGGTAAAAATTTTAGAGCTGGAGAATGCATGCTGATGACAGAGTCGTCAGCTGGATACGCTGGTATAAAAAAACAGGCTAAGTTTGAATTTGGTATCAGACATTTACCTTATTATGGAGCAACAGCAGCACCTCAGAATACTATAATCGGAGGTTCTTCGTTATGGGCGCTTTCTGGAAAATCCAAAGAGGAAAATAAAGCTACAGCAGCTTTTTTAGCTTTCCTATCAGGAACTGACATTCAAGCTAAGTGGCATCAGGACACTGGTTATTTAGGTGTTACAACCGCTGCTGCTAAAAAAACTAAAAGTTCAGGTTTTTACAAATCAAATCCTGGAACTGATTTAGCTGGAATACAGATGATGAGAAATAAAGTTACTCAAAACTCTAAAGGTTTACGTCTTGGATCTTTTGATCAGATAAGAGGAATTATCGATGAAGAGATGGAAGGAGTTTACAGCGGTAAGAAAACTGCTCAAGTAGCTTTAGACAGTGCTGTAAAAAGAGGTAACATTCTTTTAAGAAGATTTGAAAGAGCTAACAAATAAATCAATTTAATATTCTAGGGGTGAAAACCCCTAGAATATTTCTTAATATTAAATGGAAAAAAGAGTTTTTTTTAAAGGTTGGATGTTACCAGCTATGTTAGTTGCACCACAACTAATTATCTCTTTTATTTTTTTTTTTTACCCGTCAGGTCAAGCTATATGGAACTCTTTATTTTTACCCGACCCTTTTGGTTTAAAAACAGAATTTGTAGGTTTAGATAATTTTAGATTTTTATTATCTGATCCTTATTATTTAGCTAGTTTTAAAACTACAATATTTTTTTCTACAGCTGTATCAGTTTCATCTATGGCTTTAGGTTTATATTTAGCAGCTTTAGCAGATCGATTAATTAAGGGAGCAGGCGTTTATCAAACACTATTAATTTGGCCTTATGCAATAGCACCAGCGATCGCAGGAGTTTTATGGTTATTTATGTTTAATGGAAATATTGGTTTAGCTTCCTATTATCTTAAAGCTCTTGGTTATGAATGGAACCACACTTTAAAGGGTGATCAAGCCATGTTTCTAGTTATTTTAGCCTCATCTTGGGGAAGAATAAGCTATAACTTTTTATTTTTTTTAGCAGGACTACAAGCTATTCCAAAATCAATTATTGAGGCTGCAGCAATAGATGGGGCTAGTTTTTGGAAACGATTTGGTACGATTGTGATACCTCTTCTTTCACCCATCACATTCTTTTTATTAGTAGTAAATATTGTCTACGCTTTCTTCGATACTTTCGGAGTAATACATACGATTACTTCAGGCGGACCTGAACAATCAACCACTATACTTGTATATAAAGTGTTTTCAGATGGTTTCGTAAGCCAAGATCTTGGATCTAGTGCAGCCCAGTCTGTAATTCTTTTAGTATTAGTCGGAATTTTAACTGTAATCCAATTTAAATATATAGAGAGAAAGGTCCATTACTAATGGTTGAAAAAAAGAAATCAGGATATTGGTTAACGCACCTTGGATTAATTCTAGGAGTATTATTCATCTTTTTTCCAGTTTGGTTAACTTTTGTTGCATCCACAGTTACGCAAGACGCAATAATACAACCACCATTACCGATAATACCAGGTGGAGAATTTTTTGAAAATTACGCAAATGCTTTGTTTAGAGGAGCTCCCGAAGGTTATGGAGCTAGAGTTCCTGTTATGCAAATGATGATTAATTCAGCAATTATGGCTATAGGAATTACTGTTGGAAAAATTGTAATTTCTTTATTATCAGCTTTTGCATTTGTATATTTTAGATTTCCATTTAGGAATTTATGTTTTTGGCTAATTTTTATAACTTTAATGTTGCCGGTAGAAGTAAGAATAGTTCCTACTTATGAAGTTGTTGCTAATTTAAATTTATTAAATAGTTACACAGGATTAATCTTTCCATTAATAGCTTCAGCAACAGCAACTTTTTTATTTAGGCAATTTTTCATGACTATTCCAGATGAAATGGTGGAAGCAGCTAGAATGGATGGATGCAGTCCTATGCGTTTCTTCATAGATATATTAATACCTATAAGCAAAACTAATATAGCAGCTCTATTTGTTATTTTATTTATTTTTGGTTGGAACCAATATCTATGGCCACTATTAATGACAACCGATCCGGACATGCAAACCATTGTAATGGCAATAGACTCAATGATACCAACAGGAGATGACTTTGCTCATTGGCCAACGATTATGGCAACAGCAATGTTAGCCATGGTGCCCCCAGTAATAATAGTAGTAAGTATGCAAAAGTTTTTTGTTAAAGGATTATTAGAAAGTGATAAATAATGTCTCAAATTAGTTTACAAAATTTAAAAAAATCTTTTGGGAAAACGAAAGTTATTCACGACTTAAGTATAGATGTTAAAGATGGAGAGCTAATTGTAATTGTTGGTCCATCTGGATGTGGAAAATCAACTTTATTAAGAATGGTAGCAGGATTAGAGGACGCTAATGAGGGAAATATTTTAATTGATAATAAAAAAGTAAACGAGCTTGAACCAATGGAACGAAATATTGCTATGGTGTTTCAAAACTATGCTCTTTATCCCCATATGTCAGTGTTTGATAATATGGCTTACGGTTTAAAAATTGCAAAACTCCCTAAAGACGAAATTGAAACTAGAGTTCAAAAAGCAGCAGAAATTTTAGAGCTTGGTGAACTTCTTCAAAGAAAACCAAATCAATTATCTGGCGGCCAAAGACAAAGAGTTGCGATGGGAAGAGCAATTGTAAGAAATCCAGTAGCTTTTTTATTTGATGAACCTTTATCAAATCTTGATGCAAAATTAAGAGTTCAAATGAGATTAGAGATAAAAAAACTACAAACTCAATTAAAAACTACTTCTTTATATGTTACGCACGATCAAGTTGAGGCTATGACATTAGCTGATCGTATGATTGTGATGAACCAAGGAAATGTTGAACACATCGGAACACCTTTAGAAGTTTATACTAAACCTAGAACTTTATTTACTGCCCAATTCATTGGTAGCCCTGCAATGAATATTCTAAAAGGCAACTGCCAGAATAATAAAGTCACTTTTTCAAATAATGCGTCACTTCCAACAAATTCAAAATTTAACGGATCAGTTAATGTTGGTTTAAGACCAGAAGATTTTAAGTTAGACCAAAATGGTTCGATAAAATTAAAAGTTGAGCTTGTGGAATTAATCGGAGCCAATACACTTATCCATGGCAAACTTGATAACAGCAATGAAGTTTTAGTTGCAAGTATCGCAGGTGTTGTTAAAGAAGACACTATTGGAAAAAATATAAATCTCTCTTTTCAAAATGATAAATTACATTTATTTGATACGAATACTGATTTGAGGATTAATTGATCAATCCATTTTTAACGAAACCTAATTACGTAAGAATATACGGCCATAGAGGAGCGAGAGGCGATATGGTTGAAAATTCTATTTCTGGATTAAAATACGCTTTTGACTTAGGCATTAGAGCCGTTGAATTTGATGTTGTAATTTCAAAGGATAATATTCCTGTTTTATTTCATGACTACAGACTTAACACTGATTTGGTTAAAGATTCTTCTGGTAATTGGATCACTGATAAAAACATGAAATTAAGAGATTTAACTTATGAGGAAATAAGCAAATATACTATCGAAAGTGTAAAGCCAGATACCAAGTATGCAAAAAGATTTAAAAATCAACAATCTGCCAAAGGAGAGAAAATACCAAAATTAACGGATTTCTTTAAATTAGTTACTGAAGATAAATATAAAGATGCTTTTTTAAATTTAGAAATCAAATCAACTCTAACTCAAGAAAACGTAACACCAAATCCAGAAAAAATGGTCTCTTTAATTTTAAAAGATATTAAAGAATTCAATTTGGAAGATAGAACTTTAATCACATCTTATGACTGGAGAATCTTATATGAGCTTAAAAAACAAAATCCTAATGTCCTAAGAGGATTTATTACTCTTCAACAAGACCTTCCTACAACTAAAAAAAATGTTTATGAGAATTCTCCTTGGATGGTTAAAAAATATCCAATGGAGGAGTTGTTTTTACTTCCTAATATTATTAAATCATTAGAAGGACATGTATGGAGCGTTTTTTACCGTGATGTCACAAAACAAAATGTGGAGCTAGCACATAAGCATGGACTTGCTACTTGTGTTTGGACTGTAAACAGAGAGAAAGATATTATTAGAATGATCGAGTACGGAGTAGACGGAATAATTACTGATTATCCAAAAAAAGTTCAAGAGATCTGTAAATCTAAAAATATTTCTTGGTTTTAATTCTAAAACTTGATTTTTTTACTTTCTTGATATAAATACACGCATGGTAAAAAAAAAATATCAAAGAAATTGGCTAGAAAGAAAATTGGATGAATATAATCATACAATGGAACTTATTAGGACAATTCTACCTTTTTTTATCCTTTTGCTACAAATTTACATACTTATTAAACTCATTTAACACCTAGCTAAATATCAGCTATAATCTAATTATGACTTTATTGTTTTTATCTTTAGCAGGTATCATTGCTATCATTGTTATTTTTGTATCAGCGAAACATATTAAAAAAGGATTTGAAGCTAGAAGTGAAGTAAAAGATCAGCAAAGAAATGAGAATGTCAGCCAAGAAGATGAGGAGATTTTAGATAAGCTTAAAGATAAAAATTTATCTCCTGAAGATCTCAAAAAAATTTATGAAGATCTCCAGAAGAAAAAATAGTCTTGATGATTAATATAATCCCTTAGGAATTATAAAGTAGTGAATGGCTAGCACTATTGCTACCGAAACACTTAAACCAAATATCATTTTCACAAAGTCTTTTCCAATAAGTGGAAACACATATTTGAATTTATAGTCTTTATTCATTGTAGAAATTGCCAGCTCTCTTCCGCATAGTAAACCAACAAATACCCATGTTGTTGACATTGGAAGATCGTTTAGTTCTTTAAAGTAAAAAAGAACGGCAGCGTATATTACGTTAATAATAGTAGCTGAACGAGCGTATCTAGTTCCAGTTTTTTCTAAGACCACTTTTTGTATTGGTCCACCTTTAATGTAAAAGATGTAAAAAAGAAGAACGGTAAAATATGTTAATACAATTAAAAGTAATGAAAAATCTAATTGTCTAGGTAAGTATACAGCAATGTTTGCAACATCATGTGATAACCAAACCCACCATAACCAACCTGATGATACCCAAACTGAATTACGCCAAAATGCAATCCATTTTTCACCTTGAACTTCATCTAATTTCTCATTAATAAATTTAGATACTACTATCCAACTGATGTAAGCAACTGTTGCTGCTATACCATAACCCACTATACTTTTTACAAGCATTTTCTCTAAAACTATTGTTGAGGCAAATGCAGATAAAACTAAAAAAGTTGTAGATACTGGAATACCAATTCTTGTAAGTAACAATAGAATTGCTGGAGCAACCGCGTGGTACCATTGAATTTCTTGGAAAGGTATTCTTGTTAATCTTCCGTAAGAAATATCTCCGTCATAACTGTACCAACCCCAAGTTATCGCAAAAATCATTACTAGTGAGGCAGCACTTGCTAATGTGTACCATTTGAACCATTTTTGCTTTGAAGCAATAAATGTTCCGAGTGTTTGTATAGAGTCGTTAGCGATTACACTGTAACCTGCTAACCCGAACCCTATAATCGTGTATATTAATGTAAGTTCCATTTTATTTCCTTTTTGTCATTTTTATTTTGTTATTCTTGACATCCGAATCGTTATTCTTAATGAAAGTTTTAAACGACGTTAAAAATTAGTCTACTAAAGAATTTTTTTTTTTTTTTTTAGAATGGGGTTTGGATTGTTTTTAAAAATTTTTTGAATTTTTGCAAACTAATTAACTGTTGATAAACCAATTTATTCTATAAATTTGATAACATTATATTTCAAAAATTTAAGTAAAAAAAAGGTAGTTTCACGTGTGCATTTCACGGGATTATTTTGTGAAAAAAATTTTCTGAATTATAAATAAAGCTAATAAGGCACCGAGTATTTCTGCGAAAATATAAGTAGGTGTGTTTAAATAATTAATACCTGTAAATGTATCAGTAAAAGTTCGTGCTAATGCAACCGCAGGGTTAGCAAAAGAAGTTGATGAAGTAAACCAGTACCCAGCAGTAATATAAGTTGCAACGGATGCAGCTACAGAAGTTGAGCCTTTTTTTAATGTACCAAATATAATAAAAATTAAACCAAAAGTAGCAATAAGCTCTGCTACAAAAATATTAATACCAGGTCTTATTTTTCGAGATAATTCTATCAAAGGTAAATCAAACATAAAGTTCGCAAGCATTACTCCCAATAAACAACCTAAAATTTGAGCACTCAAATAGGTAAAAATTAAATCTTTTTTAATTCTTTTTGTAAAATACATCACCATTGTAACTATAGGATTAAAGTGAGCACCAGAAATATTTGCAATAGAATTAATTAAAACAAATAAACCTGCACCAGTAGCTAGAGTGTTAGCTAGTAACATTACAGCGAAGTCTCTAGTTAGATTTTGAGCCATTATCCCAGAACCAACTATGATCATGACTAAAAAAGCGCTACCTATAAATTCGCCTATAAATATTTTATTTTTCATTAAAATAGCAATTGATAAAACCCAACCATAAATAAAGGTATCTGTAATCCAAAGTTAGTAAGTATAGCTTTATCTTTTGATAAAAATCCAGCTATCGTCCAACCTACAACTCCAGCACCATGAAACATTATATTTATTGGATACATATTTAAGTTAGTTAACAAAATGCCTGTTAAAACTAAAAAAGTGCTTATCCATTTAAGGTACTTTTTAATAAACATCTGATCTCTCCTATAATTATATTTTTCATTTAGAATTTATTATAATTTAGACGAGAAAGATACTTTGACCTAAAAAATTAACAACTTTTAAAGGACTTAGACATATTGCTAATTAGATCAAAATATAAAGTTTTTCCTGGAGTTAAAGTGGCTCCCAATGGATCTAAAACACCAGTTTTAATATTCATATCTTTCGCTACTGCATTGATTATGTCAGGATTAAATTGAGGTTCAGAAAACACACAACTTACTTTGTCATGTTCAATTATTTCTCTGATTTCAGATAATTGTTCAGCTCCAGGCAATACATCTGTATTTACGGTAAAAGCTCCTAGAACATTTACATCAAATCTTTTTTCAAAATATTGATAGGCGTCATGGAAAACAATCGATTTAAAATCTTTATTTAACTCAGATTTAACTTTTTTTGTAAGTTTATCTAAATCTTTGAGTGCTTTTTTTAAATTAGCTTTATATGTAGATGCATTTTTTTGATCATTTTCTATTAAATGTTCTGCCATTTCTTTTAAAATCACTTTTGCGTTCATTGGATCTAACCAGATATGCGGATCATGTTCACCGTGAGCATGCTCATGGTGATCATCGTGTTTATCTTCTTTATGACCATGTTCTTTATGTTCGTCTTCTTTATGATCGTCATGACCATGTTCATCGTGTTTATCCTCTTTATGACCATGTTCTTTATGTTCATCTTCTTTTTTATGCTCGTCATGTCCATGATCATCATGTCCTTCAAATATGTTTCTTTCTCTAAATTCTAATTTATTTAAACCTTTAATTTCCATTAACTCTATTTTTTCAGCTTTTTTGGCTATTGAATTTAATGGTTTTTCTAAAAAACTTTCTAAGTCTTCGCCAATCCAAAAGATTAAGTCAGCATTTTGTAACATTTTAGCGTGAGATGGTTTCATCGCAAATCCGTGTGGTGAAGCATATCCATCTACTATTAAATCTGGTTTACCTACCCCATCCATCAAATAACTTGCTAATGAGTGTATAGGTTTTATTGATGCAACTACTTTGATATCAGCTTTTGCTGGTGAGAAAATAATAAATAGAGATAATATTGATAATATAAATGGTAATTTTTTAATGTTTTTCATAATAATAGTATGTTAGAATTGTTATAATATAACGGTATGTAATAATATAACGTTTTAGAGTCAAGAGATAAAATGAGCTTAAATCAAAATATTTTAGTAAAATTAAAACAAGCCGGTTTACGTATAAACGGCAAATGGCTCGTTAAAGGAGTGTCATTACAAATCGAAAAGGGTAAAATAGTTACTCTTATTGGCCCCAATGGTTCTGGAAAAAGCACCACTGCTAAAATTGCTTTAGGAATTTATAAAAAAATTGATGGTGAAGTTGAGAAATATACGAATAAAGTTGGATATGTTCCTCAAAAAATTTCAATTGATTGGACATTGCCACTTAGAGTGAATGATTTCATGGTGCTAACTGAAAATCTCAAAGATGAAGCTATTAACGAAGCTTTATCTTTAACAGGTGTTATTCATCTTAAAGATAAAAATTTGGGTGACTTATCAGGCGGCGAGTTTCAAAGAGTATTGCTTGCAAGAGCTATTTCAAAAAAACCAGATCTTTTAGTACTTGATGAACCAGTACAAGGAGTGGATTTTACTGGCGAAATTGCTCTTTACGAACTTATAAAGAAAATTTCAGATGAATTGAATTGCGGAATCCTATTGATTTCTCACGACTTACATACGGTAATGAGTGCTACCGACCATGTTGTTTGCCTAAACGGTCATGTCTGCTGTTCAGGATCTCCATTAGATGTTGCAAAAAATAATGAATATAAAGCTTTATTTGGAGAACAAGCCTCTCAAATATTAACAAGATACAAACATAGTCATGATCATATTCATACAAATGAAGGTGAAATAAAAAAAAATTAAATGTTAGATGATTTTTTTATAAGAGCTTTAGTTGCAGGACTTGGTATTGCATTTGTAACCGGGCCTCTTGGATGTTTTGTTATATGGAGACGATTGTCATATTTTGGTGATACTCTTGCCCACTCTGCTTTACTTGGAGTTACACTAGCTTATACTTTGGAATTTAATATTGCTATTTCAGTATTCATAATTTCATCTTTAATTGCATTAATTTTGATACAACTTCAAAAAAAAACTAATCTACCAGGCGATGCTTTATTAGGACTCTTGGCTCATTCATCTTTAGCAGTTGGACTGGTCGTAATTGGTTTTTTAACATTCATAAGATTCGATATTATGGGATTATTATTTGGGGACATATTAGCAGTTACAGTTGATGACATATTAATTATTTGGATAGGAGGACCATTGATATTATTAGTTCTCAAATTGATTTGGAAACCTTTATTTGCATCAACAGTTAACTATGAATTAGCAGAAGCCGAAGGTTTAAATCCTGATAGAGCTAAAGCTATATTTACAATTTTAATGGCTGGGATAATTGCTATTTCAATTAAAATGGTTGGACTATTATTAATTACAGGAATGTTAATCATACCAGCTGCAATGGCAAGAAATATTTCTTCAAGCCCTCAGAGCATGGTAATTTATTCAGTGCTTGGAGGTTTATTGTCTGTAATTTTGGGTTTGTTTACTTCATTACAGTTTAATACATCTTCAGGCCCATCAATCATTGCGGCTTCCTTGTTTTTATTCATACTTTCATTAGTAAAAATTAAACAATCGATTAAATTGAAAAATTAATGGAGAATCAGTACTATGACTAGAATGCATAAAGTAAATAATCTTTCCAAAAATCAAAAAATAATTTTTGATTTAATTAATAAATCTCCAGAGCCTTTAAAAGCATATACGATACTTTTTAATGTTCAGAAGAAAGGCATTAATGCCCCACCACAAGTTTATCGAGCATTAGATAAATTAGTTGAGATAGGAAAAATTCATAAAATTGAAAGTAAAAATGCTTTTGTTGCATGCAAAAGTTCAGATTGTGAAATTTCAAAAGCTACAGCATTTTCAATTTGTGAGAGTTGTGAAATGATAGATGAAATAAGTGATAGTAAACTTTCAAAATATTTGTCAAATTTTAATCATAAAAAAGGAATGAAATTTAAAAGATTTAATTTAGAATTTTTTGGTTTATGCAAAAAGTGTAAATAATTTAACTTGCAGTTTTTACTTTTTTCTCAATAAATTCTGGAATTTCATTATCCAGATCATCTTCTTTTTGGTTTTTAGGCTGAAAGGCGTATAAAACGTGTAATTTACAGTACGGAAAATCTCCCTCTGGTTTTCTACCACAAAAATAAAACTTTTCTTCATTTGGATGACCTATCGGCCATTTACAAGTATCTTCTGTAAGTTCCTCTAAAGATTTAGGATTTTCAGCTTCAAAATTCTTATCAAGTAATATGGATTGAAATTTTGCTTTACGTGACATCGGCGCTGGCGATCTTTTAAATTGTTTGTTTTCTCTTGATTTTGGCGCACTAGATTGCTTTGATGGAGCTCTAGCTTCTAAATTTAGCCTATGAGCTTTCCCTATAACAGCATTACGAGTTGTATCGCCTAGCATTTCAGCTATTTGACTAGCAGTATGTCCTTTCGCCCAAAGGCTTTTTAATTTTTCAACTTTCTCGCTAGTCCAACTCATAGTATAGTTTAACTACATTTTGTATTTTAATTATGAGTAAAACATTATGTAGTGGTTTAAAACAATAAAACGATTTAAAGCTGTTAATAGAATAAGTTTTGCACAGTTTTTTTATTAAGAGTTATAAGACTATCAATGGTTGAAATAGTAAAAAAATATAAAATTGGAGCAAGAAGATTTGGCCTAATAAACTGGGTTGGCGCTTGGACATTATATCAAAAAGAAGTTTTAAGATTTTTAAATGTTTGGATTCAAACCATGCTTTCTCCTTTAGTCTCATCTCTTTTATTCCTAATGGTTTTGTCACTAGCTATTGGGTCGGATAGAGGCGATGTATTAGGTGTTTCTTTTATCTCTTTTTTAGCTCCAGGGCTTATAGCCATGCAAGTTATACAACAGTCCTTTTCTCACTCATCTTCGACTTTTATGATCGGTAAAATACAGGGAAATATTGTTGACCTCCTTTATGCGCCTTTATCAGCAACCGAAGTTACAATTTCTATAGCTTTGGCCTCGGCCACTAGAAGTTTTATGATTGCAATTATATCAATTATAACATTTTATTTTATTGTTGATCTCCAAATTAAACATTTTTTCTTGCTTTTTTTGTTTACTTTTTTAACTTCCTTTATTTTAGGTAATGTTGGAATTATATCAGGTTTATGGGCTGAAAAATTCGATCATCAAGCGACTATTACTAATTTTGTAATAGTGCCTTTGTCTTTTTTATCTGGAACTTTTTATTCGATAGAAAGATTACCTAGTTTTCTACAAGTTATCAGTGAAGCAAATCCTTTTTTTTATATGATTGATGGATTTAGATATTGTTTTATAGGTCAGGCCGATGGATCTATTAAGCTAGGAATAATTTATTTGATAGTTTTAAGTATTTTAAGTTGGTTAACAGCTTACATTTTATTCAAAAGAGGCTATAAGATAAAGTCTTAAATAAATAATGAGCGCAATATTAAATACATATAATAGAAAAAAAATTTCTTTTTTAAAAGGAAAGGGCAGCTTTTTACATGCCACAAACGGAAAAAAATATTTAGATTTTGTTCAAGGCATCGCGGTAAATTGCTTAGGGCATGCTAATAATTACCTCAACAAAGCAATTATTAAGCAGTCAAAAAAAGTATGGCATGTTTCAAATGTTTTCACAATTCCTGAGCAAGAGAAATTAGCTAAAAGGTTAAAACAAAGAACTTTTGCAGATTATGTTTCTTTTCAAAACTCCGGCGCTGAGGCGACAGAAGCTGCAATAAAATTTGCAAGAAGATATTTTTACACTAAGGGGCAGGCAAAAAAAAATAGAATTTTATGTATCAAAAATAGTTTTCATGGGAGAACAATAGCCACAATTTATGCTAGTGGAAGTAAAAAAATGACCGAAGGCTTTTCTCCAAAAGTTGACGGGTTTGATCATTTTAAATTTGGCGACCATAAACAATTAGAAAAATCTATAACTAAAAGAACAGCAGCAATCATGATCGAAACGATTATGGGAGAGGGCGGCATTAAAGTAATTCCTGAGTACTGTTTAAAAGGTCTCAGAAAACTATGTAACAAAAAAAATATCTTACTTATTTTAGATGAAGTTCAGTGCGGGATAGGAAGAACTGGAAAATTTATGGCTTTTGAGCACGCTAAGATTAAACCAGATATTGTTCCTATTGCTAAAGGAATTGGTGGTGGTTTTCCGGTTGGAGCAGTTCTCGTAAATAAAAAAGTAGCTTCCGGAATGAAACCTGGAACTCATGGCTCAACTTTTGGAGGAAATCCTTTAGCTATGAGTGTAGGAAATGCAGTGTTAGACGTAATTTTCAAAAAAGGATTTCTGATAGAAGTTTATAAGAAGGGCAAATATTTTCAGAAAGAACTTAAAAAAATTCAAGAAAAATTTCCAAATATTATTAAAGAAGTGAGAGGAAAAGGTTTGTTGATTGGTTTAGTTTTACATAAAAATCAAACTAATTTTATTAATAAATTAATTGATCACAAATTACTTACAGTGAGAGCAGCTGAAAACGTCGTCAGACTTTTGCCTCCTTTAAATGTTACCAAACAAGAAATTAATTTGGCATTAAAAATAATTAACAACGTGTGTGAGAACTATAAATGAATAATTTTATAAATATATCTGATTTGTCTTCAAAAGAGTTAAGGTTTATTATAGAAGAGGCAAAATCAAGAAAATCAAATAGAAAAAATTTTAATAAATCTGCACCTGATAAAGATAAACCATTCGAAGGAAAATCTATGGCAATGATTTTTGAAAAACCGTCTACAAGAACAAGAATGTCTTTTGATATTGCAGTTAAACAACTTGGTGGATCAACTATTACTTTAAATCCAGACGGTATTCATTATGGAAAAGGGGATGAAACTTTGAAAGATACTGCAAAAGTCCTCACGGAGTATGTTGATATTGTAATGCTGAGAACTTCTTCTCATAAGCATTTGGAAGAATTTGGAAAATATTTGGAAATACCTATTATTAATGGTCTTTCAGATGAAAGTCACCCCTGTCAAATTATGTCAGATATTCTTACTTTTGAGGAAACCAAAGGATTGATTAATAATCAAACTGTTTCGTGGTTAGGTGACGGAAACAATAACATGTCCAATTCTCTAATTCAGGCCGCAGGAAAATTCGGTTTTCATCTTAAAATTGGCTCTCCAAAGAAATATATGCCCAATAAAAAAATTTTAAATTGGGCGAAAAAAAATAATGTAAATCTTACAATTACCAAGAAACCCGAGGATGCTGTTAGTCATTCAGATTGTGTCATGACTGACAAATGGGTTTCTATGAATGATAAAGTTAATAAAAAACAAAAAAAGAAAGATTTAAAAAATTATCAAGTTGATAAAAAATTAATGAAACTAGCAAAACCCGATGCCATATTTATGCATTGTTTGCCAGTCGGTAGAGGAGAGGAAGTGACAAACGAAGTAATAGATGGAAAACAATCTGTAGTTTGGAGACAAGCATTAAATAGAGTTCATGCCCAAAAGAGTATTATAAATTGGTGTTTAGATTAAGGTAAAGGCTTTGGACTTTTACTTTTGCTGTTCATGTAAATAATCACTGAAGCTCTATCTTTTTCTTTTCTCAAACCTGCAAAAGCCATCTTGGTTCCTTTTATATAAGCTTGAGGTTTTATTAAATATGAATTCATTTCTTCAAACGACCATTCTTTACCATAAGCAATCATTGCTTTAGAATACTTGTAATCACCAATTGATCCAGCTTGTCTTCCTATAACGCCCCACAAATTTGGGCCAATCATATTTTTCCCATCGCTAGCTATCATATGACAAGCACTACATTTTTTAAAAACCTTTTGACCATGCTCTAGATTACCCATTGCAAGCAATTGACCAATATCAATTTTTTGCTCAGTTTTTATTTCAGAGGTAGTCGATGTAGATGTAGCTTTTTCCAAACCTTCGATTTTGTAGGCAGACTCTTTAGGTTTTTCTACATGAAAAAGAACATCCGCAAATTTGCCTATACCTATGATAATCAACGCTGTAAGCAATACTGCAGCTATAATTTTATTTATTTCAAAACTGTCCATAATTTTGATAAAACTCAATTGACATATAACACGACTGAGAAAAAAAAACTTATATTTACTGAAAATATTTTGCGTCTTTGGGACGCATAACTATGAATAAAATAGCAATAATTATACCTTCAAGACTTAATGCTCAAAGATTGCCTAACAAACCTTTGAAAATTATAAACAATAAAGAAATGATTCTTCATGTTTATGACTCGGCTATTAAAGCGAAAGTCGGGGAAGTTTTTGTAGCAACGCCTGATCAAAAAATAATTGAAACAGTAAAAAAAAAAGGAGGAAACGTCATTAAAACATCTGACTCGCATAAAACTGGAACAGATAGAATTTATGAAGTTTTTGAAAAAACTTTAAAAAGTGAACCAGATATTATTATTAATCTTCAAGGAGATATGCCAAATTTAGATCCAAAAGAAATTGTATTTCTTAGCAATTATTTAAAAAAGGGTCTATGTGATATAGCTACTTTAGCTGCTATTCTTAAGAACGATGAAGTTAATGATCAAAATGTGGTAAAAGTTTTTACAAAACAAGAAATGAAAAAATCAACATTTTCTGTCGCCTCGGATTTTCACAGAAATATTACCAATGGACAAAATGATTTTGCATACCATCATATAGGTATTTACGGATTTACTAAAAAGGCGTTAATAAAGTATGTCAATCAAAATAGAAGTAAGTTAGAGTTAGAAAGAAATTTAGAACAACTAAGAGCCTTAGAAAATCAAATGTCAGTACATGTAGGATTTTTAGAATCTTCACCTTTAAGTGTTGACACCGAAGAAGATCTAATTGAAATTAAAAAATTGATGAATAAATTATGAAAATAAAAATTGGAATACAGGGTGAGTTAGGGGCTTATTCTCATATCGCAGCTATAAATTTTAAAAAAGATGCAGAAATCAAAACTTGCGCAACATTCGAAGAAACTTTTAAATTAGCTTACGGTGATACGAATTATAAAATTATCATTCCTATCGAAAACTCTTTGGCTGGAAGAGTAGCGGATATTCATTATTTGCTTCCAAAATATAAATTACAAATTCATGGCGAATATTTTTTAAAAGTAGAACACAATTTACTTTGTAAACCAGAAGCTTCAATTGAAGATATAAAATTTGTAAGAAGTCACGCTCAAGCTCTTGGTCAATGTCAAAATATTATTAATAAAAGAAAGTTCAAATCTATTATATCCGCTGATACGGCTGGGTCAGCCAAAGATCTGTCAGAAGGAAATGATAAAACTATTGCAGCTATAGCTTCACAATTATCTGCTCAAATATATAATTTAAAAATTTTAGAAAAAAATATTGAAGATGAAAAAGGTAATGTGACTCGTTTCTTAATAATGGGAAAAAATGTAGAGCAACCAGAGTATAAAAAAGAAAAAAAATTTATAACAAGCTGTATTTTTAGGGTCAAAAGTGAACCGTCTGCTCTTTATAAATGTTTAGGCGGGTTTGCAACAAACCAAGTCAATTTAACAAAATTAGAAAGTTTTTCTGTAAAAAATACATTTGACCAAGCAAACTTTTATTTAGACCTTGATGGCCATCTTGATCAACCTGAAGTTAACAAAGCTATGGAAGAACTTGGATTTCATACAGAAACTCTAGACATATTAGGGGTATATGAAGCCTCAACTTTCAGGCAAAAATAGTCCACAAAATTTAAAACTACCCTTGTAGTATTTAAATTGATCTTGATATACTCATATTGAGGTTGGCATCAGGTGGATGTTTCATAAACCCGGTCAGGTCTGAAAAGAAGCAGCCGTAGTGAAAATTATTCAGGTTGTTGCCTGCCTCTTTGAAATGACAAATAAAATTCTAGCTCTTAAATATAGGCCTCAAGAATTTAAAGATTTAATTGGTCAAGAGGTCATGACTCAAACGATTACTAATGCCATAAAACTTGGCAAAACTCCAAATGCTTATCTTCTAACCGGAATTAGGGGAGTAGGAAAAACAACGACTGCAAGGTTGATTGCAAAAGCTTTAAATTGTCAAAAAAATGAAAATTCTCAAATAACTTGTTCAAGTGAAAAATTTTGCCCTTCATGTCAGGAAATTATTAATTCTAATCATATGGATATTTTAGAAATGGATGCAGCTTCTAAAACAGGAATCGATGATATAAGAGAAATAATTGAGAATTCGAAATACAGTCCTACAAGTGCAAAGTTTAAAATATTTATAATAGACGAAGTACACATGCTTTCTAAACAAGCTTTTAATGGTTTGTTAAAAACTTTGGAAGAACCTCCTCCAAGTTTAAAATTTATTCTTGCAACAACTGAACCAAGAAAAATACCTGTTACCGTACTGTCCAGATGTCAAAGATTTGATCTTAAAAGAGTAAGCGTAGAAATTTTATGCGATCATTTGAAAAAAATTTGTTTAAAAGAAAATGGGAAAATTTCTGATGAAGCAATCAAGATAATCGCCAGAACATCAGAAGGCTCGGTAAGAGATGCAATTTCGCTTTTGGATAGAGCTTTAATTTCTCAATCAATAGATAATAATCAAATAGAAGAAAAAGATGTTAGAGACATGCTTGGTTTAGCGGATAAAAGCAAAATTATTAATCTTGTTAAAGAGATTTTAAATGGAAATGAAAAATTAGCATTAAAAGAATTAAAAGATTTAATAAACGAGGGCATAGAAGCTAAAAATTTTCTAAATGATATTTTAGAAGTTCTATACCTTTTCAGCAGGAGAATAAATCTAGGGTCTCTTGAAAAAGATGTAACAATTTCTGAAGCTGAAATACAACTTGTAGAAACTTATTCAAAAAATATAGATATGACAGATATAGGCTTGTTTTGGCAACTTACAATAAAAACTATGGATGATTTAAAAATTATTGGAAATGAAAATTTAGCATTAGAAATGTATGTAATGCAATTAATTCATCTGAAAGATATAGAAAACGAAAAGGTGATTGGAAGCGATACAAACACTGAAGAGAATGTAAAACCAAAAAATAATTTAATAGGAAAAAAAAGTGATGATAAAATTTTAGAAAACGATCTAACAACTCAAGTAAAAAATCAACTCAAAAGTACGAATCAAATAAAAACTAACCCAATAAAAAATATTTCTTCAGAGAAAAATAATATTAAAGCAAATATAAAAAGTTTTAAAGATTTAATAGATTTAGCAAATAGAGAAAAAGAAGTTGAACTTAAGTTTGATTTAGAGCGAAACGTAAAGCTCGTTAGCTTTAATAAAGGTAAAATAGACATTAGTTTTAATGAAAATTTAAATAAAAATTTTATAAAAAACCTTACAGAAAAACTTTTGTTATGGACCGGAGAGAGATGGATTATATCTTTAAGCAAAAACAATGATGCAAAAAGTATTTATGAGCAAAATATAGAGCAAAAATCTTCAATATTGGACGAGTTTAACAAAGGTAATTTGGCTAAAAAAATTCAAAATGCTTTTCCGGACGCTGAGCTAATTGATATTCAGGAGGATAATAATGACTAATTTTAGTGATATGCTTTCAAAAGCGAAAGCTATGCAAGATAAAATGAAAGAAGCACAAGAACAAATAAAAAAAATTGAGGTAGAAGGGGAAGCTGGAGGAAATCTTGTTAAAGTTATTCTATCTGGCGATTATGAATTAAAATCGATTATTATAAGTGAAGCTGCTAAAAAAGAAGATCAAGAAATTATTAACGATTTAATCAAAGCAGCTTATAATAATGCAAAAGAAAACCTTAAAAAAAAATCTGCTGAAGAATTGTCCAAAGTAACCGGCGGACTAAATTTGCCTCTTGACTTTAAACTTCCCTTTTAATGAACAATGATATTCCAGAAATAAATGAGTTAATCTTACAATTTTCTAAACTTCCAGGCTTAGGCCCGAAATCAGCAAAAAGAATAATCTTAAAATTAATTAACAATAAAGATAATATGGTAAAACCTTTAGCCAAATCTTTAGCTCAAGTTTATAAAAATGTTGTTCGTTGTGTAGACTGTGGGAATTTAAAAGTAATAGATAGAGTCTGTATATGCAGTTCTGATAATTCTTATGACAAAATTTGCGTAGTTGAGAATCTTGCTGATATGTGGGTTATAGACTCAGCAAACATTTATAAAGGTCACTACCATATTTTAGGAGGAACTTTAAATTCAAGTGAGAATTACGAGCAAAAAAATTTATTAATTGAGTCTTTAGTAAAAAGAATTAAAAAAAATAATCTTAAAGAGGTAATTATTGCAACAAGCGCTACTGTAGAAGGACAAACTACAGCTCATTACATAGAGGATACAATAAAAAACGATAAGATTAAAATAACAAAATTAGCTCAAGGCTTACCTGTTGGTGGAGAGATAGAACAGCTAGACGACGGCACATTGCTTTCAGCTTTTAAAAATAGGGTACCAGTTACCGAAAACTAAGATATTGCTTTTTTCTCTAATCTCTTTTTATGTAAGAGTGGTTCGGTATATCCCGAAGGTTGAATTCTACAATTAAAAACTAATTCACAAGCTGCTGAAAAAGCTAAAGAATTATCAAAATTATCAGACATTTTTTTATAATTTGGATCTTTTTCATTTTGTTTATCAACTATTTTTGCCATTTTCTTCATAGCTGACATTAATTGATCTTTAGTACAAACTTTATGGTGCAACCAATTTGCTAGATGAGTAGAAGATATTCTTAGTGTTGCTCTATCCTCCATTAATCCAACATTGTTTATATCAGGAACTTTCGAACAGCCTACTCCCTGGTCAATCCATCTTACCACATACCCTAAGATACTTTGTGAATTATTTTCGATCTCTCGATTTATATCTTCTATAGCCCAATTAGGTCTATCTGCTTTGGGTATTTCTAAAAGATCTTCTAATTCAGCTTTTTTTCGCGTCTTTATTTTTTCTTGTTCATCAAAAACGTTGATTTTATGATAATGAATAGAATGTAAAGTCGCAGCAGTAGGCGATGGAACCCAAGCACAATTTGCTCCAGATTTCGGATGAATAATTTTTTGATCCATCATATCTTTCATTTTATCGGGCATTGCCCACATTCCTTTACCTATTTGTGCTTTTCCTGAAAAACCGCACTCTAAACCAATATCTACGTTCCAATTTTCATAAGAATTTAGCCAAGTCGATTTTTTCATTTCACTTTTAAAAATCATGGGGCCAGCTTCGAATGAAGAAAACATCTCATCACCAGTTCTGTCTAAAAAGCCTGTATTGATAAAAACTATTCTATCCTTTACCTCTCTTATGCACTCTTTTAAGTTAACCGTCGTTCTTCTCTCTTCATCCATTATACCTACTTTGATCGAGTATCTTTTCATTTTTAAAACATCCTCAACTTTATTGAACAAAATATTTGTAAAAGCTACTTCTTCGGGTCCATGCATTTTTGGTTTAACAATGTAAAAGGAGCCTACTCTTGAATTTTTTTTATTCTCAAAATCATGAAGCGCACACAAACTAGAAATAAATGCGTCCATTATACCCTCTGGAATTTCAGATCCATCTTTAAGAATAATAGAAGAATTCCTCATTAAATGTCCCACATTTCTATTTAACAATAAAGCTCTTCCATGAAGTTTTAATTTTTTTCCGTCTTTAGAAATATAATTTCGATCAGAATTAAGTTTTCGTACAAATTTTTTCCCGTTCTTTTCTATATTTGCTGTTAAATTGCCTTTCATTAATCCTAACCAATTTCTGTAGCATTTTATTTTGTCTTTTGCGTCCACAGCAGCTACAGAGTCCTCGTTATCAACAATAGTTGAAAGAGCCGACTCAATAACTATATCGGAAATATTTGCTTTGTCTTGCTTTCCGATTCTACTTTTAGAGTCAATAATAATATCTAAATGAAGTTTATTATTTTTTAATAAGATTGAGCTGGGATTGGATTTGTCACCATTATATCCAATAAATTTATTTTCATCCTCTAAATAAGTTTCATTATCATTAATTATTATTGATAATTTATTACCATTAATTTTCAGTTTTGAAACTTCCTTCCAACTCCCTCTTTGCAAAGAAAAAATCTGATCAAAAAATTCTTTCACGTACGAAATTACTTTATCTCCTCTTTCTTCTTGATAATTTTGTCCTATTTTTCCGGGGATCACATCAGTTCCATACAATGCGTCGTAAAGACTTCCCCATCGGGCATTAGCTGCATTCAAAACATATCTTGCATTATCAACTGGAACTACCAACTGAGGACCTGCTATTGAAGAAATTTCATCATCTACATTTGAAGTAGTAATTTTAAAATCATTTTTTTTATCAATAATATAAGAAATAGATTTTAAAAATTTTTTGTATTCATTTTTATCAAAATTTTTTCCAACATTATTCAAATGCCAACTATCAATTTTTTTTTGTATTATTTGTCTCTTATCAAGTAATTCTTTGTTTTTTAAAGATAGATCGTGAACTACTTTTGCAAATTCAATCCAAAACTCATCAGGTTTTATTTTTGTCCCAGGAAATACTTCTTTAGTTATAAATTCAAATAAATGTGAATTTATTTTTAATCCATTTTTTTCAACATGATTCATTTTAGCACCAATCTCAACCCCATCTGTTTTGGTACCTGAGAGATTTACTCCTTCGGTGAGATTTTCATCTCTTTCCAGAATATTAATTTTGCGGTCCTTTTGCCTGAGAGTTTCCGGGGTGGTTGCTCCTTCGGCGCTATATTTAAATAGTCTCTCCCGATTTGCCTATTTTGACTCAGCTATCTTTCAAAGTCAAACATATACTGGGCAAATATTATTCAAATTGACAATTTACTGACTTAATTGAATTCTATTAAAAGTAGAATTATAATAATATTTATTTAAATGAAAAATTATTTAGAGTTTGAAAAAGAGATTAAATCATTAGAAGAAAAAGTTGATGAACTTAAAAGCCCTTTTGGTTCTGAAGGTATATCAGAAGTAGATACTAAAAAAATACAAAACACTCAATTTGAAATAAATGAAAAACTTAAACAAACTTACGCTGACTTAAACAGTTGGCAAAAAACTTTAGTTGCTAGACACGAAGATAGACCTAAAGCTAATTTTTATATTAAAAAAATATTTTCTCAATTTACATTATTGTCTGGAGATAGATATTTTGGTGATGACAAATCAGTTATCGCGGGATTTGGATTAATCGATAATAAATCAGTTTTAATAATCGGCCAGGAAAAAGGTGAAGATTTAAATACTAGAATAGAACGAAATTTTGGAATGATGAGACCTGAAGGGTATAGAAAGTGTATAAGATTAATGAAACTTGCAGATAGATTTCAAATTCCAGTAGTATGTTTTATAGATACCCCTGGCGCTTATCCAGGAATTGGAGCTGAACAAAGAGGTCAAGCATCAGCGATAGCAAATTCAATTGAATGCTGCATGTCATTAACTGTTCCAAATATTTCAATAATTATTGGAGAAGGAGGATCTGGTGGCGCTATTGCTTTAGCATCTTCAAATAAAGTTATAATGTTAGAAAATTCTATTTATTCTGTTATTTCTCCAGAAGGATGTGCATCTATACTATGGAGAGATCCCAATAAATCACTTCAAGCAGCCGAAGCTATGAAACTGACAGCAAAAGATTTATTAAAGTTAGGAATCATTGATGAAATTATTTCAGAACCTTTAGGTGGCGCACATAGAGACCCTGAAGAAATTGCAAATAATATAAAACAATCAATAATTAATAATTTAAAAAAATTTGAAAATTTATCAAAAGAAGAAATTTACGATCAGAGAAAATCTAAATTTTTACAAATCGGAAGAGACAGGGGCTTTAGCAAATCATCAAATTTAAATGACTCAGGTTTAAGTTATAAAGGATCATCTTATATGAAAATTAAATCTCACATAACGAAAAACCAATTAATTTATCTGGGCATAGGTATAGTAATAATAGCAAGTTTGGTGTCTATTATTTACTAATTACTGTTGCAAAAAGACAATATTCAAAATTTTTTTAATCTTCTATTGACATTTAAACAACAAATCTATTTAAGGTTCACTGTTAGCAAATAGCTAACTAAAGTTAATAAAAATAAGGAAAAGTAAACAATATGAGTACACTAAAAGGAAAAGTAAAGTGGTTCAACGGAACTAAAGGATATGGTTTCATTGAAAGAGAAGACAAAGAAAAAGACGTGTTCGTTCATTCTTCAGCAGTTAGAGAAGCTGGTTTAAAATACTTAAACGAAGGTGATGAGTTAACGTTTGAAGTGGAGAATGGAGAAAAAGGTCCTTCCGCAGTTAAATTGCAGAAAACATCTTAAATCTTATTTCCAAAACACAAATTAACGGGACATAAAGCTTTAATTAGTTTTTTGTCCCGATAATTTCCTTGAAAAAGACACAATTATTTCTTACATAAGCAACAATGATTATTGTTAACAGATCTTCTACTTTTAAATCTCATTCGCACAGAATGCACGCTAGGCTATTGCTTAGCTTATAATCATAAATATATAAATTTAATAAAAATTAAGATAAATATAGAAAGGACGCAGCAGTAGCTCAGTTGGTTAGAGCACTAGTTTGTGGAACTAGGGGTCGGTGGTTCGAGTCCACCCTGCTGTACCAAAAAATGACGAAAGAAAAAACTAATAAACCTTCAAAAGATTTACCTTTAGGGTTTGTTGACAGAAGTGAAAAAGAACTACTTGTTAGAGATTTCATAACTTCAAAGATTAAAGAGGTTATGGTTAAGTATGGATTCAAGTACCTCGAAACTCCAAGCTTCGAGTATACTGATAGTATTGGAAAATTTCTACCTGACAAAGATCGACCAGATGAAGGAGTTTTTTCGTTTCAAGATGAAAACAAATGGCTTTCTTTGAGATACGATCTTACTGCTCCACTGGCTCGTTATGTTGCAAAAAATTATTTAGAAATTCCTAAACCATTTAAAAGATATCAACTTGGTACGGTATGGAGAAATGAAAAACCAGGACCCGGCAGATTTAGAGAGTTTTTACAATTTGATGCTGATTTCGTTGGAACAAAAAGCTTACAAGCAGATGCTGAACTGTGCGTAATGATATCAGAAATTATTGAAAAGTGTGGATTAAGTAAATCAGAATATATTATAAAAATTTCATCAAGAAAAATTACTGACTCAATTTTTAAAAAAATTAATTTAGAAAATCCCGAACAAAAGCTAACTACTTTAAGAGCTTTAGACAAAATTGATCGATTAGGGTGGGATGGTGTTAAACAATTATTAGGCGAAGGGCGAAAAGATAAATCTGGAGACTTTACTAAAGGGGCCAACTTAAGTTCAAACAATATTGAAACTATTGAAAAAGAATTAAAAAAAAAAATACCGGAGACAGAGGATCTGAAAGAGATACTGAGAATATTTGAAGATTACAACTTTAAGAATTTTGAATTTGACCCATCTGTTATAAGAGGTCTTGAGTATTATACTGGTCCAATATTTGAAGTTAATTTAAAATTTGATGTTAAAAATGACAAAGGACAAGTTATTCAGTTTGGCTCTGTTGGAGGTGGAGGAAGATATGATAATTTAGTTAGTAATTTTGGAAATTATGATGCTCCTGCAACAGGCATTTCAATAGGTTTAGATAGATTAGTGTATGCTTTATTGCAAAAAAAAGAGTTTAAAATCAAACAAGCAAAACCTGTTGTAATTTGCGTTTTTGATAAAAGTTTAATTAAGGAATATATAAAAATCCAAAATGTTTTAAGAAGTGCAGATCTGAGTGTTGAAATTTACCCAGGTGATGGAAAATTAAAAAAACAGATGGAATATGCAAATAAAATAAAATCACCTGCTGTAATTCTTTATGGCGAAGATGAACTTAAATCAGGCAAACTAACCTTAAGAGATCTTAATTCCGGTAACGAAAAATCAATAACAATTAGCGATTTAGTAAATGAAATCAAAAAAATTATCTGAAAAAATAATTAAAACTTTCAAAAGTAATGGCTTCATTTTATCTGAGCCTGATGTACTTTTAGACTCTGAATATATAATACAAAGATCAGGTGAAAAGTTTAAAAGTTCAATGTTTACTTTTGAAAATGAAGACGGAAAAACGATGTGTCTACGACCTGATCTGACTGTAGCGTCTTGTATCAAATACTTACAAAAAAAATCCTCATCAAAAATTTACTATTCAGGAAAAGCTTTTAGAAGATCAAACAAAAAAGGCTCTGAATTTGTTTATGATCAATTAGGCATTGAAATTTTTGGTTCAAAAAATCAAGTTCAAGATGATTTCAAGGTTATTAATACTATTCTTAATTTAGCAAAAAAAATTAAAAATACGAAAATTCAGATTAAAGTTGGAGACATAAGTTTATTTAAAAGTTTGATCAATTCTCTTGATATGCCAGAAAGATGGAGGTTAAGATTAATAAGACATTTTTGGAAGCCTAAATATTTTGACGAGCTTTTAAAAAGATTAGAAAAAAATTCAGATATTGATCTAGTATCATTTGATACAGATAAAAAAAGGTTTTTTGAAATGAAAAAAATGGATCAAACCAAAATTGTTGCAGGACGATCGATTTCGGAAATTTTAAAAAGATTTGATAAAAAAATAAAAGATCCTAGATCATTTAATGAAGGTAAGCAAATTGTGAAAATTATAAGATCATTTCTAAAAATTAATTGTAAGTTGTCTCAATTAGATAAGAAATTATCATATTTTTCTAAAAAATATAATCTTAAAAAAAATATTTTTAAAGATTTAAAATCTATTAAAAATTTAAAAAAATTAAACCAAGAAGTAAAATTTATTTCAGATTTTGGAAGAGATTTAGAATATTATACTGGAATAGTATTTGAAGTTTTTGCAAACAAAAAAGAAATTGCCAGAGGCGGTAGGTATGATGATTTACTAAAAAGTTTAGGGGCAAAAAAAAATATACAAGCTGTAGGAGCTGCAATTAATTTAAATAATTTATGAACAATATAATCACCATAGGAATACCGAGCAAAGGACGTTTAAAAGATAAAGCAAACAGTTTTTTTAAAGATAGTGGTTTAAAAATACTTCAGAGCAACAAAGAAAGAAATTATTTTGCTTCTGTTGAAAATAAACCGAATATAAAAATTATTTATTTACATGCTAAAGAAATTATTCAAAGACTAGGGGATGGAACTTTAGATATAGGCATATCAGGTTTAGATCTTCTTAATGAGTCAGCAAAAAATTTAAGCGATAAGATTAATATTAGACATAAGCTCAATTTTGGAAAGGCAAATTTAGTTGTAGCTGTACCAGATGATTGGATAGATGTTCAAACAATCGCAGATTTAGAAGAAGTATCATTTGATATAAGATCAAAACGAAATTCTAGATTAAGAGTTGCAACAAAATATCCAAATCTAACTAATGATTTTTTAATTTCTAAAGGTGTTACTCAATATAAGTTAATACCTAGTCTAGGTGCTACAGAGACCTATCCTTTTATAGGATCTTCAGAAATTATTACTGATATAACTTCTACTGGAAAAACTTTAGCTGATAATAATTTAAGAGTTTTAAAAGATGGGCAGATTTTAAATTCAACAGCGTGTTTGTTTGTTGCAAAAAAAAAGGCTGCAAATTTGCAGCCTTTTTTAAATTCATTGGGTTGAGTAAAATTACATTCCCATTCCACCCATTCCACCCATACCACCCATACCACCACCCATAGGAGGCATTGCTGGGCTAGCGTCTTTTTCTTCTGGTTTATCTGCTATCATTGCTTCAGTTGTAATTAGTAATCCTGCAATTGAAGCCGCATCTTGTAGTGCTGATCTTACTACTTTTGTAGGATCAATAATTCCTTTTGCAAACATATCTACATACTCTTCGTTCTGAGCATCATATCCTTGAGAGGATTTTTTACCCTCTAAAAGCTTGCCTACTACAACAGATCCATCAACACCTGCATTAGCGGTAATTTGTCTAATAGGTGATTGTAAAGCTTTTTTTACAATATCTACTCCAGCCTTTTGGTCATCACCTTTAACTTTTATAGCATCAAGATCTTGAGAAGCGTAAAGTAAAGCACAACCTCCACCTATTACAACTCCTTCTTCAACAGCTGCCCTTGTAGCATTAAGAGCATCTTCAACTCTATCTTTTCGCTCTTTGACCTCAACTTCTGTAGCTCCACCAACTTTTATAACGGCAACTCCACCAGCAAGTTTAGCTAATCTTTCTTGAAGTTTTTCTTTGTCATAATCAGATGTTGTTTCGTTAATTTCTGATCTTATTTGGTTACATCTAGCTTCAATGTCAGACTTTTTACCTTCACCAGCGACTAAAGTACTATTTTCTTTATCAATTTTAACTTTTTTACAAGAACCTAAGTCATTTATTTTGACGTTTTCTAACTTTATGCCAATGTCTTCGGAGATTACTTGTCCACCAGTTAAAATAGCAATATCCTCAAGCATTGATTTTCTTCTATCTCCAAATCCAGGTGCTTTAACAGCTACAACTTTTAAACCCCCTCTTAATTTATTTACTACTAAGGTAGCTAGAGCTTCGCCTTCTACATCTTCAGAAATAATCATCAAAGGTCTGTTAGCTTGTACAACAGACTCTAAAAGTGGAACCATTGGTTGCAAGTTTGTTAGTTTTTTTTCGACTAAAAGAACAAGAGGATTATCCAATTCAGTTACCATTTTTTCTGCATTTGTAACAAAATAGGGAGATAGGTAGCCCCTGTCGAATTGCATACCTTCAACTACATCTAGTTCTGTTTCTACTCCTTTTGCTTCTTCAACAGTTATTACACCTTCATTTCCAACTTTTTGCATTGCTTTAGAAATCATATCACCAATCGATTTTTCTCCATTAGCAGAAATAGTTCCTACTTGAGCAACTTCTTCGTTAGCTTTTACTTTTTTTGAGGATGTTTTAAGTTTTCCAATTACATGTTCTACAGCTTTATCGATTCCTCTTTTAATATCCATCGGATTCATTCCTGCTGTTACATATTTTAATCCTTCCGTAACAATTGCTTGTGCCAAGATAGTTGCTGTTGTAGTTCCATCACCTGCGTTGTCATTTGTTTTACTTGCAACTTCTTTCACCATTTGAGCACCCATATTTTCAAATTTATCATCAAGCTCTATCTCTTTTGCAACAGAAACTCCATCCTTAGTAATTTTTGGAGCTCCATAAGATTTGTCCATTACAACGTTTCTTCCTTTTGGACCCAATGTTACTCTAACTGCATTAGCAAGCGTGTTTACTCCTTTAAGCATTCTTGATCTTGCTTCAGTATCAAATTTAATTATTTTTGCCATTTTAATTCTCCCTTAGATTTATTTTTTTGATTTTGAAATTCCCATTATGTCTGACTCTTTCATAATGCTATATTCTTTACCCTCAATTTTTATTTCTGTTCCTGACCATTTACCAAAAAGGACAATGTCACCTGTTTTTACGTCCATAGACAATGTTTTTCCTCCTTCAGTTTTAGCTCCAGGGCCAACTGCGACTACCTCACCTTCCTGAGGTTTTTCTTTTGCTGTATCTGGGATAATTATTCCTCCAGCTGTTTTTTCATCGCTATCTAACACTTTAATTAGCACTCGATCGTGCAAAGGTCTAAATTTCATAATTATTCTCCTATAAATTTTATGTAAGCCTGATATGGTGTGTTTTAAGAAAATTTCAAGGGTTATTAACACTAAAAAAAGGGCCAAAACACTGTATTTTATGGCTAGATTTCTTATAAATCTAAATAAGGTAATAAAAATTGAAAAAATTGGAACACTTGTCGGGAATTTATAAAAATTACGATACTTTTGTAATTGATTTGTGGGGAGTTATACATAACGGTATCTCTCTAAAAAGAAGTGCCATTAATGTACTTAATAATCTTTCAAAAAAATCAAAAAAAATTGTATTCTTATCAAATGCACCTCGTCCTAGCGAAAAAGTAAGAAACTATCTTAAAAGCATGAAATTAGCAGATAAATATTTAAAAAATATAGTCACCTCCGGAGAAGCAGCTATGTATGCAATTAACGAAAATAGATTTGGCAAACTATTTTTTCATTTAGGTCCTTCAAGAGATGAGTCAGTTTTTTTTAAAGTAAGAGAAAATAAAACTAATTTAGAAAACGGTGACTTTATATTATGCACTGGACTTTTTGATGATCACGAAGATGATTTAAATTTTTACAAACATTTCTTGAAAAAATATATTAACAAAAAGTTTATATGTACCAATCCTGATCTTACTGTTCATAGAGGTGTAAAAGAGGAGTATTGCGCAGGGTCAATCGCTCAGATATTTGAATCATTGGGTGGAGAAGTTATATACTTTGGAAAGCCACATAAAGAAATTTATAGTATGTGTTTTAATAACAAAGAAAAAGTATTAGCTGTAGGAGATAATCTTAGAACAGATATTAAAGGTGCAAATAATTTAAATATAGACTCTATTTTTATAACTGGTGGAGTACATAGAGATGAATTTAAAGAAGATGCAGATTTACCAGAACTGGTAAAACAATATAAAGTAAAACCAAATTATTTTCAATCTGAGCTTACTTGGTGAAATGAAAGTATATAAAAATTTAGAAATTAAAAAAAAACATAAAAATTCCGTTATTGCTATAGGTAATTTTGATGGCATACATTTAGGTCATCAAAAAGTTTTAAAAGAAGCAAAAAAAAAAGCTAAAAAAAATAAATTAAAAGTTGGCATAATTACCTTCGAGCCAATACCAGTTGTCTTCTTTAATCCAAAAATAAAGAATCATAGAATTAATTCTTTTGAACAAAAAAAAGATCAATTAAGAAAATTTAATTTAGATTTTATAATTACAATAAAATTTAATAGATCTTTTTCTAAATTAACCCCTGAGCAATTTATAAAGAAAGTTATATTTAAAAAAACAAAATCAAAATTTATTTATGTTAGTAAAAATTTTAAATTTGGAAACAAACGGAAAGGAAATATTTTTACATTAAAAAAATATGAAAGTATTTATGGGTACAAAACTTTAATAACTTCTCCTTTTAAAAAATTTAAAAAGACCATTTCTTCTACATTAATTAGAAAAAAGATTTCATTAGGTAAAATAAATGAAGCTAATAAGTTACTGAACAGATTGTGGAGTATTAATGGAAAAATTATTAAAGGATCAAAGAGAGGGAGAAAAATTGGGTTTCCAACGTGTAATCTTAAATTAAATAATTATATTTTACCTAGGTTGGGCGTATATTCAGTACTGGTAGAAATAGGAAATTTAAAAAGAAGAGGTATAGCAAATATAGGTTATCGACCAACATTTAATGGCCAAAATTTACTTTTAGAAGTAAATATATTTGGAATTAATAAGGATTTATATAATAAAGAAATAAGTGTTAATTTTAAAAAGTTTATAAGACCCGAAAAAAAATTTAAAGACTTTGAAACATTAAAAAAACAAATCAAGATTGATATAATTAAAGCAAAAAAATGACTAAAGACAATTTACATCTCCCTAAAACATCTTTCTCAATGAAAGCTAGTTTGCCAACAAAAGAGCCTTTAATTTTAGAACAATGGGATAAGAATAACATATTTGAAAAATTAAGAAAAAATTCTAAAAATAAAGAAAAGTTTATATTACATGATGGCCCACCATATGCGAACGGTCATATTCATATGGGAACCGCTCTTAACAAAATTCTAAAGGATATAATAATACGTTTTCATCAAATGAATGGAAAAGACTCAGTTTATGTTCCAGGTTGGGACTGTCATGGTCTACCAATTGAATGGAAGATCGAAGAACAATATAAAAAAAAGAAAAAAAACAAAGATGAAGTTCCTATTAAAGATTTTAGACAGGAATGTAGAGAATTTGCTAAAAAATGGATTCAAGTTCATATAAAAGAATTTAAAAGACTTGGCGTAGTAGGGGATTTTGAAAACTATTATTCAACGATGAGTAATGATGCCGAGGCTCAAATTATTAGAGA
The DNA here is from genome assembly GCA_003281795.1 of Pelagibacteraceae bacterium AG-345-F21. GTDB lineage: Bacteria > Pseudomonadota > Alphaproteobacteria > Pelagibacterales > Pelagibacteraceae > Pelagilacustribacter. The sequence continues at coordinate 54,796 of QCAW01000003.1, forward strand.
ACTTGGTAAATTTCTTTTAGACGGAAGTCTTTACCAAGGTTTCAAGCCTGTCTTATGGTCAACAGTGGAAAAAACTGCTTTAGCGGATGCTGAAGTTGAATATTTAGATCATACCTCCCAAACAATTTTTGTTGCTTTTAAAGTAAAAGATACAAAAAAAATTTTTCTCAAAGATGCCAATATAATTATTTGGACAACGACTCCTTGGACTATTCCTGCTAATAAAGCTCTAGCATTTAACAAGGATATTGAATATTCATTAATTGAGATTGATACTTTAGAAAATTTTAAAGATAAAAAAATAGTAGTTGCTTCAAAATTAATCGACTCAATTATTAAATCTTGTGAAATTAAAAGTCACAAGGTTATAAAAACTTTTAAAGGTTCAGAATTTATAGGTACAATTTGCAGTCATCCATTTTTAAAAATGAGTTTTAATTATGATGTACCTATGTTAGATGCTGATTTCGTAAATTTAGAACAAGGTACAGGGATAGTGCATTGCGCTCCTAGTCATGGTCCAGATGATTTTAATTTATGTCTTAAAAATAACATTTCATCTAAATACACAGTTGATAATGCAGGTCTTTATACGAAAGAGATACCATATTTTACCAATACCCATATTTTTAAAGCTGATCCAGTAGTTATCGAAAAGCTTAAAGAAGAAAATAAATTATTAAAAAATGACAAGCTTCAACATAGTTATCCTCATTCTTGGAGATCAAAGGCTCCACTAATTTATAGAGCGACGCCACAGTGGTTTATTTCTATGGAAACAAAATCTCTTAGAAATATAGCAGTTAAGGCTATTAACAATACTAAATTTTATCCTAAAAAGGGAAAAGATAGACTGCTTTCAATGGTTGAAGGTAGACCTGATTGGTGCGTTTCTAGGCAACGTGTATGGGGAGTACCTTTGCCTATATTTATTAATAAAAAAACTAAAGAGCCTTTAAGGGACAAAAAGGTAATTGATAATATAGCTGAAATTTTTGAAAAAGAGGGCTCAGATTGTTGGTTTACCGATGATGCAAAAAAATTTTTAGGTGACGATTACAACTCAAATGAATTTGAAAAACTTAATGATATCGTTGAAGTTTGGTTTGACAGCGGATCTACTCACAGTTTTGTCTTGGAGAAGAGAAAAGATTTGAAATGGCCAGCTGACATGTATTTAGAAGGATCTGATCAACATAGAGGCTGGTTTCATTCATCTCTACTTGAGTCTTGTGGAACTAGAGGTAGAGCGCCTTTCGAGAGTATTTTATCTCATGGGTTTGTGGTTGATGGCAAAGGTTTAAAGATGTCAAAATCTACAGGAAATGTTATTTCACCAGATGAAATATTAAAAAATTACGGTGCAGACATACTAAGAGCCTGGGTAGCTTCTTCCGATTACGCAGAAGACTTAAGAATAGATAAAACTATTCTTGCTCAACACGCAGAGTCTTATAGAAAAATTAGAAATACATTTAGGTTTATACTTGGCAATATAAAAGACAATTTTGAGCCGCAATCTATTAACAATATAGAGATTAAAAAATTTGAAGAACTTGAACAATACATTTTACATAAGATTTTTTCTTTAGGCAAATCTGTGACAGAAAATTTAAATAATTATAATTTCCATAAATTATATAAAGAATTATTAAATTTTTGTACCTTGGATCTTTCATCTTTTTATTTTGATATACGAAAGGACGTTTTGTATTGCGATAGTTTAAATTCAAAGAAAAGAAAGGAATGTATCATTGTTTTAAATATTATATTAGACTGTTTGTTAAAGTGGTATGCACCAATATTAGTTTTTACAACAGAAGAAATTTATGGATTAATTAAAAAAAATAAAAATTCTATTCATGAATATAATTTTCCTCAAATTCCTGATACTTGGAAAGATGATAAATTGGATTTAAAATGGAAAAAACTTTTTAAGATTAAGCAATTAGCTAATGTAGCAATAGAGGAAAAAAGAGCTAGCAAAGAGATAGGATCAAGTTTAGAAACCGAATTAACTATTACAGCAGATTCAGAAAATTTTAAATTGTTTGAAAACCTTGACTTAGCTGAATATTTTATTACTTCAAAAGCTTCAAAGATAAAAAGTGAACAAAAAGAAGAATTAACAATTAAAGTTAAAAAAATAAAAGGGAATAAATGCCCAAGATGCTGGAAAATTTTAGATAACGAATGTCTTAGATGCAAAGAGGCTGTTTGAAACTTTTATAACCATGTTAAAACAAATTGATAAATTTAATCTTTTACAAACTAAAAATCTTGTAAGCTTATTAATTGTAATATTTATCTTTATTTTTGATAGAATTACAAAAATTAAGATTATTAATCATCAATTAAGTAATTCTCAAATCTTCGTTAATGATTTTGTTAACTTAAATTTAGTATGGAATACAGGAATAGGTTTTGGTCTTCTTAGTTCACAAACAAATTTAATATATAACTTAATCTCTGCTGTGATATTTATTATAATTTTATTTATAATTTATATAATTGTAAAATCCACATTTGTAGATAAAATACTTTTTAGCTTAATATTGGGAGGAGCTATTGGTAATTTTTACGATAGATTAGCTTATTTTGCAGTTCCAGATTTTATAGATTTACATTATCAAAACTTTCACTGGTTTACTTTTAATATCGCAGATATATTTATAACGATAGGAATATTAATTATTATTTGCAAAGAAATATTTATTAAAAATGAAACAAATTAAAATTGTATTTTTCTTAATAATCTCAATTTTCTTTCAATCTTGTAGTTCATTTGAGAATGTTGGAAAGGTTATGAGAAATGAGAAAGTTAGAACTACTGATGAATTTTTAATAGAGAAAAGACAGCCATTGACTTTACCACCTAAGTTTGGGGAACTACCAACTCCTGGATCTAAAAGTGAGATTAAGAGTAAAAATAAAGTTAATGAAATTTTAAATATACCAACAAGTCCTAGCACGGAAGATACCCAAGGTGGTTCAAGCGTTGAAAAATCAATAATGAATAAAATTGGCAAGTGAAAAATAAAAGAATAATTTATAAAAATTATATTCACAATAACTTTAGTTCTAAGTTAAATAAAAATTTTAATTCTATATTTCAAAATATAAAATCAAATCTAGATAAGAGAAAAGATATTTTTCATACACTAAGCAAAAAATTTAAATTTAATTTCTCTAATAAAGAATTAAAAAAATTTCAAAAATATAAAGACGTTGTAATTGTTGGGATGGGGGGATCTATCCTAGGCGCAGAGTCGATGTATTACTTTTTTAAAAATAAAGTAAAAAAAAATTTTATTTTTTTTAATAATATTGATAGTGAAAATTTAAAAAAAATTGACAACTTAAAAAAAATTAATCAAACTTTGTTTATTGTTATATCTAAATCTGGTTACACGATTGAAACTTTACTTAATTTCTTTTTATTAAAAAAAATTAAAAAAAATTCCAAAAATATAATAATAATTTCTGAAAAAAATGATAACCCACTTTACGTTATAGCAAAAAAAATGAATTTTTATCATATTGAGCATAAAAAATATATTACAGGAAGATATTCAGTTTTATCTGAAGTTGGAATTGCCCCTGCTTTATTAATGGGCCTAAATACAAAAAAATTAAGATCTAATCTTAATTTTCATTTAAAAGATAAAAATAAAAAATTTCTTAAAGAAGGCTCTATTAAACTAGCAAATTTACTTTTAAAAAAAAAGTACAAGAATTTAATTTATTTAAATTATATTCCAGAATTAGAAAAATTTCTTTATTGGAATCAGCAGTTAGTTGCTGAAAGTCTAGGGAAAAACGGAAGGGGTTTTCTTCCCTTAATTTCTAACGCACCTAAAGATCATCATAGTTTATTACAACTGTACTTAGACGGTCCGAAAGATAAATTATTTTATATTTTTAGCTCTAGTTCAATTGAAAAAAATAAAATAAATACAGCGAATTTAGATAAAAGAATAAAATTTCTAAATAAAAAAACTATATCAGAAATAAAAATAGCTCAGAAAAATGCGTTAATAAAATCTTTAAATAAAAATAAAATTCCTTATAGAGAATTCCAAATAAACAGCTTAAACGAGGAAAGCTTAGGAGAACTTTTTTCTTTTTTTATTTTAGAAACAGCCATAATTGGAAAATTAACTAAGGTAAACCCTTTTAATCAGCCGGCAGTTGAACAAGTCAAACTAAGTACAAAAAAATTATTAAGTTAAAATTTTCCAAAAATAATTTTTGATCTTCCGTAATGTTTGACTAAGGTAGGTTTTATTATTTTTTTAAAGTTATCAATAGATTTTTTTTCCCTATGAATTATAACAATATGATTCTTTTTAAAAATCTTTTTTTCATAAATCATCTGTAAATCTTCTATGTATTCGTCATCTTTGAAAGGCGGATCAAGAAAAAAAATATCAAATTTAAAAGGAATTTTTTGTTTGAAATAATAGTTTGTTTCTTCAGGAACAACAATAGCTTTATCTTTTACAGAAAGTTTTAATAAATTTTTATCTAAAACACCTAAAGCATTTTTATCTCTCTCTACAAATATGGTATTACTAGCCCCTCTTGATATGCACTCTAATCCAAAAGATCCTATTCCAGAGTATAGATCTAGCACGTTTGAGTCTTTGATATTTAGATTAAATAAATTTGAATGAATTAATACATTAAATATACTTTCTTTTACTAAGTCTTTTAGAGGTCTAGTCGTAGATGATTTTAAATAATTTAGAGATTTTCCTTTTAAATAACCACCTATAACTCTCATTTATTTTTTATTACTCTCCATCCTATGTCTCGTCTAAAAAATCCAAATTTCCAATTTATTTTTTTTATAGTTTTGATGATATTTTTTCTTAAATTTTTAAAAACCTTACCTGTAGCAGTAATATTTAAAACTCTTCCTCCATTTGAATAAAAATTATTATTAAGCAATTTAGTTCCAGCATGAAAGACAAATATGTTTTTTTTAAATCTTATTTTTTGTAAATTTTTTATAATTTTATTTTTTTGATATTTACCCGGATATCCTTTTGAACATAAAACTATAGTCATACAGCTAATATTATTCCATTGAATTTTAATTTTATTTAAATTATTTGATGCTACTTCATTTAATATTTTTAGTAAGTCAGTTTTTATTCTTGGAACTATTACCTGGCATTCGGGGTCTCCCATTCTTATGTTATATTCTATTAAGTAGGGCTCATTATCTTTAATCATTAAACCAACATATAAAAAACCCTGATAAGGATTTTTTTCTTTTTTTAAAGCAGATAAAGTTGGTTCGACAATTCTTTTTATTATTTTTCTTTCCAATTTTTTATTCAATATTGTTGCCGGCGAATAGGCCCCCATACCACCAGTGTTAGGTCCAGTTTCTTTTTCTCCGACCCGTTTATGATCTTGAGCTGAGCCAAAAAATTTATATCCAAACCTATCAATTATTAAAAAATAACTTAATTCCTCTCCCTCTAAAAACTCTTCAAGAACTAATTTTTTTGATGATTTGAATTTACCTTTGAAAATTTCATTTGAAATTGACGTAACACTCTTTTTTGATTTACATATTGTGACCCCTTTACCTGCGGCTAGCCCATCTGCTTTGACAACTAAAGGCAATTTACTTTTTGAAATAAAACTCTCTACATCTCTTTTATTTTTACATATTTTAAACTGAGCAGTTGGAATTTTATATTTCCTACATAAATTTTTCATGAAAGCTTTAGAGCCTTCTAACTTTGCTGCATATTTATTTGGCCCAAAAACTCTAATTTTATTTTTCTTTAAGAAGTCTACGATGCCTTTTACCAAAGGTTCTTCTGGCCCAACTATCACTAATTCTATTTTGTTTGACCTAAGCACCTTTAGCAATTTCTTAAAATTTAAAAAGTCGACGGCAATGTTAGTCGCTATTTTAGCAGTACCTGCATTTCCAGGTATACAGATTATATTTTTACATAACTTAGATTTCGATATATTTAAACAAAGTGCATGTTCTCTACCACCACTCCCTATTAAAGCAATATTCATATGAAAAGATATATTATATATATTTTATAGATGAATAAAAAAAAAGCTAAACTTCTTTATAAACATAACTCCTTTAACATAATTGAAGAAGGAGAGATCGTAATTTGTGCAGTTTCAGGTAAGGAAATCCCATTAGCTAAACTAACTTATTGGAATGTTGATTTACAAGAACCTTATTTTTCTTCTGTAGAAGCCAATAAACGTTTTAAGAATTTTAAGAAAAAAAAATTATAATTTCCATCTATTGTGAGTCCATATCCACTGATTAGGATTTTTAATTAACATTTTTTCCAATACTTCATTTAACCTTTTGGAGATTTCATATTTATCTTTAAATTGAGTTGGTTCAATTGGTTCGAATAATTTCATTTCAAAAGAATTATCTATTTTTCTTTCAATAAAGATAGGAACAATTTTTAATTTAAATTTTAAAGCTAATTGAGCAGGCATAGTCGTTGTATAAGCACCAACATTAAAAAATTTAATTTTTTCTCCCTCACTAACACGTTGATCAATCATAAGTGCAATGCTGTGTTTTTTTTTAATATATTCCAACGCATCTTTTACTCCGGTACGACCTTTTTTTATTTGTTCTTTACATATAAATTTCTTTCTTAGGTATTCCATCAATGGATTTAAAAAAAAATTATTTAAAGGTCTATAAATAGTTGCTAATTTGATATTTTGTTTTGTTAATTCCATAGACATCAATTCAAAATTTGCAAAGTGACCTGAAATAAATATCACAGGCTCATTTGAGTTTTTAATATCTTCTAAAATCTTTTGACCCTTAATTACAATATGAGAATTATAATTCCTAAATTTTTTTAAGAACATATATTCTACAAATATTTTTCCATAATTAGACCACATCTCTATCATGATCATATTAGTTTCTTTTTCAGATATCTGATTTGAAAAAATTTGCAAATTTTTTTTTGTAATTTTTTTTGATTTAAAAATTGGTCCAATATTTTTAAAAATAAAGGAAAAAATAATTCTACTAATTTTTAATCCCAAACATTTTATAATTACAAAAGCAAGATATATTAAGGCAGTTTGAAAAAAATATTTTATTTTTTTTATCATTAGTTGTTTAATAAATATTTTATTAATTTATCTTTGTTTTGTATTTCTAATTTTAATTTAAGAAATTCTATGTTTCCAATTTTATAATTTTTAATTCTATGAAAATCTTTTTCAGTTGTAATCACTGTGAAATTATTTTTTTTTGCATAATCATATATTTCACGTATTTCATCTTCTTTATAATTATAATGATCTGGAAATGAGATAGTTTTTTTTACATCTAAATCATTTTTTTTTAATGTTTTAAAAAAAAATTCTGGTTCCCCAATACCAGCGAATGCTAAAAGCTTTTTATTGGTGAAAGAATTAATGTTTGAAGGAATATACTTTGAATAAAAAATCTTTAAGTTGTTAGATATAAAAAGAATTTTTTCTTCAAATTCTTTATTTTTATTTCCATTAATTACTATTATTTGAGCTCTTTTTAAGGAACTTATTTTTTCTCTTAGCGGTCCTGAGGGTAAAAGCATTCCATTCCCGATTAATTGATTTTCGTTAAAGCAAATAATGTTTATGTTCTTATTAATTGAAAAATCTTGAAATCCATCATCTAGAATAACGAAATCAAAATTATCTTTTTCAGCTTTTTTAATAGCTGATTTTCTAGTATTATTTAATATTAAAGGTATTTTATTACTTTTTATTAATTCGTGTTCATCTTTATGTTCTTTATAAAATTTTTTAATAATTACAGGCTTTTTTTTATTTTTTAATTCATTTGCAATCAGCATTGAAAGAGGGGTTTTTCCTGTTCCTCCAACGTAAATATTTCCCACACAAATAATAGGCATAGTATAACTCGATGTATGAGTAATTTGTTTCTTCAAATAAAATAACATTAGATATAAGATTGAGATTGGCCAAAGTAGAATAGAATAAATACTAAATTTTTTTTGCCAAAATTTAGGTTTAAAAATTTTCATTATAAAAGTTTTTTTATTTCTTTTATACTATTATCTAATATTTCTTTTCCTAAATCATTAATTTTTTTATTAGTTTGGTTGTTGTTTGAAATTATATTTTTAAAATCTTTAGATAATTTTTCTGATAATTCTTTTTCATTTTTAATTTCTTCAGTAATTTTGTATGAATTTAACAATTTGTAGATTTCTTTGAAATTAACTACGAAAGGTCCATGATATACTTTGCAGCCTAGTTTAGCAGCTTCAATTGGATTTTGTCCACTTTCATTTTTTAAATTTTGAAGAATAGATTTTCCCATAAAAACACTATTAAAATATTTTAGAAATTCATGAATAACTCCAAATGAATTTACTATTACCACTTGTGTTTTATCTTCGATAATTTCATTTTTATTTAATATTTGGGATATGAAATTTTGATCGTCACATAATAACTTTATTTCATTTGATCTATTTATATGTCGGGGAATAATTATTGTTTTAATATTATTAAATTCTTTTTTCAAAAGTTTATGAGTTTTTAAGCAAAAAATCTCTTCACCTTTATGAGTGCTTACAGCGCCCCAAATTGTGTTTTTATTAAAAAAATTTTCATTTTTACTTTTAAATTTATCGATATTAATTTTACCGGCTAATTTTATATTTCCTATAAATTTAATATTTTTTGCATTTAACTGATCTAAATAATTTTTTGAAGTTTGACTTGAGGGTAAACACAAGTCAAAAGTATTAAAAATATTTTTTGCAAATCTTGGTATAAGACTCCATCTAGAAAAAGATTTATTTGTTATTCTTCCGTTTATAAGAACTGACGGAATTTTTCTTTTTTTAATTTCAAATATTAAATTGGGCCAAATTTCAGAGTCAACAAATAAAACTAAATTGGGCTTCCATTTATCCAAAAAAGTTTTAATTAAAAATTTTACGTCTAAAGGAAAGTATCTATGGCTTACATGATTATCTAGTTTATATTTACTTTCAACTAATTTCCCAGAACTTAGTGTAATAGTAGTTATAAGAAATTCTAAATTTTTATCAGTATCTTTAAGCTTTTCTATCACCGGAAATATGCTCTGAACTTCTCCTATACTAGCAGCATGAAGCCAAATTAGTTTTTTTTTATAATTTCTATTTATTCTAAAAAATTTAGAAAAAATTTTTTCTTTATATCTAACTTCATCCTCTTTTTGATTTAATTTTCTTACATAAATAAATATTATAAAAAAAGGGTATAAAAAAAATGTGAGAAATTTATAAAAAAAAAACATTTTCTATCTTAATTGTTTTTCATATAAAGATTTATATTCTTTACAATTATCAATTAAATATTCATGATTTCCTGACTCAATAATGTTACCACTTTTAAATACAAATATTTTATTAGCCTTATGTATAGTTGAAAGTCTATGTGCTATTACTATAGTTGTTTTATTTTTGGTTAGATTAATAATTGCATTTTGAACAATTTCCTCTGCATCGGCATCTAAGGAAGATGTCGCTTCATCTAAAAGAATAATTGGTGATTTTTTTAAAACTGCTCTAGCAATTGAAACTCTCTGTTTTTGTCCACCAGATAATCTTAAACCATTTTCACCTATAACTGTCTGATATTTTGAGGGTAATTTTTCTATAAATTCGTCAGCTGCTGCAAATTTACATGCCTCTATAATATCATTTTGACTTGCATCTGGATTGGCATAAGAAATATTTTTTTCAATCGTGTCATCAAATAAGATTACATCTTGACTTACTAAAGAGATATTTTTTCTTAATGAGTCTAATGAAACTTTATTAATAATTTGGTTATCTATGGTAATACTTCCTTTTTGTGGATCATAAAATCTTGGTAAAAGGTTCATTATTGTAGTTTTACCAGCTCCACTTTGACCCACAAAAGCAACCATTGTCCCGCCTTTTATATTAATATTTATATCTTCAACCGCGGGAATCTTATTTGAGCTATATTTAAATCCAACGTTATTAAATACAATATCGCAGTTTTTAAGTTTTAGATTAGGTAAAATATTTTCATTTTTAATTTTTATTGGAGCATCGATTATTGATGTAATTCTCTTAAATGCAGCTGCACCTTCGTAGGCTATCATATTTATAGTCGCTAAAGACCTTATGGGTTGGTATGAGAGCATCATTGCAGCTAAAAAAGAAAAAAAACTATTTACAGTTAATTCGCCAGCAACAATTAATTTTCCTGAGAAAAAAATAAATCCCGCAATCATTATACCAGTTAAAATTTCCATTATTGGAGTTGCTCTTATTTGAACTCCCAAAATCTTGATATTTTTTTCAACTAAATCGTCAATAAATTTGTCAGCATTTTTCTTTTCATCTTCTTCTCTTTGGTAAATTCTTATCATTTTTGATCCCTTAAAGATTTCAGAGAGAAAAGAGGTCAATTTTGCTGAAAATTCCCCTGCTTGCCCAACTGCCTTACCAATTCTTTTACCCAAACTTCTAGCTAATCCGGCAGCTAATGGCATCATTAACATTGCAAATAAAGCTAACTTCCAATTTTGGTAGAACATCAAAGAAACCAATGCTATAACAGAAAAACTGTCTTTCATTAAATTAAGAACACCAGTGCTTACTAATTGTTGAACGCGAACTGCATCAAACATTACGTTAGAAATATATTGACCTGAATGTCTTCCGTCGAGAGTTTCAATATCAGATTTTAAAATATTATCAGCTATTTGTTTTTGAATTGTTCCTGCAATTTCTTGTCCCACTCTAATAATATTAATTCTAGCAAAGTATAAGGAAAGACCTTTTGCGGAAAAAGCAAATATTATTGCCAGAGGAATTAACCAAGCTAAAGTAGTGTTTTGATCAATAAAAACTTTTTTAACTGCCGGATCCAATAACCATGCAATAGCTGAAGTGCTTCCAGCAACAATTATAGACAATACTAATGCTAGTAAAATTTTACTTAAATGTTTATTTATATATTCTCTATATAAGCGAGATAAAATTAATTTAAGTTCCTTAAATTTCATATTTATAAATCTATAGATAAAATACTCAAAAATAAAAAAAGACCTGATAAATTATTTAATTTGAATAAAGATAAACAATTTTTAACTTTCTTTTCATTAAAATTTTTAATTTGGTATGCCAAAGTAAAAATAAACATTGATAAAAAAACTGTAAAAAAATTCAAACTTATCTTACTTAAAAATAAATATATTAATAAAGCAGAAGAAAAAAAGTAACTTAAACCAATAAATAATTTCATGTTATTTTTAAATTTGATTGAAGTAGACTTTATTCCAATAATTTCATCATCAGTCATATCTTGAGCTCCATAAATTGTGTCATAGCCCAATGTCCAAAATATGGCTGATATATAAAAGATAACAATTTCTAAAGATATTGCGTTATTTAATGCACTCCAACCCATAATAAGCCCCCAATTAAAAGTCAATCCTAAAAATAATTGAGGCCAATAAGTTATTCTTTTCATGAAAGGATATGAGAAAGCTAAAAACATTGATCCCAATCCTAAAAAAATAGTAAATAAATTAAATTGTATTAAAATTAAAAACGCCAACAAGCATAAAATTATCATATAAAAAATTGATCGTTTAACTGAGATCTGACCAGACGCAATTGGTCGTTTCTTTGTTCTTTGTACTTTTTTATCAAAATCTTTATCAACTATATCATTGAAAATACAACCAGCGCTTCTCATTAAAACTGATCCAGCAAAGAATAAAAATAAATAATATAGATATATATTAACGCTATCAGTAAATTTATAAGCATAGGTTAACCCCCATGAACAGGGCCAAAATAAAAGCATAAAACCAATCGGTTTATTCAATCTTGTTAAATTAATAAATATTTTTAATTCTTTCATGAAATATGACTTGTAAATACCAAACACTATCTACATAATCAATTTGATTCGATGGATATAGATTACACAGTAGCTGCTCTTATGTTTCCAGCCATCCCTTTAATGATGACTATGTACAGTAATAGATTTCATACATTAAGCGCCTTAATAAGACAAATTCATGATCAATATATATTTGAAAAAAAAGTACCGCCTGAGTGGGAAAATCAGTTACACGTTTTAAATAAGAGAACTAATTTGTTAAAGTATGTGATGGGATTTGCGGCATTTGGTTTTCTTTTTAACATGTCAACGGTATTAATGCTCTACTTAAACACAACACATATTGCTAGATTAAATTTTGCAGCCTGCTGCTTATGTATGATAATTTCAATCTTTTTATTCTTACAAGAAATTAGGCTTTCAAATCAAGCGCTTAAATTTCATTTAAGTGACATGGACTCGATGAAAAAAGATCTATAATTAGCTATTTTTTAAATTATTTTTTTTGAAAAGAGAGATACCTTGTTCAATTTTGTGTTGATATGACTCTTTAAAAGTATCCAATTGCCACCCCTTCATTCTTGCAATAATGATTTCTAAGTTTTTATTTTTCCACGCATCATTTGTATTTATGTCTTTCCATGATTTTTTTTCCTCATTGGTTCTTGCACAGCCGTAACAATAACCTGTTACAGGATCAGTTTTACATATGCTTATACAAGGAGATATAATTTTATTACTCATTACGGAGTAAGAATTGCTGGTCCAGTTAATTTTCTAGCTTCTAAATCAGCATGAGCTTCTTTAGCTTCCTCAAGTTTATACTTCTTTGAAATCCTAATTTTTATTTTACCAAATTTTATTTTTTCAAAAATTGCATCAGCTCCGTTTTGGAGATCTTTGCTATTTGTAAAATATTGTGCAATAGAGGGTCTAGTTAAGTATAGACCTTTTGGTTGAATATCTTTTGGAACATTTACAGGATCCAATGGGCCTGATGCATTTCCGAAACTAACCATCATACCTCTGATTTTAAGGCATTCCAAAGATTTTTGAAAAGTATTTTTTCCCACACCGTCAAATACTGCCGAAACACCTTTGTTATTTGTTATTTTCATAACTTCTTTCGCAAAGTCATTCTTTGTATAATTAATTACGCTCTCATATCCATTTTCTTCAGCAATTTTTATTTTTTCATCTGACCCAACTGTTCCAATTACTTTTGCTCCAATGCTATTAGCCCACTGAGCGAAGATTTGACCTACTCCACCTGCAGCAGCGTGAAACAAAACCGTTTCTCCAGCTTTGAGATTATATGTTTTAGTAATTAAGTAATTTGTTGTTAAACCTTTGGTCATTAAAGTAGCAGCCAGCTCATGAGAAATACCATCGGGAACCTTAACAGCTATTTTGGCAGGTATTATTCTTTGCTGAGAGTAAGCTCCCAAAGGAACTGAAGCATAGGCAATATTATCTCCCTTATTAAATTCGGATACATTTGATCCAACTTCATCAACTTTTCCTGCAGCTTCTAAACCAATACCGCTAGGAAGTTGGACTGGGTATAAACCTGATCTATGATATGTATCAATATAATTTAAACCAATTGCATGATTAGTAACTTTAATCTCATTTGGTCCAGGAGAACCTACATCAATATCTTGAAGCTCTAGTACTTCAGGCCCACCATTTTTTTTTATGATTATTGATTTTGGCATTTTTAGAAACGTACTTTAACTTTTAATATTTAGCAAATGTTCCGTTATTGTAGTCTTGAATGGCTTGAAGAATTTCAGCTTTGGTATTCATAACAAAAGGCCCACCTCTCGCAATAGGTTCACCAATAGGTTTCCCTGCAATAAATAAAAATTTACTTTTTTTATTTGCTAACACCTCAAGATCAGACCCTTTTTCTAAAAGTATTAAAGTTGAGTCACTAATATTTTCATGTTTTTTTGATCCTATTTTAAGATCACCTTTGAGCAAGTATATAAATGAATTGTGTGTTTCTGGAACTGTAAAATTAACTTTCTTGTTCTCATTTAATTCTACATCAAAATAAATTGGCTCAACATTATGACCTTTGACTGGCCCTTCAACATTTTCAAATATTCCTGCGATTAAATTAATTTTTTTATCCTGATCTTCAAACTTCGTTTTTTGATCTGATTTAATATATTCATATTTAGGCTTATTCATTTTCATACTTGACGGCATATTAATCCATAATTGAAATCCTAAAAGTTTTCCATCTGACATTGCAGGCATTTCTGAATGAATTATACCTCGACCAGTTTTCATCCATTGTATATCTCCAGGACCCATATTTCCTTTTGACCCAGTACTATCCTCGTGCTCGAACTCACCATTTAACATATATGTTACAGTTTCAATACCTCGATGTGGATGAGGAGGAAACCCTGCCAAATAATCATCTTTATTTTCAGAACCAAATTCATCCAGCATTAAAAAAGGATCAACATAATCAGCTTCGGGAGTTCCAATACTTCTCTTTAATTTTACCCCAGCACCATCAGATGCTTTCAAAGCTTTTACAATTTTTTTAACTTCAATTGTTACCATGATTAGAAGATACGCTATGCTTAAATTATATCAAGTAGCTGCGTTAAATTGCTAACCTCATTTTTTGGTTTGTAATCAAGATTGTCAAAAATAGCTTTATTTCTATTAACCCAAATAGAATTATAGCCGTAATTCCCACCTCCTGATACATCCCAAGTGTTTGCACTTAAAAAAGCAACCTCTTCTTTTTTAATCTGATATTTTTTAATCGGCATGTCATAAACCTTTGAGTCCGGTTTGTAGACACCAACTTCTTCTATTGAAAAAAGATCATCAAATATATTTTCTAAATCATTGCTTTTAACTAATTCTTTTAAAAGAGCAGGGGTTCCATTTGAAAGTATAGAGAGTTTATAATTTTTTTTTCTTAAATTACTTAATACTTGTTTAACTTCAGGATAAGGTGACAACGTTTTATATAAATTTAATAATTCATTTTTCATAGCAATATCTATGTTAAAAACTTTAATAGATTTATCTAAGCTATCTTCAGTAACACTCCAAAAATCTTTATGTTTTTTCATTAAACTTCTTAGCCAAGTATATTCTAATTGAGTAGTTCTCCAAAAGTCTGCAAACCCTTCCCACCTATCTCCAATTTTATCTTTACATTTTTCAGCAGCTGAATTCACATCAAATAATGTACCGTAAGCATCAAAAACTACAGACTTTATATTCATAATTATTTTTTATTATGTGAACCATCGCACAATGGCTGGTCATTAGTTTGTTTACACGTGCAGAAGAAAACTTTTTTTGACTGTTCTGCTTTATAAGTTAAAGGTCCGAATTCAGAACCATTGTGTGAACCATCACAAAAAGGTTGCTTTGAACTTTTT
>QCAW01000004.1 GCA_003281795.1 Pelagibacteraceae bacterium AG-345-F21
GCATTCTTATTTTCAACAAAAAAATATTCCTTTTGGATCAGTTATGAGCAAAGTTTGGAATAAAAAAATATTTAAAAATATTCAAGAAAAAGTAGATTTAGCCTCAAAATCTCTCGCAGAAGAAAGAGGAGCATGTCCCGATGCTGAGGAATATGGCATTAAAGAAAGATTTTCTAATAAAACTGCGATAGCGCCTACAGCTTCAATCTCAATAATTTGTGGTGGTTCTTCGCCAGGTATTGAGCCTATTGCAGCTAACAGCTTTACTCATAAAACTTTATCTGGATCTTTCAATGTAAGAAATAAATATCTTAAAAAAGTTCTACAAAAACACAATAAAGATACTGATGAAATATGGTCAACGATTACAACCAATCAAGGCTCAGTTTCCCATCTAGATTTTTTAACACCTGATGAGAAAGATACTTTTAAAACTGCATTTGAAATAGATCAAAGATGGATCGTTGAATTAGGAGCAGATAGAACCCCACATATCTCTCAAGCACAATCAATAAATGTTTTTGTGCCAGCAGATATTCATAAAAGAGAACTTCACGATATTCATTTTCAAGCATGGAAAAAAGGTTTAAAAAGCCTTTACTATTGCAGATCTAAATCTATTCAAAGAGCGGAAAATGTAACAGCAGGATCATCAACAGATGTGACGAAAAATGTTTATTCGAAATCGAATGAATCAAATAATAAAGATAATAACTATGAGGAGTGTCTATCATGTCAGTAGCAGAAAAAGTTAAGCCAGGAATAATTCAACCAAAAAAAATGGGTTTGCTTGTTGAGAACCCAGTTTATAAACCTTTTAGATATCCATGGTGTTATGATGCGTGGTTAACTCAACAAAGAATTCATTGGTTACCAGAAGAAGTTCCTTTAGGTGATGATGTTAGAGACTGGCAAAAAAATTTAACAAAAGAGGAAAAAAACTTATTAACTCATATATTTAGATTTTTTACTCAAGCTGATGTGGAAGTTAACAACTGTTACTTAAGGCATTACACTACTGTATTTAAACCAACAGAAGTTTTAATGATGATGACTGCTTTTGCTGCGATGGAAACTGTTCATATTGCTGCTTATTCACATCTTTTAGATACAATTGGAATGCCTGAAACTGAATACTCAGCTTTTTTACAGTACAAGGAAATGAAAGATAAGTATGATTACATGCAGGGTTTCGATGTTAAATCAAAACATAATATAGCAATGACAATGGCTGTATTTTCTGCATTTACAGAAGGTCTTCAGTTATTTGCGAGTTTTGCAATACTCTTAAACTTTCCTAGATTTAATAAAATGAAAGGGATGGGCCAAATTGTTACTTGGTCGGTCAGAGACGAAACGTTGCATTGTAATTCTATGATTAGATTGTTTAGAGATTTTATTAAAGAAGAACCTCAAATCTGGAACGATAAGCTTAAAAAAGAGATAGTTGATGCTTGCAAAACTATTGTAACTCACGAAGATGCATTTATTGATTTAGCTTTTCAAATGGGTCCTTTAGAAGGTTTAACTGCAAATGAAATTAAGCAATACATTAGATTTATTGGAAACAGAAGGCTGGAACAGTTGGGCCTTGATCCAATTTATGATGTTAAAAAGAACCCTTTAACATGGCTAGACACAATGCTTAATGGTGTTGAACACATGAATTTCTTTGAAGGTAGAGCTACAGAATATTCTAAAGCTTCTACACGAGGAACTTGGGGTGAAGTTTTTGCTTAAAATTACATAAAAAACCTAGATTTTATTAACATTTTAAAGATTCACCTTTTAGTTGAGTCACGGTTACATAATTCTTTTATACATGTTAGCTTTAGCTAACTATTAATTAATAATCATAGGGGGGAAAATGAAACTATTTAAATTATTAGTTGCGTTGTTTACCGCAACAGCTATCTCGAGTGCAGCTAATGCCGCAGAAGTTAAAATGGCAAAAGCAAACTGGGATACTGGTTATTTTCAAGCTGAAATATATAAACAAGCTTTGGAAAAAATGGGACACACTGTAACTGAGCCTAAAGCAATCAAACCTTCAGTGTTTTATGTTGCAGCAGCAGCAGGAGATTTAGACTTATGGGTTAACGGTTGGTTTGGAACACACGATAGTTATATCAAAGAAGCCAAAGGAAAAGTTAAGGCCGTTGGTTATGTGATGAAAAAAGGTGGATTACAAGGTTATCTAGTTGATAAAAAATCAGCTGATAAGTATGGAATCAAAAGTGTAATGGATATTAAAGCAAACGCTAAAGCATGGGACTCTAATGGCGATGGTAAAGCAGACATGGTAGCTTGCCCTCCAGGCTGGGGTTGTGAAAAGCAAATTACAAAACACTTTGCTGAACTAGGTTTAGGCGATTTTATCAACCCAGTGCAAGCAGACTACTCTGCTTCTATGGCGGACGTTGTTGCTAAATATAAAAATGGAAAACCTGTATTATTTTATACATGGACACCTAATTGGACTGTTGGTGCTTTAAAACTTGGTTCTGACGTTGTATGGATTGAAGTTCCTTACAGCCAAACTAAAAAAGTTAGTGTACCGAATGCAACAAAATCTAAAATAAATATGGGTTTTGGAGCTGACGATATACGACCAGCTGCTAATGCTGATTTCCTTAAAGCGAATAAAGATATTGCGAAAATGCTTAAAAAGGCATCAATTCCTTTATCTGATATTGCTGCCCAAAACATGAAAATGAACGCGGGTGAAAAAAGTGAAAGAGCTATTAGAAAACACGCTGCTGCTTGGATAAAAGCAAATCAGAGTACTTTCGATAGTTGGTTGAAGTAACAACTAAGTTTAAGTGAACTTAAAAGTTGCACCATCTGACTACGAAATTTACATTCCGATAGCAGAGTGGATTGAAAGAAATATTAAAGAGTGGTTGTTTATGCAACGACCACTCTTTAAAAAACTTTCAGCACCAATTGATGCTGTTTTAAACGGATTAGATAGTCTTTTTAATTTTATTCCTTTTCCAATCGTAATTTTAATATTTGCGTATTTTGCTTTTAAAACAAATGGAATTAAATTTGCAATAGTTTCATCTCTAGCTTTGATTTCAATAGATCTGGTTGACTTATGGCAAGAGGCAATGACGACTTTGGCAATGATTTTTACCGCTGTAATTTTTTGTATGATTATTGGTATTCCCTTAGGCATTGCAGCGTCGAGAAGTATCGTATTCGAAACTATTTTAAGACCTATTTTAGATGTTATGCAAACCATACCAAGTTTTGTTTATTTAATTCCAGTTGTAATGTTGTTTGGTGTAGGTTTGGTACCTGGCGTTGTAGCAACAATTATTTTTGCCCTACCTCCTATTGTTCGTTTAACTAATCTTGGAATAAGACAAGTAGGAAAAGGGTTTAAAGAAGCAGGAGCCAGTTTAGGATTAAACAGGTTTTTAATATTACGAAAAATTGAAATACCCTTAGCACTCAAAACAATAATGGCAGGAGTAAATCAAACTCTTATGTTAGCTTTATCAATGGTTGTAATAGCTGCTTTAATTGGAGCTGGAGGGCTAGGATTAACTGTATATGTTGCTTTAGGAAGACTTGATATTGGGGCGGCAGTAATAGGTGGAACCGGCATTGTAATATTAGCGATTGTTTTGGACAGAATAACCCAAAAAATTATCCCTCAAGAAGATATTAAAGGAAGATAAAGTTTAGTTTAATTAATCAAACTAAAAAATTTCAATAAAACTAATACTATTCCAAATATTATTGCCCAAACTAACCACGGCCCGTATAGTTTTAAACCAGACTCTTTACCAATACCTTTCCAAGGCATAAAAGTATAAGTTGCTAATGTAACTAAAATTAAAAACAGAAGAACGTTGGTTAGAGAGACCATTATCTTTGATTTAAAAGCATTACTTCTCTTACTTCCTCACCTTTATATTTTGAAAGTGGTCTAATTAATTTATTAGAATTATGTTGTTCCATTATGTGAGCTGACCAGCCAGTTATTCTAGACATTACAAAAATGGGCGTATAAAAATCAATATCTATACCCATCATGTAATAAGTAGGCCCACAGGGAAAATCTACATTAGGGTGAATATTTTTTCTCTCTAACATAACTTTTTCTAAAATTTCATACATTTTTGTGTATTTTTCTTTTTTAAGAAGTTTGGCGACTTTAAACATGTAATGCTTCATTGTTGGAACTCTTGAGTCTCCAGTTCTGTACACTCTGTGCCCAAATCCCATTACTACTTTTTTTTTGGACAAAGCATTTTCAATCCATTTTTTTGCTTTTTCAGGTTTTCCTATTTCTTTCATCATATGCATTACAGCTTCGTTTGCACCACCGTGAAGCGGCCCTTTTAACGATGCAATTGCTCCAGTTATAGCTCCGTGGAGGTCAGATAAACTGCTTGTAATAGTTCTAGCAGTGAAAGTAGATACATTAAAACTATGTTCTGCATAAAGAATTAAAGAAATATCAAATGCTCTTACTATTTCTTTGTCTGGAACTTTATCAAACATCATTTTAAAAAAATTTTCTGCAAATGAGAGCTTTTTACTTGGTGCTATTATCTTTTTACCTTTTCTAGATCTAAAGTAAGCAGCTATAGCAGTAGGAGTTTTGGCAAAAATTCTCATAGCTTTTCTCATATTAGCTTTAGGGGAATTATCTCTAGTGTCTTTATCCTCTAAACTCATAAGACTTACACACGTTCTAATCACATCCATTGGGTGAGCATTTTTTGGCATTTTCTTAATATCGTTTAAAATTTGTTTAGAGAGCTTTCTTTCTGCTTTTTCATCTTTAATAAATTTTTTAAGCTGTTTTTTATTTGGAAGTTCACCATGTAAAACTAAGTATGCGACTTCCTCAAAATCACATTTGTCGCATAATTCTTGAACAGTATAACCCCTATATGTGAGCGTGCTTAGTTCTGGAACAACATGAGAAATTGTTGTTTCATCTACTACAATACCTAATAACCCTTTTTTAATTTCTTCGTTCATTATTCGTGTCCTTCTGTAGAAAAATCTGTAATTTTTTTTCCTGGCGTATTGTACTTCTCATATTCTACTAACTCATACAACCTTTTTCTAGTTTGCATTTTGTCTATAATATTATTTTGGTGCCCATCGTTAAATATTATTTTTAAACCATTTTCTACATTTTTCATGGCTAACCTTTGTGAAGTAACAGGATAAATAACCAAATTATATCCTAAATTTTCTAATTCAGTTTTATCCAATAATTTTGATTTACCAAATTCGGTCATATTAGCTAATAAAAAACCCTTGGAAACTTTTCTAACTTTTTCAAACTCACTTTCATCTTTCATGGCTTCAGGAAAAATCATATCTGCTCCAGCGTTTTCATAAGCTTTGATACGTTCAAGCGTTTTATTAATACCTTCAACCGTATTCGCGTCAGTTCTGACAATAATTAAAAAATTATTATCTTTCCTAGCTTTGACACTTTCTTTAATTTTACTCACCATTTCTTCTTGAGAAATAAGTTCTTTATTATCTAAATGACCACATCTTTTTTCAGCTATTTGATCTTCAATATGACAGCCAGCTAAACCTTTATCTTCAAAAGTTTTAATTGTTTTTGCACAGTTTTTAAAGCCAGTGTCAGCATCAACTATAGTTGGTAGATCAGTAACTCTAGAAATTTGGCCTGATCTATAACTAACTTGTTCTAAAGTTGTTAGACCTATATCAGGTAGACCTAAGTCATTCGACATAACACCTCCAGATATATAAACACCATCAAATCCGATTTCAGCAATTAATTTTGCACATAATGGATTGTAAGCACCTGGAAATCTCAGAAGTTTTTTTGATTGTAATTTTTTTACAAAATCTAATCTTTTTTCAGAACTATTCTTTTTAGTAAAATGCATGTGAAAAGTTTATATTAAAGTGGTAGGCAAAAATCAAAGGCTATTATTTAAATAGAATAAATATCCCTGTTAAAACCAATAAAAAGGCTAGCAAGTATTCGACTATTTTTTTTGTTTTAACATTTCCTACAAATTTTCTTAATCCACTTCCAAATAGAGCCCAAAGACAAATTGTTGGAAAACAAATTACTGCTGCAGTAATAGTAACAAAAGCAACTCCAATAAAAATATTTTCTTCACTTGGAAAAAAACCCGAAGCAACTGTTATAGCTATTGACCAAGCTTTCGGATTTATAAATTGAAACAATGAAGCTTCATAAAATCTTAAAGGTCTTCCAGTTTCTTTTTGCGTCATGCTAAATGAACCTATCATTTTCCAACCTAAGTAAATCAAATACAAGAAGCATAAAATTTTCATATAAAATTGAATTCCAGGATAAAGAAGAAATAGATTTGCCAGCCCAAAACAAGTCAGCCCTATTTGCACAATGTGACCCAAAGGTATTCCTAAGGCGTGAGGTAAAGTTCTTATAAAACCAAACTTCATCCCCGAAGCTGTTAGCATGGCGTTATTAGGACCTGGTGTAAAAAACATTGTAAAATAAAAAGTTGCTAATGCAGAAAAAAGAGCAAAATTTATCATAGATATTTTTCTATTATTTTTTCAAATCCTTCAAAGTCTGAAATTAGTTCATCATGTTTAATTTCTTTTTCAGTTTTTTCTGTGTATCCGTCTTTTACTAAAATAAATGGTAATTTGGCATTATAAGCTGACATCGCATCAACTTCGCTATCTCCCACCATTATTGTTTTTTTTAAATTTCCATTAATTATTTCAACAACGTCCGTTAAATGTCTTGGATCTGGTTTGTTAAAAGCAAAAGTATCTGAACCTGCAACATATTCAAAATATTCATACATTTTTAGTTTCTTTAATAAATCAATAGCTAATTTTTCTTGTTTGTTAGTACAAACCGCCATTGATATATCTTTACTTTTTGCCCATTCTAAAAATTTCAAAACTCCTTTTAAGGGTTCACTCATATTAGAAATATTCTTAGCGTAAAAATCAATAAATTCTTTTGTCATTTCTTTTTTAGTTTTTTCGTCTTTAATTTCCTCTTTAAAAGATCTTTGCATCATGATCCATGCTCCTTTACCTGCTAAAGACTTAATATCAGCTAATTTTTTTTCAGTATGCCCAAACTTTCTCATAACATGATTGTGTGCAGCCATTAAATCTGGTGCAGTATTGACCAAGGTTCCATCTAAATCGAAAAGAATTGTGTAAATTTGAGTCATTTTTAAAAGTATTAAAAAGAAATATTTTGTGACTTATTTCAGTTACAATATTAATGTAAAGAAAATTTCTATGAATACAAATAATAAATTAAATAAAGCTAATTCTTATAGACTTTCTCAAGAGCACTTAAGAAATAAAGCATTAAAGAATGGGGTGAATTTGATAGCTCCAGAAACAATTTTTTTATCAAAAGACACTTCTTTCGGAAAAAACGTTACGGTTGAACCTTACGTTGTGTTTGGACCAAAAGTAAAAATAGGAGATAATTCCTATATTAAATCCTTTACTCATATTGAAGGATCTAAAATTGAAAAAAATGTAGTTGTTGGCCCATATTCTAGGTTAAGACCTGGAACTATTTTAAAGAATAATTCCAAAGTAGGAAACTTTGTAGAAACAAAAAAAGCAAATATAAATATTAATTCAAAGGTGAATCATCTGTCATATATCGGTGACACCTCAATAGGAAAAAACTCAAATATTGGAGCTGGAACAATTACTTGCAACTATGATGGTTTTAAAAAATCAAAAACTAAAATTTCTGATAATGTTTTTGTTGGATCTAACTCCTCAATAGTTGCCCCGGTAAAATTAGACTCAGGAAGCATAATTGGGGCTGGATCAGTAATTACTAAAAATGTTAAAAAAAAATCTTTAGCTTTAACTAGATCATCACAAATAGAGGTAAAAAATTACAAACGATCCAAAAGAAAAGGTAAAAAATAATGTGTGGTATTATCGGAATAGCAAGCAATAAACCGGTTTCAATAAATATTATAAACTCCTTAAAAAAATTAGAGTACAGAGGTTATGACTCTGCAGGTTTAGCTACTCTGCATCAAAATACTATAATCGAAAAAAAATGCTCTGGTAGAGTAGAGGAATTGGAAAAAATTTTATTTAACAGTCCTTCGAATGGAAATTTAGGAATTGGACATGTTAGGTGGGCCACACATGGCATTCCTAACGAAACAAACGCTCATCCTCATTCATCAGACATTGTTTCAGTTGTACATAATGGGATAATTGAAAATTCTGATGAATTAAAAAAAAAATTGGAATTAAAAGGGTCAAAATTTAAGTCTCAAACAGATACTGAAGTAATAACATTAATGATAACAGATTTGTTAAAAAATAATGATCCACTTGAGTCCGTCATTAAAACTCTCAAACAGTTAAAAGGTAGTTTTGCTTTAGGAATAATTTTTAAAAATTTTGAAAATTATATTATCGGTGCACGTAGGGGAAGTCCTTTAGCTGTAGGTTATGCAAACAACGAAAATTTTCTTGGTTCAGACTCTTATGCTCTTAAGAGTATGACAAATAAAATATCATATCTAGATGATGGAGATATTTGTTTATTAACTAAAGATAAAATTGATTTTTATGATGCAAACAAAAAAAGAATTAATAAAAAAATTCATCTTTTATCAGATGACGAGAATATTAGCAGTAAAGGGGATTATAAAAATTTTATGTCTAAGGAAATATTTGAACAGCCTATAACTGCACAAAATTGTATAAAAGAATACATTGATAATTTAAAACAGGATATAAATATTTACAATTTTCCCATTGAACCAAATAAAATCAATAAAATTATATTAATAGGTTGCGGAACAGCTTACCATTCGTGTTTAGTTGCCAAATATTGGATTGAAGAGCTGACAACAATAGAAGTAGAAGTAGATATTGCCTCTGAGTTTAGGTATAGAAAATTGAAATTTAATAAAAATAATCTTTATATTTTTATTTCTCAATCTGGAGAGACTGCAGATACTGCTGCCGCTCTTGATATTTGTAAAAAAAATAATGTTAAAACTTGCTCCATTGTAAATGCCGTAGAAAGTACTATAGCCCGAAATTCAGACTGGGTTTTACCAATTCACGCTGGTCCAGAGATAGGAGTAGCTTCAACGAAGGCTTTTCTAGGTCAAATGCTAGTTCTTTATATTCTTAGCTTAAAGTTGGGGCATACTAGAAAAGATATTGATGACAAATCTTATCAACATAATCTTAAAAATTTAAAGCTAATTCCCAATGCAATAAAGGAAAGTTTAAAAATAGAAAGCAACATACAACTAATGGCAAAAGAATTTCTTGATGCAAAAGGATCTATGTTTTTAGGAAGAGGTTTATCGTTTCCTATCGCACTAGAAGGAGCATTAAAATTAAAAGAGTTATCGTATTTACATGCTGAAGGATATCCAGCCGGAGAAATGAAACATGGACCCCTAGCTTTGATCGAAGAGGGATTGCCAGTGATCGTAATCGCACCTGAAGATAAGTATTTTGAAAAGACTCTTTCAAACATGCAAGAAGTAATAGCAAGAGGTGGCAAAATTTTATTTATAACTAACCAAAAAAAAGTATTAGTAAATGAAAATATTAGATTTAGTATTAAAGTACCTTTATTAGATAATATGCTTTCACCAATACTATTAACTATACCTATACAATTATTGGCTTATCATGTGGCCTTATTAAAAGGATGCGATATAGATAAACCAAGAAATTTAGCAAAATCGGTAACTGTAGAATAATTTTTTTTTTAAAGTCTTTAAAAAATCAGTTTTATAACTTATATATATCATAGGTTGAATATGAAAAAATGGAATTTAAATAGTTGGACAAAATTTCCAGCTAAACACTTGCCTGTATATCAGGACAACAAAGAATTGGAGTTGGTATTAAGTAAAGTTAAAAAATACCCGCCTCTTGTTTTTGCTGGTGAAACAAGATCATTAAAAAAATCTTTAGCAGATGTTGTTAAAGGTAAGGCTTTCTTATTACAAGGCGGAGACTGCGCAGAAAGCTTCGCAGAATTTCATCCGGACAACATAAGAGATACTTTAAAAGTAATTTTACAAATGTCTTTAGTCATGACAGCCTCCGCGTCAGTACCTGTAGTAAAAGTTGGAAGAATTGCTGGACAATTTTCAAAACCTAGAAGCTCACCAATGGAAAAAAAAGATGGTATAGAACTACCAAGTTATTTAGGTGATAATATAAATGGAATGGAATTTTCAGAAAAAGCTAGAATTCCAGATGCAAAAAGATTGTTTAGAGCTTATTCTCAATCTGCTTCAACTTTAAATTTACTTAGAGCATTTTCTCAAGGAGGATTTGCTGATTTAAGGCAAGTTCATTTATGGAACTTAGGTTTTATTAAAGAAAAAACTAAAGGAAAGTATAAAGAAATTGAAGATAAAATTAGTGATGCTCTAGCTTTTATGGAAGCTTGCGGTATTAATTCGGACAATAACAGAAGGCTAAGAACAGTAAATTTTTATACTTCACATGAAGCTCTGCTTTTACCTTTTGAGGAAGCAATGACAAGAGTGGACTCAACAACTGGTGAATATCACGATACATCGGCTCATTTTGTTTGGATTGGAGATAGAACTAGACAATCAGATGGAGCGCATGTTGAGTTTTGCAGAGGAATTAAAAATCCGTTAGGTCTAAAATGTGGACCAACTTTAAAGACTGATGATTTGATAAAACTTTGCAATATTTTAAATCCAGAAAATGAACCTGGTAGAATGACATTAATTTCTAGGTTTGGAGCAGACAATGTAGAAAAATATCTTCCTACATTAATTAAAGCAGTAGAAAAAGAAGGATTAAATGTTGTATGGTCTTGTGACCCCATGCATGGAAATACTATAAAAGCAGCTACTGGTTTTAAAACAAGACCTTTCGATAGTGTTCTAAAAGAAGTAAAAAACTTTTTTGCAGTTCATCAAGCAGAAGGAACGTATGCTGGGGGATTGCATATTGAAATGACTGGCCAGGATGTGACAGAGTGCACTGGTGGAGCCCAAAAAATATCAGAAAATGACTTATCTAATAGATATAGAACTCATTGTGATCCAAGACTAAATGCCGATCAAGCTTTAGAGCTAGCTTTCTTAATTTCTGAAGAAATCAAGAAAAACTCTAAATATTCAAAAAAAATTATTCAAGCCGCGTCTTAATAATTATTGTAATTATTAAGACTAAACCTTAAAAAGGAGGTTGGTATTAATTATGGACGTAAAAAAAAGAGCAAATATAATAACTGATTGGATTAGCAATTATTGTGATTCGGCCTCTTATAAACCCGAGTCACTAATTGTTGGTATTTCAGGTGGTATAGACTCATCCGTAGTTAGTACATTATGTGCAAACACTGGACGTAAAACAATTGTGTTAACGATGCCAATTAACCAAATCAAATCTCAACACGATCTAAGCTTAATTCATGCTAAATGGTTAAAAGATAAATACAAAAATGTGCAACATCACATTTTAGAGATGGATAAAATCTTTAATTCATTTTCTCAAGTTTTAAATAATTTTGATAATGAGCATGGATATGCAAACTCAAGAGCTAGATTAAGAATGGCAACTTTATATCAAGTTGCTGCCGCTAATTCTGGAATTGTAGTTGGGACTGGGAATAAAGTTGAAGATTTTGGTGTCGGATTTTATACTAAATATGGGGATGGAGGAGTTGATATTTCACCCATAGCTGATTGTACTAAGACACAAGTTTGGGAACTCGGAAGACATCTAGGTGTATCTGAAAAGATTATCAATACACCACCAACTGATGGTTTATGGGATGATGGAAGAAATGATGTTGAACAACTTGGTATGACTTACGAAGATCTTGAAAAAGCTATGGAAAATAAAAACGATCCTAATTATAAAAAATATTTGGAGATAAGAGAAAAAAATTTACACAAAATGAATCCTATTCCAGTTTGTACATTTAATGAATAACCTACAACTAACAAATTCCTTAACAAGAAAAAAAGAAATATTTAAGCCAATTAATGCAAGTAAAATTTCTTTATATGCATGTGGACCAACTGTTTATGATAATCCCCACGTAGGTAATGCTAGAAGTCTTGTTGTATTTGATGTTTTGTTCAGAGTCCTAAGAGCTATCTATGGCTTAAATGTAAATTATGTAAGAAACATTACAGATGTAGATGATAAAATAATTGAAGCATCTAAAAAAAATAATAAAGGTATCAATGAAATTACAAAAGAAGTTACAAAAGTTTTTCATGAAAACTGTAAAAGTTTAAATTGTTTAAAACCTACAATTGAACCTAAAGCAACTGAACATATTAAAGAAATGATTGAAATGTCTTCATCTTTAATAAAAAAAGGTTTTGCTTATGAAAATAAAGGGCATGTTTATTTTGCAATCAATTCCTTTAAACATTACGGAAAATTGTCAAATAAAAATTTAGAAGAATTGAAAGCTGGAAGCAGGGTAGAAATTTCCGATCTTAAAAAAAATCCAATGGATTTTGTTTTATGGAAACCTTCAGAAAATAATGATCCGGGTTGGGAGTCGCCATGGGGACGAGGTAGACCAGGTTGGCATTTAGAGTGTTCGGTAATGAGTGAAAAGTATTTAGGAAAAAGTTTTGATATTCACGGTGGAGGGTTAGACTTAATTTTTCCTCATCATGAAAATGAAATAGCTCAGTCTTGTAGTAATAATTCGACAGAAAATTTTGCTAATTATTGGGTTCATAATGGTTTTGTTACATTCAATAAAGAAAAAATGTCTAAATCCTTAGGAAATATCATCACAATTTCAGACGCTGTAAAACAATACTCCGGACAAGTCGTGAGATTAGCTTTATTGAGCTCACATTATAGTCAGCCATTAGATTGGAATGATGAACTGTTACAAAATCAAAAAAACACTATTGATAAATGGTACAAACTTTATGAAGAAACTAAAAATATAAATATTTTAGACATTTCAGAAACTCTACTAGATGATTTAAACACGCCTGGCTTTATTGCTAAAATACATGAATTATATAATGCCGCCAATGAAGGAGATAAAAAAAGCAAATCATTATTTAATAATGCTTGCAGGTTAATAGGCTTGTTTAATATTAGTAAAGAAGATTGGGAAAATCAAAAAAAATCTAATATTAAAGTTTCAGAGGATTATATTTTAAAGCAAATAGCTGAGAGATCTAGAGCAAAAAAAGATAGAAATTTTACTCTAGCAGATCAAATAAGAAAGGATTTATTAGAAGAAGGTATTGTAATTGAAGATCAACAAGATAAAACAATTTGGAAATTGAAATGAGCAAAGATAAAATTTATATATTTGATACCACCCTTAGAGATGGCGCTCAAACTGAAGGTGTTGATTTTTCAATCGAGGATAAAAATAAAATTGCAACTGTTTTATCAGATATCGGAATAGATTATATTGAAGGAGGTTGGCCAGGGGCAAACCCAAATGATACTAAGTTTTTTTCAAATCCACCAAAATTAAAAAAAAGTATTTTTACTGCTTTTGGCATGACTAAGAAGACAGGTAGAAGTGCTGATAACGATCCAGGATTAGCATCTTTAATGAACGCGAACTCACCTGCTGTTTGTGTTGTAGGCAAAGCATGGGATTTTCATGTGAAAGTAGCTTTAGGTATTAAAAATGAGGAAAATTTAGAAAATATAAAAGAGACTACGAAACACTTTGTTAAAAATAAAAAAGAATTTTTGTTCGACGCAGAACATTTTTTTGATGGCTATAAAGCAAATCCAAGTTATGCATTAGACTGTCTTAAACAAGCTTATGACTCGGGTGCTAGATGGGTAGTGTTGTGTGATACGAATGGAGGAACTTTACCGCACGAAATAAGCGAAATAGTTTCTAAAGTGTCCAAAAATGTTCCAGGAAAAAATCTTGGAATTCATGCTCATAATGATACGGAAAATGCAGTAGCTAATTCTTTAGCAGCAGTAGAAGCTGGCGCAAGACAAATCCAAGGCACAATTAATGGGTTAGGTGAAAGATGTGGTAATGCTAATTTGATGTCAATAATACCTACACTTTTTCTAAAAAAAACATTTAGTGATAAATATGAAATTAGTATTCAAAAAGATAAATTGCCTTCCTTAACAGAATGCTCAAGGCTATTAGACGAAATTTTAAACAGGAAACCCAATAAGAATATGGCTTACGTAGGAGCATCTGCATTTTCTCATAAAGGTGGTCTACATGTATCTGCTGTGCAAAAGGATCCAAAAACCTACGAACATGTTGATCCAAAGTTGGTTGGAAACCATAGAAATATAATTGTTTCTAATCAAGCTGGTAGATCAAACATTCTATCTCGATTAGAAAAATACGGTGTTAAAATCGACTCAAAAGATCCAAAAGTTAAAAAAATCTTAGATGAAGTTAAAGATAGAGAATTTAGTGGATATTCCTATGATGGAGCAGATGCTTCCTTTGAATTATTGGCTAACAGACTTTTAGGAAAAGTCCCTGAATATTTAAAAGTTAAAAGCTACAATGTAAGTGTAGCTAAGTCAGATATAATAAAAACAAAGGCAAATGTTGTTTTTTTAATTGATGGAAAAAATATTGAATGCAATGGGGAAGGGAATGGTCCTGTCAATGCATTAGATAATGCCATTAGATCAAATTTTAAAAAAGTTGAAAAATATTATAATTTTTTTTCAGATTTAAAATTATTAGATTATAAAGTAAGAATTTTAAATACAGGTACCGAAGCAACCACTCGAGTTTTAATTGAAAGCACTGATAAGACAGGAATAAGTTGGTTTACTGTTGGAGTTTCTCCAAACATTATTGAAGCCTCATTTAAAGCTTTAATAGACAGCTTGGATTACAAACTATACAAAGAAAAAGCTCCTGCTAACTTAAATGAAAAATAAGTTTGGTTTCATTCTAATCAAACCGCAACTTGGCGAAAATATAGGTGCCTGTGCTAGATCTTTAAAAAATTTTGGATTTTCAAAGTTACATATAGTTTCGCCAAAACAATCTTGGCCTAATAACAAAGCAAAAGCCACCTCTGTAGGAGCATATGATATAATTAAAAAAGCTAAAATTTATAAAAATACCCAAGATGCAATCAAAGATTTTAATATTGTTTTTTCATTGAGTGCAAGAAAACGAGATATTAACAAAAAACATATTTCAATTAATCAATTTTTAAAGATAATAAAATCAAAAAAAAATGAAAAATTTGGTTTCATGTTTGGACCCGAAGCATCTGGTTTGTCAAATGACGATTTATCATTATCAAATTTTGTTTTACAGATTCCAACATCAAAAAAATTTAAGTCATTAAATTTATCCCATTCTTTAACTTTAATATGTTATGAAATTTTTAAGTTAGCAAATTTTAATAAGTTTGAAAGAGATGTAAAAAAAATAAAAATTTCCTCAAAAAGCAGAATATCATCTCTAGTTTTGCACCTTAAAAAACTGCTTGAAAAAAAAGGTTTTTTTATTCCATCCGAAAAAAAACACTCAATGTTAATGAATATCAACAATCTAATTTACAGAATGGAGCCTAATGATAAAGAAGTAAGGATTTTAGCCAGTATTATTAGCTCTTTAAGTAAAAAAAATATTTACCATAATTGACAATTACACCTGAAGCCTTATAAACACTCAACAATTAAATATGACAAAAAGACTAAAATCTAAACACAAAGTTGATCGAAGGTTAAAAGCTAATTTATGGGGTCGTCCAAAAAGTCCCTTTAACTCAAGAGCATACCCTCCAGGACAACATGGTCAAAATAAAAAAGGCAAGCCCACAGATTATGGTATCCAATTACAAGCGAAACAAAAACTCAAAGCTTATTATGGAAATATAAATGAAAGACAATTTAGAAATACATATAGAAAAGCGTTAGCTAAAAAAGGTGATACTACAGAAAATTTAATTGCATTGCTTGAAAGCAGGTTAGATACAGTTATTTATAGAGCAAAGTTTGCTCCAACTGTTTTTTCAGCGAGACAAATGATAAATCACGGTCATATTAAAGTTAATAAAAAAAGAGTTAATATCTCAAGTTACTTAGTAAAAGACACAGATTTAATTGAAGTTCGGGAAAAATCAAAAAAACTTACAATTATAGATGGAGCTTTACAAAGCAAGGAAAGAGATGTCCCAGAATATATACAACTTGATGATAAAAATAAAACAGCTAAACTTGTAAGACTACCAAAATTTTCAGAGGTTCCTTATCCAGTTGTTATGGAGCCAAGCTTAGTAATTGAATACTACTCAAGATAATAAATAAATTTTAAATAATATCTTTTTTTTCTAGAAAAGTTTTCAATTCACCTTTTTCAAACATTTCTTTAACTATATCGCAACCGCCAACGAATTCACCTTTTACATATAACTGTGGAATAGTAGGCCAATCACTAAAATCTTTTATGCCTTGTCGTAACTTTTCATCTTCCAAAACATTGATGCCATTAAAATTTATCTTTAAATGTTTTAGAACGTTTGTAACAGCCATCGAAAAACCACATTGTGGAGCATCAGGGGTTCCTTTCATAAACAAACAAACATCATTTTTGCTAATTAAATCTTTTATTTTTTCATTTATTTCCATTATTTTTCCTCTGTTGTTATAGATAGAGCATGAAGTTCGTTACCCATTTTACCTTTTAAGGATTTATAAACTAATTTATGCTGCTCAATTTTACTTAATCCATTAAACATTTTAGATTTAATAATTGCTGCATAATGGTTGTTGTCACCCATTAAATCTTTTATTTCTATAGACGCATCTGGTATAGAAGTAATTATTAATTCTTTAATTTCGTTTATTGGTAGTGCCATTAATAGTTAGTATACCATTGGTTGTTTGCTTTATACAGTTCTTTAACGCTTATTTTTATTTCTTTTTTGATTTCAAAAAAGGTCTTTTGGGTCGCACCTATATTCTCATAAAATACATTGCTTTCTTTAAGTATTTTTTCAACATTCTTTAAATTATTTTGATCTACTTCAAGTACATATCTGCTTTGATCTTCTCCAAAAAAATATTCAAATTGATTAGTTAGCTTTTTAGGTTTATTTATTAAAACACCAATATTGGACTCCATGGACATTTCAGCCAAAGCCACTAAAATCCCTCCACTTGAAATATCATGCACAGAATTAACTAATTCTGAGTTAATAATATTTAAAACAGCTTCACCATTATTTTTTTCATTTATTAAATTTACTTCAGGTGGCCGGCCATCTGAAATTGAATAAACTTCTTCATATAAGGCGCTTTGCTCCAAGTGTCCGAAGGTTTTGCCTACGGTAATAATTATACTATTTTCCTTTTTAAAATGATGGTTCATTGGCTTTTTAAATTGACGTATTAAACCAACACCACCAATTACAGGTGTTGGAGAAATATTCTTTTTATTTGTACCATTGTAGAAAGAAACATTTCCTGAAACTACAGGATAATCTAAATATTCGCATGACTCTTTAATACCCATCAAACATTCAGCAAATTCTCCCATAATTTCTGGATTTTCAGGATTTCCAAAATTTAAACAATTTGTAATAGCTAAAGGTTTAGCCCCAACAGAAATTAAGTTTCTCCAGTTTTCACAAACTATTTGTTTGCCTCCTGTTATCGGGTGGGACTTACAGTAATTTGCGGAAGAATCTACCGCTACAGCTATAGCCTTTTCTCTACCGTGTATTCTAATTATTGCAGCATCAGAACCAGATTTTTGAACAGTATCGCACATCACCATTTGATCAAATTGATTGGTAATCCATTTTTTATTAGAATGATTAGGGGACGATAAAATTTTTATTAAAGAGTCTAATATTTTGATTTTTTTTAAATTTTTAATTTTTATCCTCTTATTTGATATTTTTTTCTTGTTCCATTTTCTATCATAAATTGGAGCTTTTGACGCTAACGCGTCTATAGGAATTTCACCTACAGTCTCAGAATTAAACTTTAATGTTAATTTATTTGTATTAGTTGTTTTTCCAATAACAACAAAATCTAAATCCCATTTTTCAAATATGCTTTTAGCATATTTTTCTTTACCATCTTCAAGAATGATCAGCATCCTTTCTTGACTTTCTGAAAGCATCATTTCGTAAGGTGTCATATTTTCTTCTCTACACGGAACCTTCTCTAAATTTAGTTCTATACCTAAATCTCCTTTAGAGGCCATTTCGACGCTGGAAGATGTAAGACCGGCTGCTCCCATATCTTGAATAGATATAATTGAATTGTCTTTCATGAGTTCTAAACAAGCTTCCATAAGTAACTTTTCGGTAAATGGATCACCAACTTGAACAGTTGGTTTCTTATCTTCAGAATTTTCATCAAATTCTGCTGAAGCCATTGACGCTCCATGAATACCGTCTCTGCCTGTTTTAGAACCAACATAAACAACAGATTTATTATTTCCTTTTGCCTTTGAATAAAAAATTTTATTTTTTTTAGCATGACCTACCGCCATAGCGTTAACTAAAATATTTTCATTGTAAGTATCATTGAATTTAGTTTCTCCTGCCACGGTTGGAATTCCAATACAATTTCCGTAACCACCAATCCCCGATACTACTCCATTAAGTAAACTCTTAGTTTTGAAATGATTAGGTGAGCCAAAATGAATTGAATTTAAAAGTGCAATTGGCCTTGCTCCCATTGTAAATACATCTCGTAGAATTCCTCCAACACCAGTAGCTGCACCTTGATAAGGCTCTATATAAGATGGATGATTATGACTTTCAATTTTAAAAATAATTGCATCATCATCTCCTATATCTATTACACCAGCGTTTTCACCTGGTCCTTGAATTACTTGTTTTCCTTTAGTGGGTAATTTTTTCAGATGTTTTCTTGATGATTTATATGAACAATGTTCATTCCACATTGCAGAAAAAATTCCTAGTTCTAATAAATTTGGTTCTCTTTTTAATATTTTTTTAATATTTGTATATTCTTCTGATTTTAAACCGTGCTTATCGATTATTTTTTGGGTTATTTTCATTGATTTTAATTAAGTAAACTTGAAAATAAGTTAACACCATCAGTATTAGAAATTAATTTATCAACCATTCTTTCTGGATGAGGCATCATACCTAAAATATTTTTCTTTGAATTATAAATTCCAGCAATATTTTCTAAAGATCCATTTGGATTGTATTTTTCATTCACATCTCCCTCATCATTACAATATTTAAATGCAATCAAATTTTTTTCATTTAATTCGTTAAGATGTTCCTTATTGGTAAAATAGTTTCCTTCGTTATGTGCAATATTTATTTTTAAAATTTCGTTTTTCTTATATTTTTTTGAAAAATTTGTCTCATTGTTCATAACTTTAATATTAATATCTTTATTTATAAATTTGAGATTTTCATTACGTAATAAAACACCTTTTAATAAACCTGTCTCTGTTAATATTTGAAATCCGTTACATATTCCTAACACTAAACATCCATCATTAGCAGCTTTTATAACTTCATTAATAATTATTGATTTACCTGCAATCGCACCAGAACGTAGATAGTCTCCATAAGAAAATCCTCCTGGCACAACTATTAAGTCTGATTTTGGTAGCTTTGACTCTTTATGCCACACCATTTGATTTTTAAATTGCATTTTTTCTAAAGCAACTGAGATGTCCCTATCACAATTAGATCCGGGGAATACTATTACAGATGATTTCATTAAATTTTTTCTACTTTATAGTCTTCTATAATTAAATTTGCTAAAAGTTTTTTACACATATCATCAACTTTCTTTTTAGCCTCATTTTGATCATTATCGTCTAAATCAATTTCAAAATATTTCCCCTGTCTTATATTTTTCAAATTATCCATCCCAAGATTTTGCAATGTATTTTGAACCACTTTTCCCTGTGGATCTAACACATCTTTCTTTAGTGTAATTGTGACTGAAAATTTCAATTTATTTTTTCTTAAAATTAATAGAGGTTGTTTTTCCGAAATTAACTTCACTTATATTAGTTTCTTCCGGCATAATTCCTAATCTTCTAGCTACTTCCTGGTAGGCTTGGAT
This sequence comes from Pelagibacteraceae bacterium AG-345-F21, assembly GCA_003281795.1. Classification (GTDB taxonomy): domain Bacteria; phylum Pseudomonadota; class Alphaproteobacteria; order Pelagibacterales; family Pelagibacteraceae; genus Pelagilacustribacter. The sequence goes on from QCAW01000004.1 coordinate 20,065, forward strand.
AACGTTACCTAAATCTTTTCTAAATCTATCTTTATCTAGTTTTTTTTCTGTTTTAACATCCCACAATCTACAAGTGTCTGGACTTATTTCATCAGCCAGAACAATTTCTTTTTTTTCAGTATCTTTGTTCCATGCTTTTCCATATTCAATTTTAAAATCAACTAATTTAATTCCTATACCTCTAAAAATACCCAACAATAAATCATTAATTCTGTAAGTGATTTTGTCAATTTCTTCTATTTCACTCTCATTTGCCCACCCAAAAGAAAAAATATGTTCTTTAGAAACTAATGGATCTTCAAGTTCATCTTTTTTATAGCAATATTCTAATAAAGGCTTCTCTAACACCGTGCCTTCGGGGATTCCTAATCTTTTTGTTAAAGATCCAGTCGCTATATTTCGAACAATAAACTCAATAGGAAAAATCTCGGCTTTTCTAATTAATTGCTCTCTCATATTAAGTCTTTTGACAAAATGGTTTTTTATTCCACATTGAGCTAGATTTGTTAGCAAATATTCAGATATTCTGTTATTCAAGACTCCTTTTCCTTCAACTTTTGCTTTTTTTAAATTATTAAAAGCAGTAGCATCATCCTTGAAGTGTTGAATAACTAAATTTTTATCTTTCGTTTCATAGATAATTTTAGCTTTACCTTCGTATAATTTATTTCCTTTATTCATTTTAATTCTTCTTTAAACTTCTATTAAAAATTATATTAATTCTTTTAGTATGATAACTAAAATCAAATAGCTTTTTAAGTTTATTAACAGGTATTTTACTTGTAATTTTTTTATCTGAAACAATATTCTTTAAAAAAGAGGAATTTTCTTTCCAAGACTTCATTGCATTACTTTGAACTATTTTATAAGACTCTTCCCTTGTAAATCCAACACTAGTCAATTCAAGTAAAATTCTTTGAGAAAAAAATATTCCATTTGTAATATTTAAATTTTTTTGCATGTTTTTTGGATAAATATTTAAGTTTTTTACAACGAAATTTAATCTAGCTAGGGCAAAATCCAATGCTATTGTTGCATCCGGCCCTATATTTCTCTCAACAGCAGAATGTGAAATATCTCTCTCATGCCAGAGAGCAACATTTTCTAGTGCAGGAACTACGCTGGATCTTATTAATCTAGACAGTCCAGTCAAATTTTCACTTAAAATTGGATTTCTCTTGTGTGGCATAGCAGAGGAACCTTTTTGTTTTTTTCCAAAAAATTCTTCAACTTCTAAAACTTCAGTTCTTTGTAAATGTCTCACTTCTGTTGCTAATCTCTCAATAGAACTTGCAATAATTCCAAGTGTTGAAAAAAATTGAGCATGTCTATCTCTCGGTATAACTTGAGTAGATATTGGTTCCACATTAAGTTTAAGTTTTTTTGCAACATATTTTTCCACTCTTGGATCAATATTCGCAAAAGTTCCAACTGCACCAGAAATTGCACATGTAGAAATTTCTTTAATAGAATCTTCTAGTCTTTTTTTATTTCTTAAAAATTCTTGGTAAAAGCTTAACATTTTAAGACCAAAAGTAATGGGTTCCGCATGGATTCCATGACTCCTGCCGATACATAAAGTATATTTATGTTTTTTTGCTTGATATTTAATTGAGACTAATAATTGATTGATGTCTTTCAATAAGATTTCACCTGATTGCTTTAGCTGAAGATTAAAACAAGTATCCAAGACATCAGATGAAGTCATTCCTTTGTGAAGATACCTAGCTTCTTTACCAGCCTTTTCAGTGATAGAAGTTAAAAAGGCTATAATATCGTGTTTAACCCTATCTTCAATTTGTAAAATCCTTTTTACATTTATTCTTGCTTTCGATTTTACTTTTTTGACAACACCTTTTGGAATAATTTTTAGTTTTTCCATAGCTTCTGCTGCTGCTATCTCTATATCTAACCAAATATTATATTTGTTATAGTCTTCCCAAATACTTTTTATTTGTTTTCTTGAATATCTTTCTATCATCTAACTTCTATTTTTTATTTTTTGATAATGTAAAAATTTCACAACCTTCTTTAGTTACTCCAATAGTATGTTCAAATTGTGCTGATAAAGATTTATCTTTTGTTACTGCTGTCCAACCATCTTGAAGTATTTTTGTCTCATAATTTCCAAAGTTTATCATAGGTTCAATAGTAAAAATCATTCCAGCTTTTATTTTATCTCCTTCACCTTCTTTGCCATAGTGTAACACATTAGGTTCTTTATGAAATATTTGTCCAATGCCGTGACCGCAAAAATCCTGTACTACAGAAAATCCTTCAGCCTCAACATGATTTTGAATAGCAGCTCCAATGTCTCCTAAATTAATATCCTCTTTTACAATTTGTATTGCTTTCATCATAGCTTCATAAGTTGTTTTGACTAATTTCTTTGCTTTTATAGACACTTCACCTATTTCAAAAGTTCTGCTTGTATCACCATGCCATCCATCTTTTAAAGCTGTAACATCAACATTAATTATATCACCTTCTTTTAAAGTCTTATCAGAGGGAATGCCATGACAAACCACATGGTTTACTGAAGTGCAACATGACTTAGGGAAACCTCGATAAAATAAAGGAGCTGAGTAGGCTCCGTGGTCATTTATATACTCATAACAAAGTTTATCAATTTTATCTGTACGTGTTCCGGGGCTAACTATTTTAGCAATTTCATCAAGAGCTCCAGCTGCAATAATTCCCGCTTGTCTTGTTTTATCAAATGCTTCTTTATAATTTTCTTTCATTAAATTTTGAATTTTATTTTTCGATTTAGTTTTATTCCTTTTGGTGAAAATTTACAATCATAGCAAAGCACTTTTAATTTTTTTTTAACAGCTTTTTCTAACAATTGGTAATATTCAGGATCTAAATCTTTTGCAATTTCAAAAACTTTACAATCTTCTCTTTGAACTACGTATAAAAGATAAATTTCATAGCCTTGTTTACTTGCTTTTAATAATTCTTCAATATGTTTAAGACCCCTGGAAGTCACAGCATCAGGAAATTCACCTATACCTTTTCTTCTTAAGAGCGTAACATTTTTTACTTCTATAAAAGATTTTTGTTTTTTATTTGAAATCAAAAAGTCAAATCTAGTATTTTTACCAAACTTGACCTCTGATTTAATGGAAACATTTTTAAATTCCTTTATATAGTTGTTAGTTAAAGCATTATAAACAATTTTATTAGTTAAATGAGTATTTACTCCTACCTTAGAAGAACTTGTTTCTATAATTTGGAGAGTGTACTTTAACTTTCTTTTGGGATTATTAGTTTCACTCAACCAGACTTTATTGCCTTTTTCTAAAAGACCGAACATTGATCCAGTATTAGGACAATGAGCAACTACTATTTTATTATTTATTTCAATATCTACAAAAAATCGTTTATATCTTTTAATAAATACACCTGATATTAATTTATTCTCAAAGATCATATATAATTTTTAATCTATGAAGAAAAAAAACAAAAAAGTAAATGCAGCAATTTTAATTATTGGTAATGAAATTTTATCAGGTAGAACACAGGATAAAAATATCGCTTTTATAAGTAATTGGTTAAACTCTAACTGTGGAATAACAGTACGTGAGGTAAGAATTATACCTGACGTTGAAAAAACTATTATTGAAAATATCAGAGTTTTATCTAAAAAATTTAATTATGTATTTACCACTGGTGGCATAGGGCCTACACACGACGACATCACATCCCAATCTATCGCTAAAGCTTTTAAACTAAATTATGGATTTCATAAAGAAGCTTTTAGAATATTAGAAAGTTATTACGGAAAAAAAAAATTTAATGATGGAAGAAGAAAAATGGCCAAGATGCCAAGTGGAGCTAAACTAATATACAATCCATCTAGTGCAGCACCGGGCTTTATGACAAAAAATATCTTATCATTACCTGGTGTACCCTCAATCTTAAATTCTATGATAGACAATTGTAAAAGATATTTAGTTAAAGGATTAAAGGTTCATAGCAAAACTTTAAATCTTTTTACTGTAGAGAGTAACATTTCAAAAAAATTAGAAATTATACAAAAAAAATATATTAAATCCGTTGACATAGGCAGCTATCCTTTTTTTAGATTAGGGAAAATAGGAGTTTCAATCGTTTCAAGATCAACTTCAAAAATAAAAATAAATCAAGTGCACAAAGAATTATTAATTCTTGCTAAATCTAAAAAAATAAAAATTTTAAAAATTTAAATTAAACTTAAAACTTCATCAACTTCTATTGAATTAATATCATTAGTTCCATGCAATTTTTTACTGTCTAAAATTCTTGTGTATCTATTTTTTGGTGCAAATTTTTCAGGATTTGTTGGACCAAATAAAACTATCATTGGTACGTTCGCTAAAGACATCATATGCATTATACCATTATCAATTGAAACAGCAGTTTCTAACCTAGAAGATAAAGCTGTAACTAAAGCAGGACAAGATAGCTTAGAGTTAGCTTCAGGGAAAATTGCAGTGGGAACTTGGCTTTTAATTTTTTCGATTAAATTAATCTTATCTTTTTCTATAAAAAATACTGGAACTTTATTTTTGGAAATAACTTTATTAGCCAAAGATGTAAATTTAAAAATCGACCAACTTTTTTTCCTATATTCGTTTCCTTGAGTAATTGAAAAACCAACGTAGTTAGAATTAGGAAGCAATCTTTTTGCTTCAGTCAAAATTTCCTTTGGCAGGGTATTAGTTTTGAAGTCCAATTTAATAATATCTTCGTCTAGAAATAAGCTTAAATTTTTTAGATTATCATAAGAATTAGTATTTATTTTTTTTGAAGAAAAAAAACCATTAAAAGTTCTAGAGTAAAAAGAAGAATGAGGCACTCTCTTCAAAATTAAAGAATTTCTAATTTTGGTCTGTAAATCGATTATAAGATCAAAATTACCAAAACTCTTTTTTGAAGCTCTTTTTTTTGCTAACAAAAGGTGCCACCATCTAAAGCCAAAATATTTTAAACCCAAGTCAACTGTTTCTAACTTGATATTATACTCTCTTAATTTTCCATTAAAATGGTTTGTATGGGCACCTAAATAAAAAAACTTGGCTTTCTTAAAATGACTTTTTAAACTTAGTAAAAAAGGAAATAGTTGTATTGAATCACCCAATCCACCACCAGAATTATAAATTAGTATTTTTTTCATGTAATTAATATACTTTATAAGAATTAAATAATAATATAAATTTCATATACATATTACAAAAATTAATGTGCCCTCGTTGTGAAATTGGTAGACACAAAGGACTTAAAACACCAGGGATTCACAAACTTCATTGTCTCAGACGGTATCAGGTAGTCTCAAAACATTATTAATCCAAACTTTCTTATTTAACCCTTCAATTAATAATGGAATTCAAGAAAAATTAATATGTGCAGACTAGGTGCATACTGGGAGATAATTAGGAGACAGAGAGGGAAAATTTGGTAAGATGATTTAATGAACAAAATTTTACTTTTTCTTCTAATGATTTTAATTTTTTTTAATAATAAATCATTTGCTGAACCTGAAATAATTAAGATTAATAATAAAAATATAGAAGTAATTAAATTTCAAGTACCTGATCAAATGTTTCCAGATAAAAAAGATGTTTTAGCTCAAATTCATTTTCCAAAAAATAATAATAAAAAATTATCTTTAATCATTCACCAACACGGAAGTACTAGGGATGGTTTAAAATTTGAGAAATGGGGAGGTAGGACAGATGAATGGGGTAAAAGATTAGTTAAAAAAGCTTTAGAAAGAGGTTACGCAGTAGCTCTGCTTGATTCTTTTTATAAAAGAAAATTAAAACCCACAGATAAACAAAAGTTTCCGAACGCTGTCTTGATTAGCGAAGAACTTAACTTAATATTATCAAAGGATGAAAGATTGGATAAATCAAAATTTTTTTATACTGGTTTTAGCTATGGGGCAGGTCAAGTACTAAAACTTCAAGACAAAAGGTCTAGAAACAATTCATTTAAAGCAGCTGTGGCAGCAGAGCCTGGATGTAACATTGTATCTTTACCGCACAAATCAAATATCAAAACTTTAATAATTAAAGGTGAGGAAAGCCATTATCATCCCATTGCATGTCAGTATTATTATAATCTTATTAAAGAAATGGGTAATGAAATTGAATATGTATCTATACCGAAGGCAAATCATTTTTTTAGTTTAAACGGATCAATTGGAAAAGGAATGGCGGTTAATGGATGTTCAGACAATATAATTATACGTTATCCTGATCGGACATATAAACTTGCAGATGGAACATCAATAAATAAGAAAGAAGCTTCAAGAAGGTGTTTAACAAAAGAATCTGGTATTGGTAAAACAAGAGAGAAATTGGATGAAGCTATAAATATATCACTAAATTTTATTGATAATTATAATAGATAAATAGCTTATATTGATTTAATTGATATTACTTTGTGCAAACTAGTAGACAAACTGGAAGATAAAGAGGTAAAATTTTAATATGAAAAAAATATTAGCCGTCATAATTTTAGGTTTTATTTGCTCTAATACAGTATGTCTATTGGATGAAAAATAAAGCATGGAAATGATTATATGTTAAAAAAACTTATAGCTATTTTATTTTTAAATATTTTATTTGTTAGCAATGTTAACGCTGGCTATGGATCAGGGGAACTCAAACTTTCAGATAATGCAGTTTATGCATTTCAAAAATATATTGAGGGCAAAAAAGGAAAACCTGAAAAATTTTTTATCTCAATGGATGGCAAAACATCTCATTGGTGGTATTGTCCTTACCCAAAATGCACTCCGATGGGCGATACTCAAGAAGCAAAAAAATGTTCTAAAAGAGCAGGAGGTGTGGAATGCAAAACATTTGCAGTAAGAAGATCAATCAAATGGAATAATGGCGTTGATAAAAAAGCTTTAAAAATAAAATTTACCTCAAAAGACTCTATCCAAGATATAAAAGATAAATTAACACAACTAGGTTTTTATGGAACAAGCAATGTAAAAGAGAAGAGCAAACCAAAAACATCAAATTATATTAAAAAAAAATACAGCCTAAAAGATGAAAGACCTATTGCATTACAATGGGAAGGTTATAGCGATTTAATTGCAGGCACAATTAAGTTTGATGAAAAAAACTATCAAGGAACATTAAAATTACCTTTACCAAACAATGATGGAACTTGTAATGGATCATACACACTTCAAGAAGGGGGTAATGGTGTATGGCAAATGACATGTACAAATAATAAGGGAGCATCAGGAACACTTAAATGGGATGGTAGTGGCGGCGTTACTGGAATTGGTAGAGATTATAAAAATAAAAAACTTAAGTTTACCGTATCAAAAAAAAGTTAATTAGAAGTCTTAAATGAAAGCCTTCACTCTAATAGAACTCTTAGTCGTTGTAGCCATCATCGGTATTCTTGCAGCTGTAGGGGTTACAACATTTAACGGGTTTCAGGAGAAGGCAAAAAAGAGAGCAACAGAGGCTAATCACAAAATAATTGCGAAGTATATTCAAAGTGAATGGATGAAGTGTCAAATTGGTGATGCAGCGATTATGTCTTTAAACGGAGTTAATCAATACGCATGCAATCAAAATATTTATGATCCATGGCTTGCGCTTGCATCTGTTAAAGTTTTAAATACAAAAATTAAAAACGTTCATAAAGACGGTAATGCGCTTGTAAATCGAACATTTTATAAGTGCTATGCAAGTGGAACCTATGGTACAGAAGAACAAGGTCTTCACGGCGTTACTCAAGGAAATGCTAAAATTTATATTCAAAGCTGTATCGAGTCGAGCGGGAAACCAATCGAGACAATTATAAACTTATTATAAGTGAAAGCCTTCACCCTCATAGAACTCTTAGTCGTTGTAGCCATCATCGGTATTCTTGCAGCAGTAGGGGTAACAACGTTTAATGGGTTCCAACAGAAAGCAAAAATTAATACAACAAAACAAGCATTCACAACTGCAAAAAAAAATTTATCCATAGCTCTTTCAGCTTGTAGAAACGAAATAGGTTACAAATGGCAAAAAAATGGAAATGATTGTTTATCAGGACCTGTTAACGGAGACACAATTGCTTGGGGGATTTATAATGATATGAAATCTGTACTTTATAAATCTAATGCTTACGACTCATCAGTAAAAGCAGTAGAGTGGAACCAAACATATGGATTTGCTTTTTGCCCAATATCTAGATCTGCTAAAATTCCTAAAGGACAAGTAGTCGTAGGATATGGAAATAATGGTTCAAAAAACCATTGTAATATTGGAGGAGGGAATATGTCTTGTATTCGAGCAAATATAGGAGACAAAGATGGAAATGATTATTATCTAGATGCAGAATTTAATATCTGTGATTTTTAACAAACATCAAGTAAGATTTATACGTGAGATCAAAAGCATTTACCCTAATAGAACTCCTAGTCGTTGTAGCCATCATAGGTATTCTTGCAGCTGTGGGAGTCACCACGTTCGGTGGGTTTCAGGAGAAGGCTAAAGTGGCTGCAGTTAAACAAAACCATAAAGAAGTTACCAAATATCTACAAACTGAATTGCTTAAATGTGACATTGGTGGGGAACTTTCAATTCACACTAATGGCGGTGGTTACAAATATTATATTAACTGGCTTACTTGCGCTAGAAGAGGAGACGGTACAGTATTTCAAAAACAATTATTTGATAATATGGCTAACTACTTTCATTATGGAAAGAACTGGAAGAATCCATTTGGAAATGAAGTTTGTATGAATTGTAATAATAAAGATGATGCTTTCGAATATTTTGGTGGAGCTCCAAACACAAATCAAGTTGGTAAAATGCACTGCTGGTGGACAGGGGGCGGCAGAGGAGGAGGCACAGGATACTGTGTTTCAAGATTTGGATCAGGATCGAACGATATATTACAGACAACTTTTGATGCCAATGGATATTAAAACTAATCGAGCTTTTACTCTAATAGAACTCCTCGTCGTAGTAGCCATCATTGGCATTCTTGCAGCTATTGGTGTTAATACGTTTAGTGGGTTTCAGGAGAAAGCGAAGAAATCTAGCTGTAGCAGTTCTCATAAACAATTGGTTAAATTTATTCAATTGGGTTGTGCTAACTGTTACGTAGGTAATAAATTTCTTTTAAAATTAAGTTCTGGTGGTTTGAGTTACACAGAAATTGATAGATGTAATTTAGTAGATAGTGGAGATGGAGAAAATCTTAAAAATAGAATCCAACATCATTTTAAAGTTGAAACATATTTTAATAATTGGTGTAAAATTGATGGCAAACCTGATGGAGCTGGTAATTGTCAGGAGGCAGTTGCAAATGGTGGAAGATATGGAAATGGATCAACAATATACGAACACGAATTACATTCTTGCGATAATTCTAATATATCAGATTGCAAAACTATAGTTGTAGAAACGAATTGTACCGATAGTACTTTTATTAGAGATATAATAAAATTTTAAATATGATTAACAAAAAAGCCTTCACCCTTATAGAACTCCTCGTCGTTGTAGCTATCATCGGTATTCTTGCAGCTGTGGGAGTAACGACGTTCGGTGGATATCAAGAAAAGGCAAAGATCGCAGTTGTAAAATCCAATCATACCTTAGCTGTAAAAACTTTAAACATTCAGCTCCTTAGTGCGGAAATAGATAATGAAATTGAGGCCTGGAACTATACTACAAAAAAATGTGAAAAGAGAACAGCGCATGTAAATTATGATTCAAATGTAAGTTACGCCTTTAGCTGTTTAAACGAAGATCCCCAATATAAAAATCCATTTAATGAAGCAGATAACGAAGGAGCTTTTTGGCAAAATTGGGCTATTCCTACTGCAGATCAAAGAGGTAGAACAGCCTGCAATTATCGATCTGATAAGGACAGAATAGATTGTAATTCAAGATGGGGATCAGGAGCAAATGACTACCTTACAACAATTATTAAGAGATAGGTTTAATCTCGATTAAAAAATTAATAGATATACTTAAATGAAAATCAAAGCCTTCACTTTAATAGAACTCCTCGTCGTTGTAGCCATCATCGGTATTCTTGCAGCTGTGGGTGTTACGACGTTTAATGGGTTTCAAGAGAAGGCTAAAGTTTCTACCGTAAAAGCAAATCATGCTGCTCTTAGAATTTATATTATAGGCGAATTACAAAAATGTAATCTTGGTGAAACAAAAGTTATGAGTGGTTATTTGACATGTTCAGAGAGATTTACTGCGCTTAAAGTGACACTAGCAACAAGAGACTCTTTAAGTGGAAACTTTAAAAATCCTTACGATCAAATTACTGATGTAGCAGTTAAAATGAGCAGCAAGAATTATTGTAGATCAGATGAGGAGGGAAATAATATGCTTAATGATGATGGTTATTTACTAACAATAAGATCATGCACAAAAAGAGACACAACGTTAATTGAAGATAAAATTTATATAGAGTAACTAATAGGATAATCTGGGAGGACTAGGAGCAAACTAGGAGATAGAGACGGAAAATAAATTATTTTTACTTATTTAAAACACTTGTGTATTAATATATTAACAATAATAACAAAAAGAACACAGTGCCCTCGTGGTGAAATTGGTAGACACAAAGGACTTAAAAGCCGAGGGATAGAAGTTAAAGTCAGTCCATAGTTGTCCAAGGTAGTCTAAAACATCCCATAAAATTACAGAACTTCAATTTAGCTTTAAATTAATATTAAAAAATAAGGTTTATTATTTTGCTCAAACTAGAGCAAGACTAGAGCATAGAGAGATAATAATATATGGTTTTAATAATGAAAAAACTTTTATGGATTATAGTTCTGGGTTTGTTGTTGAGCAGTAATGTTTATTCTAAAACAATAGTGGTAAAAGCTAATCCAGAAAAAGGTTTTCATTTTCCTTATTTATTAAAAACTTCAAAAAAAACTGTTGATGCTAATTATATAGTAGTAGAGTCAAATAACACTGGTGGTCATAATAAATCAATAAAAGGCATGACCAGTAAAGCTAAAAAATCTTTAGGTTGGGTTTTAGGTTCAAGCATTTCAAAAAAACTGAATTATCCAATGTTAATGCCTGTATTTCCAATGGCTACTAAAGAAATTGAAAAAGTACTAACTGATAAAAATAAATGGAAATATTATTTTCCTCAATTAGACAGCGATGTATTAAAAATAAATATCGATAAATATAAAAGGATTGATTTGCAATTAATTGCAATGATTGATGATGCTAGAGAAAGATTGTTAAAAGAAAATAATCAAAAAATTAATGAAAAAGTGATTATGGTAGGATTTTCATCATCATCTTTATTCTCTGCAAGATTTACTTTTTTACATCCCGAAAGAGTCTCTGTAGCTATTGGTGGAGGAATAGGAGGTTTACTACCTGTTCCAGCTGACAAAATTAATGGAATTGATGCAATATATCCAATCGGAACATACGATTTTGAAAAAATTACTGGAAAAAAATTTGATTTGGAAGAATTTAAAAAAACTCCTCAATTTTATTATCAAGGCACAAAAGATAAATCAAATCCTTTTAGGAGAGGGGCTGAAGATTTAACAGATGAAGAATACGAAATAGTAAAAAAACTTTTTGTGGATGGTTTGCCTTTTGAAGACAAGCCTGTCTCCTTAAAAGTAAGTACCGCGATGTGGAATAATTCTCAAAAATATATTAATCAAATAGTAGATAATGTTAAATTTGAAAGTCCAAAAAATTTAAATCACGAAATAACTCCTAAAATGACAAGTAAAAGTACAGAATTTATTAAAGAAAATTTAAATTAAGTGAAAAAAATTTTATCAGTCATAGTTCACAGTTTAATTATAGGATAATATGGGAGAACTAGAGCATGACTAGAGCATTGGTAGATAAATTAAAAAAATTTTACTTATTCCACTTGTTCAATTATAAATATTAGCATAAATACTCATGATATTCACAAATGCCCTCGTGGTGAAATTGGTAGACACAAAGGACTTAAAATCCTTGCCCTTTTGGGAGTGCCAGTTCGAGTCTGGCCGAGGGCACCACTAAAACTATGAACAAAATACATATTATTTCAGACACTAACAACAAATCAGTAAAAATTAAAAAATTTTTAATGAAGAAAATAAAAAATATTGAAATAAAAAAATCAAACTTAGTTATTGTTATCGGTGGTGATGGATTTATGCTTCAAACTTTGAAAAAAAGTAAAAAAAAATCTTATTTATATTACGGAATTAATTCAGGAAATTATGGATTTTTAATGAATAAATTTTCGAAGAAAAAAACTTTAAACAATATAACTAAAGCTAAAGTTGTTAAAATTTCACCTATAGAAATGAAAGTAAAAAGTAAAAATAAAATTAAAAAATGTTTAGCTATTAATGAAGTTTCTATTCTTAGGCAAAGTAGGCAGGCTGCATTTCTTTCTATTAAAAATGGGTATAAATATATTATTAGAAAGTTGATTGCCGACGGTGTGTTAATTTCTACTCCGGCAGGAAGCACAGCATACAATATGTCAGTTCATGGTCCTATTTTAAATTTAAATTCAAAGAATATATCTATTGCGCCGATAAGTCCTTTTAGACCGAGAAGATGGAAGGGTAAAATAATGAGCGATAAGATAAAATTAATTATTAAAAATTTAAACTCATCTAAAAGGCCAATTAGTGCTGTAGCTGATAATATTGAAGTAAGGAACGCTAAATCTATAGAAATTAAAATGAACCATCTTATCAAATTTAATTTGTTGTATGACACCAATAACAGTCTACAAAAAAAAATTAAGCTCGAACAATTAAGAAGGGAAATAAATTAATCTGGTGCCCTCACACGGACTCGAACCGCGAACCTATTGATTACAAATCAATTGCTCTACCAATTGAGCTATGAGGGCTTCAAGAAGCTATTAAAATAGTTTTAATAATAATTCAAGTTATATCTAAATATTTTTTCCCTTTTATATTATTTAGTTATCATCTTATAAAATTTTAAAATAATAAACATTTGCGATAATAAGAAAAACTGACAAATACAAGATCAAAAATAAAGAATTTTGATTAGTTAGTTTTAATTTGGTTCTAAATAACAACAAAGCACAGATTGTTATAACTAAATCAAAATGCTCTTGCATCAGCGGCCAGTTAAATAACGATAGAATAAAGAAAAAAGATAAAATTAAAAGATCTCTTATTTTTAATTCAATAAACAAAAAAATCACTAACCAAGAAAGAACAATCATCACATAAGTAAAAAATTCTTGTATCTTAAGATTATCGAAAAGAGTTATTGCCAATTTGTGCACAATGCCAAGACCCACCCAGTATTCATCTACAGTGTAAAATTTGTAGTCAACAGTATTGTATAAATATAATATGTAGATTAATGGAATTAGCAAAATAAAATAAGAAGTTTTATTTTTTATAAAATTTTTAATCGTCTTAAATAAGTTATTTTCTTTAAAAAATAATAATGGAAAGAGATAAAAACCAATAATAGTTGATGCATATCCCAAATGATAAAAATAAAAATCGTAAAGCAGCCTGTCTATATTTGTAATGGTATTAGGATTGGCATCTTGTGTTTTGCTAGGGACTACACCACCCCAAATATCGATTAAATAAACGTATGGTATAGCTAAAAATGAATAAGATAAAATAGTGTAAATTTTAAACCCTAAGTTTAGCTTTGAAACTATAATTTTTAAAAAAACTAATGCAGGTAAAAACAAGAACTTTTGGTCAAAATAAATAGTAAGAGAACTAAAAAAAATTAATAAAAAAATATTTTTAAAATTTTTATTTCTTTCATCAAATTTTGTGACTATAAAGTAATAACAACTGATTAACATAGTTATTATTGCATAATTAATTTCCATACCCCAGTAAGCCGTTGTTCTATAATAAGGACTAAGTAAAATAATTGATGATATTAAAAATAGGATTTCTTTGTTTGTGTTTTTAAATTTAACTTCTAGACATTTGTAAAGTATTATTGGCCCAATTAATGAGAAAATAAATATACTAAACCTATAGCTTTCATAATTATCCATAAAAGGATTTAAATAAATATTTAATATGTATATTAAGGGAGTTCTATTACCAAAAAAATCTTCATCTTTAATAGCTTCTAAAAGATTTTTGTTTTGAAAAAGTTCAAAATTTTTCCATATCCAAGAAATATCTCCGTTATACCCTCCTGAACCAATTGAATTTTCATTTAAATAAAACCCGAAAAAGTAAGAGACGTAAATTAGGAATGACAGTGAAATAAAAAAATTTTTTTGATTTATCATTAGAATTTAGATATTTAATAATTCATATATAACAAATTAAAGCTATACTTAATTCAATAAAAATTCTATAAGTAAAAATGGATGAAATTCAAAAAAACCCTTTGATGAATTACTTAGAAATTAAAAAAATTTCTACCATTTATGATCCTAATGAAGTAATTATTAATTTAATTCTCTCTTTTATTTTAGGTTTAGTCATAAGCACTGTTTATAAAAAAACTCATAAGGGTCTTAGTTACTCTCAATCCTTCATGTTAACAAATGTATTTGTGACCGTAATTGTTTGCATGGTAATCATGATTATAGGGAACAATCTTGCTAGAGCCTTTGCTTTAGTTGGAGCTTTATCAATAATAAGATTTAGAACTGTGGTTAAAGATACAAAAGATACCGCATATATTTTTTGGTCATTAGCGTCTGGAATGGCCGCCGGTACTGGTAGCTATTTTTTAGCAATAGCAGGAAATGTTATTTTAACAATTATTGCATTCATTTTATTTAAAACAAATTTTGGATCTATTGTAAAAAGCGAATTTATTTTGCAATTTAGAATAAAAAAAGCTGATCAAATTTTAACTAAGAAATACACATCCGTAATATCTAAATTCACAAAGTCTTCGACACTATTGAATTCAGAAACTTCAGCAGACAATGAGTCAATTAAAATTACTCTGGATATTTTGATGAAGGATGAAATGGATCAAAATATACTTATTTCGGAGATATCTGCAATAAAAGGCATTAGTGAGGTCATTATAATAGCTGCAAAAACAGATGTTGATTATTAAGAATTAAAAAAATGGCTAAAAAAATTGCAAAGTATTTTTTAATATTTTTTACACTTTCTATTTTCTTTTTTATAATTTTTGTTTCTTTTAATTCAGAATTTAGAAGAAATATTTTATCTTATTCAATTGGTGGATATAAATTTTATCAAAAAATAATGATAAAAAATTCATTACCAGATGTTAAAAAAGCAAGCGATCAGTTAATTAAATATATTAATTTTACAAATTATCTCTCTTCTGAAGGAAAGAATAATTTTTTATTAAGCACTTATCAAAATGCAGAATTAATTGAAGAGAAAATTTCAAACAAAAAAGATTATTTGTACTTTTCAAAAATAGTAAAAATTTTAAATGAAAAAGACCCAAATTTATATCTTTCTAAAATTTGGAGCATAAAGATAGCTTTATTAAACAATAGACCAGATGAGGAAGTTAAGAAATTAATAAATTTAGCTATTAAATTAGCTCCAGCTCGTGAAGAAGCCTATAGAATAGGATTAAATTATTTTTCTAATAAAAATGATAATTTATATTTTAGAGGCTTGTGTAAGAAATATCATACCTTAAATTTAGGAGGTACCACATCACAGTATATTCAACCTAACTTTTATGGCTTTACATTATCTAAATTTGCTATTGAACCTTTTTTTGAAAATCTTGAAGCTAAATATTATATAAAAGAAGGAATTATTTTAGATGAGTTACAAAATTATATTTTTACTTTAGATATCCCAACGACAATTAAAGGAATTAATATACACACGAGTTTTTTGCCAGGGTCGAAAATTGAAATAGATAGTATAAATTTTACAAATAAAAATAATAATATTATTACTCTTCCCTTAAATTCTAGTTATATTAAAACTCAAAAGTCTTACCTCGAAACTCAAGGTAATAGTGTTTCGGTAATTGGAACTAACAACACAAATGAAGTAATATCAATAAATTTTGAAAAAACTTATAACTTTATAAGCAAAATTAATATGAGACTAAAATTTTCTAGAATGCAATTGACCAATAAAACTGAGTGTTAACATGAAAAAAATTTTAAAAGTATCATTTATTTGGTTTTTGCCCTTCTTCTTTTTAGTTTTGATAATGTTTTTTTTAAATATTGTTAAAAAAGATTTTAAATATGCTCATACATCTCACATGGTTTGGAAACCTGCTTACAATTGGATACCGTATTTCTCATCTCAAAAGTTAAAGATTTTTCTTAACAGCTTTGGTGAAAATAAAAAAGTTCATCTTCCTCAAATTAATTTGTATATAAGTGAAAGAGTAGAAAAAAATTTACTTTCAAATCCTCCACATTCTACAAAAAAGTGGCAGCAAGCTAAAATTATTTATGATAGTGAGACTCAATTAAAAGATATTCAGTTTAGATATAGAGGAGATAACCCTAATAACTGGTCATTCCAAAAAAAATCGATACGATTTAAGTTGAGAAAAAACGGAATGAATAATCGACAAAGATATTATGAATACTGGCCATTTAGTCCTGAAACTTACTTATCAACCAAATTAGCCGCTGAATCCGATTTATTCGTTTCTTCTGTAAGACTAGTAGAAATTCTTATTAATAATCAAGTAAATGGTGTTTTTATGGAATTAGAAAAACTTGATGAGAATTTCCTTAGAAGAAATAATTTTATGCCAGTCAATTTATACAAGGGAGAAAATTATAACGCTGAACAAAAAATTGGGTTAGATGAGAACTTATATAATAATCCCGGGTTATGGACTAAAACTTCTTATTTTAATCAGAAGAAAAGAAATAATTATGAAGACTTGCAAGAATTTCTTAAACTTTTGCAAAATGCTTTTAATAGTAATGAAGCGTATACTAATTTCTTATCTTTTATTGATACAGATTATTGGGCTAGTTACAGCGCATATTTAATTCTTGCTCAAAATGATCACCATACTTCATGGCATAATGCTAGGTTAATTTTTGATCCTTGGAATGGAAAAGTTTTTCCTTTAATTACCGACCCAGATATTAATAGATATGCAAACAAAGAGGAAAAAGTTTCAAAGTTAGATTATTCAGCAAACGATATGATAAAGTTATTGAATTTAAATTCATCGTTTCTAGATAAAAAATATTATTATTTAAATCAATTTTTAAAAGATAAAAATTTAATAAACAAAATTTTGAAAGACTTTAATATTGAAAAAAAAATACTTATCAGTTCGTTAAAAAGGGATCCCGGGCTTATTGACCCTTACTTCTTATACTCTATTACTGACGAAGCATTTATTGAATATATAGAGGAACTAGAAAATAGACTTTTAATGATTAATAATACATTAACTAAAAGCATGAATATTAAACCTAATCTCAAGTATAAAAAAAACGATGCACTTCTAAGTCTTAATTTGCAAGGTGAGATACCAGCTTCTAATCTAAAGTTTTATTTTAAGGAAGAAGCTCCAGAATGGTTAGCATTTGATGAAAATTATAATGGTAAAATCGATGAGGGTGAAATAAAATATTATAGCAACGGACAAAAAGCAATTGAGTCAAAAGTGGACTTGTATTCGAATAGAATTATCTATTCTAAAAATAAAAAATTTAGATCTTCTCAAGCAAATGCCTCTCTCACAAAATTTGATATAATATTATCTAACAGTTCTAATATTAAAAAGATTGAGTTTTTAAATAAATTTTCTAACAATAAGTATTTTGCTGAAAAAAAATTAATTGAAGGGTCTCAAACAACTTTACATAACAAAATTATCCATAAAGATTTAAAAAAAGATCAAAAAATAAATGTGTTTTCACAAGAGATCATAGTTGATGGCACCAAGATCATTGAAGAAGCTACTACTATACTTCCTGGAACTATTTTTAAAATGAAGAAAAACTCTAGTTTAATATTTAAAAACAAAGTTACCGCCAGAGGTAAAAAAGAAAAAAAAATTAAATTTATTAATTATAATCCAGATAAAACCGATAAGTGGGGTACAATCGCGTTAGTTGGACCAGCTACCTCAGGAAGTCAATTTAGCAACACCGAATTTGATGGCGGTACTGGAACACGGACAAAACAATTTTCTTTTACATCCATGCTCTCTTTGCATAATACTAAAAATATAATTATTCAAAATTCGTCATTTACGAACAATAGTTTGTATGATGATGTTTTGCATTTAGTTTATTGTGACGGTGTTTTATTAAAAAATTTAACTTTTGAAAAAGCATTTGGAGATGCAATAGATATTGATATTTCCAAAAACATAAAGGTAGTTGGTTCCAAATTTAATAATTCGGCAAATGATTCAATAGACTTGATGCAGTCTACAGCATCAGTAGAAAATAATTATATAAATTTATCTGGTGACAAAGGTATTTCAATCGGGGAAGGTTCAATTGCAAAAATAAGCAATAATATTTTTGTTAAAAATGATTTAGCAGTTGCTGTAAAAGATGGATCTAGTGTTGAAATTTATAATTCTAAATTTTTGTATAATAATAAAGAAATTCATGCTTATAAAAAAAATTGGCAGTATGGATCTGGAGGATTTGCTAGCATTGAAAATTCATATTTTGAAGGTAATTCAATAAATATTAATTCAAATAATAGATCAATAATCAATTTAAAAAATAATGAATTTAATGGTAAAAAAAATTTTAAAGGTAAAAACATTAATCTAAATTAAATGAAAGAAAATATTGCTTTAGAAAGATATGAATTTAAATATTTGCTCCCTAACACAATAGCTCAACAAATAGAGGGAGAGATTAAAAATTTTATGGTTATAGATGACTTTGCTAAAAAAAAATCAAATAAGAAATATTTCGTAAATTCAATTTATTTTGAAGATAATTTCAATACAAACTTTAATGAGAAAGTAGATGGATTTAGAATAAGAAAAAAATACAGAGTTAGAACATATTCCGATGATACAAAAAAAAGTATAATTTTTTTAGAAATCAAAGGAAGGAATCTCGAACGAACTTATAAAAAAAGAGTATCTATACCAGAAAAATATTTTAATTTACTCTACTCAAATCATGTAATCAAATTGCTAAAAGTCTTTCCCAATAACAAGATCATAACAAGTTTTGTGTTTGATGTAATTAAAAAACAATTAAAACCTATAATAAAGATTGATTATTTAAGGAGACCTTATATCGGAACTCATGGATTATATTTTAGATTAACATTTGACAATGAATTAAAGTCCTCAAAAATTTCAAACCTTAATTTTTCTAACCGTGATGAATTTTCTCTTCTTTGTAAAGCAGGGTATACTATTCTTGAGGTAAAATTCGAAAGAAGTATTCCAGCTTGGTTTCACAGAATTATTCAGTCGTACAACCTAAAAAGAATGTCTATTTCTAAATATGTTTTAGGTATGTGCTCAAGTAAATTAGGCTATGAAACTTCTGAATAGTGCTTAATTTTTACTTAAGGATTTATTTATGTAATGGCATACTATTGACACAGAATTTGAAATATTAAGACTTTCTATATTTGCGTTTATTCCAATTTTAAATTGAAAATCAGTTTGATCTAAAGTTTTTTCTTTTAAACCATAGCCTTCAGAACCAAAAAGTAAAACATTTTTACCTTTCCAATTATTTTCTGTAAAATCTTTTGTAGCAGAAGCATCAAAAGCACTTATCCAAAAATCTTTTGTTTTTAAAAATTTTAAAGATGTTTTTATGTTTGCAACTTTGAAGATTTTTATATGTTCAGTTCCTCCACTTGCACTTTTATATAAAAGCTTACTTTTTAGAGGAAAAGATCTATCTTTAACAATAATACCATTGATATTAAATGAAGCAGCGCTTCTAATAATTGAGCCTATATTTCTTGGATCCGTAACATCCTCTAAAGCTATAAAATTAATATTTTCTCTCTTAATATCATAAAGATAATCTTTTAAAGTTTGCTCCTCGAGATGCTCTACTTCAGCTATTAATCCTTGATGAGAAATTTCATCTTTTCCACATAAATTGTTTAATTCTCGTCTACTTTTGTAAAACACATGTATGTTTTTCAATAAGTTTTTAGATTGATTTTCTCTATTTAAATTTTTCTGAGCATCTTCCGTCAAAAAAATCCTCTCAATTTTTCTTTGAGGGTTTTTAAGCGCTTCTATCACTGGATGCTTGCCAACTATGAGAAATGTAGATTTTTTCATAAAATTATCGATATTTTTCAAATAAATAGCATATTTTAATGCAAAATGATTTATTGCATTTTCTCATAAGATGCTTATAAAACGCTTGTTGTTGAATGCTTTTTAAGTTAGTGGGTATCCCCATGATTAAAATAGGAGGGGTACCAAAGCGGTCAAATGGGGCGGGCTGTAAACCCGTTGACTTCGGTCTTCGAAAGTTCGAATCTTTCCCCCTCCACCAAACTTAAAAGCTTTAATAATAAAGAGCGATGAGTTTGGATATTGCGGGTGTAGTTCAATGGTAGAACGCTAGCCTTCCAAGCTGGATGTAAGGGTTCGATTCCCTTTACCCGCTCCAAAATTAAAAGTTAAACAATTTACAAAGTGAGGATAGAACAAAATGTCAAAAGAGAAGTTTCAGCGGAACAAACCGCACTGTAATATAGGAACAATTGGCCATGTCGACCATGGAAAAACAACATTAACTGCTGCAATTACAAAAGTTTTGTCTGAAGCAGGTGGATCATCAAGCGCAAATTTTGTTGCGTATGATCAAATTGATAAAGCACCAGAAGAAAAAGAGCGAGGTATTACTATTTCTACTGCACACGTTGAGTACGAAACAGAAAAAAGACATTACGCACACGTAGATTGTCCAGGACATGCTGACTATGTGAAAAATATGATTACAGGAGCAGCTCAAATGGATGGAGCAATTTTAGTTGTTAACGCAGCAGATGGACCAATGCCCCAAACAAGAGAACACATTCTTTTAGCTCGTCAAGTTGGAGTTCCGGCAATTGTAGTATTTTTAAATAAAATTGATACCGTAAAAGATAAAGAATTAGTTGATCTTGTAGAAGAAGAAATTAGAGAACTTTTAACTTCATATAAATTTCCAGGCGATAAGATTCCTATTGTAAAAGGATCCGCATTAAACGCTGTTGAAGGAAAAGATGAAGCAACAGGTAAAAACGCAATCATGGAATTAATGAAAGCAGTTGATGAAACAATCCCTCAACCGAATAGACCAAAAGACAAACCTTTCTTAATGCCAGTAGAGGATGTTTTCTCAATTTCTGGTAGAGGTACAGTTGTAACAGGAAGAGTTGAGTCAGGGGTAATTAAAGTCGGAGAAGAAATAGAAATAGTTGGTATTACAGATACGAAAAAATCTGTTTGTACGGGCGTTGAAATGTTTCGAAAACTTTTAGACACTGGTGAAGCTGGTGATAATATTGGAGCATTATTAAGAGGAGTTGAAAGAGATGACGTGCAAAGAGGTCAAGTCCTATGTAAACCTGGTTCAATAACACCACACACAGAATTTGAATGTCAGGCTTACATTTTGAAGAAAGAAGAAGGTGGAAGACATACTCCTTTCTTTACAAAATATAGACCTCAGTTTTATTTCAGAACTACTGATGTAACTGGTGAAGTTACTTTACCATCTGGCACAGAAATGGTTATGCCTGGCGATGATGGAAAATTTTCTGTGAAATTAATTACACCAATTGCAATGAGTGAAAAATTAAACTTTGCTATTAGAGAAGGTGGTAAAACAGTTGGAGCTGGGGTAGTAACTAAGATTGTTAAATAAAAGCTTAGGAGCGTAGTTCAATTGGTAGAGCGCCGGTCTCCAAAACCGGAGGTTGTGGGTTCGAGTCCCTCCGCTCCTGCCAAAAAACTTTATGAAAAATCCACTTAAATTTATCCAAGAAGTAAAACAAGAAGCTTTTAGAATTACTTGGCCGACAAAAAAAGACACTATGATGGGAGCTTTAATGGTATTTGCTTTAGCTTCTGTTGCAGCGATTTTTTTTCTTATTCTTGATCAAATATTGAGATTTTTATTAAATTTAATCTTAACTATTAATTTTAGTTTATGAACTGGTACATAGTGCAAGCATACTCTGGTTTTGAAAAAAAAGTAGTTGATACTATTAAAGATGAATTAAAAAAGCACAAATTACAAGATAATTTAGGAGAAATTTTAGTACCCACTCACCAAGTAACGGAAGTAAAAAAGGGAAAACGAACGAAGAAAGAAAAAAAATATTTTCCTGGCTACGTTTTAGTGAAAGTAGAATTAACTAAACAAATTTATCATTTAATAAAAAATCTTCAAAAAGTTAGTGGATTTCTAGGATCTGCAGATAAGCCCACCCCAATATCTGATAACGAAATTAAACGTATTTTAGGTCAGGTTTCAGAAAGCGCAGTTAATCAAAAAAGTGGAATTAGTTTTGAGATAGGAGAAAAAGTCAAAGTGTGTGATGGGCCTTTTGCTTCATTTAATGGTCTAATTGAAGAAATTGATGAAGAAAAATCTAGACTTAAGGTATCAGTTTCTATATTTGGTAGGGCAACTCCTGTAGATTTAGAGTTTAATCAAGTGGAGAAAAATTAGATGGCAAAAGAAATAACAGGTTACGTGAAATTACAAATCAAAGGTGGTCAAGCAAACCCAGCTCCACCTGTAGGTCCAGCTTTAGGTCAAAGAGGAATAAATATAATGGAATTTTGTAAAGCATTTAATGAAAAAACAAAATCATTTATGGGTAAACCAGTTCCGGTAGTAATCACTGTTTATAAAGATAAAAAATTTGATTTTATTATTAAATCTCCTCCTGCGTCACATTTTATTAGAGAGGCGGCCAAGTTAAAAAGTGGATCTAGTGAGCCAGGAAGAGTAGTTGCAGGTTCAATAACAATGAAACAGGCAGAAGCAATTGCAAAAGAAAAAATGAAAGATTTAAATGCCTTTGATATAAAAGAAGCGACTAAAATTATTTGTGGATCAGCAAGGTCAATGGGTATTGAGGTGAAAGATTAATGAAAAAAAAATCAAAAAGATATAAAAATTTAATTAAATCCGTAAATAAAGAAAAAAAATTAGAACTAAAAGAAATTATTGATTTAGTTAAAAAAAATTCAACTACTAAATTTGATGAGTCTATAGATGTGTCATTACGAATAAACTTGAAACAATCTAAAGGTGGTGACTTAAGCTTAAGAACAACTGTTAAGTTACCAAATGGATCTGGCAAAAAAAATAAAATTGCTGTTCTTTGTGAATCTGATAAAATTGAAGAATCAAAAAAAAGTGGTGCTGATATAGTAGGCTCTGACGATTTGTTAGAAAAAATAAGCTCTGGTAAATTTGATTTTTCAAAATTAATATGCACCCCAGGAATGATGTCTAAAATTGGTAAACATGGTAAAGTTTTAGGGCCCAAAGGCCTTATGCCAAATCCTAAATTAGGTACTGTAACCAAGGATGTTGCTAAAACAGTTAATGATATTAAAACGGGTTTAGTTGAAATAAGGAACGATAAAGATGGTAATTTAGCATCTACAATTGGAAGAAAAAGTTTTTCTAGTGAAAAAATATTAGAAAATTACAAACATTTTATAGACTCAATTAAAAAAGAAAAACCGGATACAATTAAAGGAGAATTTATAAAAAATATTTTTATTACCTCTACAATGGGGATTTCTTATAAAGTAGGAGCTAAATAATTATGATGAACAAAGAATCCAAAAAAAACTATGTGGAAGAAATGAAAAAAAATTTTTCTACTTACGAGTCGGTTATGATTGCTCAATATCAAGGTCTTAACGTCAATGAATTAGACGAGCTTAGAAAAGAATTAAGAGATAAAGGTATACTTTTTAAGATAACAAAAAATAGAATTACAAAAATTGCAATTAAAGAAACCCCAGTCAAAGAATTAGAAAAATTTTTTACTGGACCTACGGCCACAGCTCTTTCATCGGATCCTATTTCTACAGCTAAAATTTTAACAAAATTTGCAAAGACTCATGATAAATTGAAAATTATTGCAGGATTTATGGATGGCAAGGTTTTGGACCAAAAAGAAGTGGCTATAATCGCCACACTACCGTCACTTGAGGAGGCAAGGGCTAAAATTGTGGGAATTTTAGCAACTCCAGCTCAAAAATTAGTAAGTATTTTACTTGCACCTGGCTCAAAAATTGCTAATTTAGCGCGCGCAAAGAGTTTAAAAAAATAATTCATAGGATTCAAAATGGCAGACTTAAATAAAATTATAGATGAACTATCAACTTTAACAGTAGTTGAAGCAGCAGAACTATCAAAACAATTAGAAGAAAAGTGGGGTGTTACAGCAGCAGCACCAGCAGCAGCAGCACCAGCAGCAGGCGGAGCAGCACCAGCAGGGGAAGAAAAATCTGAGTTTTCACTTTTCTTAGCTGCAGCAGGAGATAAAAAAATTAATGTGATTAAAGAAGTAAGAGCTATTACAGGCTTAGGATTAAAAGAAGCTAAAGATTTAGTAGAAGCAGCACCAAAAGAAATCAAAGGTGGTGTAGCTAAAAAAGATGCTGAAGAATTCAAGAAAAAACTTGAAGCAGCTGGAGCTAAAGTAGAATTAAAGTAAACAAAATTTAAGACTAAGTTTTACTGCAATATAAAAAATGCAGTAAAATTTTTTATTATTAATGCAATTATCTTTTACTCAAAAAAAAAATATCAGAAAAAATTTCGGCAAATTAGTCGAAGGATTATCAATACCTAATCTAATTGAAGTACAAAAAAATTCTTATAATGAATTTTTAAACTCTAGAACTTTAGAACAACAACTAAACGATTTATCAAAAGGTATAGATAAAGTTTTTAAAAGTATTTTTCCTATTGAGGATGGTTCAGATAAATCAACATTAGAATATATTTCTTATAAATTAGAAAAACCAAAATTTGATGTTATCGAATGTAAACAGAGAAGCTTGTCATATTCAGCAGCGTTAAAGGCAAATTTAAGACTAGTTGTTTATGATATTGACCCCGAAAATAATACTAAACAAATTCTTTCAGCTAAAGAACAAGAGGTTTTTATTGGCGATTTACCGTTAATGACTCCTAGCGCAACTTTTATCACAAATGGAGTTGAACGTGTTGTTGTTAATCAGATGCACAGAAGTCCGGGTGTTTTTTTTGATCATGATAAAGGAAAAACACATGCAAGTGGAAAACTTTTATTTAGCTGTAGAATTATTCCAGGTAGAGGCTCTTGGTTAGATTTTGAATTTGACCCAAAAGATATTTTGTATTTTAGAATTGACAGAAAAAAGAAATTACCAATTACTTCTATATTATTTGCATTAGGTTTTACTAAAGAAAAAATTATTAATACTTTTTACACTACTAATAAATATAAGTTTAACACTGATAACAAAAAATGGATTACCGATTTTGTACCAGATAACTATAAAAGACCCATAAAATTATCTTATGATTTAATTGACTCCAACACTAATAAAAAAGTTTTATCTAAAGGTGAAAAACTTAATTTCATAATTGCAAAAAAACTTCAAGAAAAAGGTTTGAAGTCTATTTTGGCTTCACAAAATGAGATTATTGGAAAATATACTGCCAAAGATATCAAAGACAAAAGTGGAGAAATTATAATAAGCTCAGGTTTTGACATAACAGAGGAACAACTAGAAAAGATTATTAGTCAAGAGGAGAAAACTCTCGAAGTTGTCAATATAGATCCAATTAATAAAGGTCCTTATCTTTTAGAGACTTTAAAAATAGACAAAAATTTAAATAAATCTGAAGCATTAAATGATATTTACAAAGTACTTAGACCAGGCGAAGCTCCATCTTTAGAAGTGGCAGAAGAAATTTTTAATAATTTATATTTTAAAAAAGAACGTTATGATTTATCAGAAGTAGGTAGAGTAAAATTAAATTCTAAATTAAATTTAAAAATTAGTGATAAAAAAACAGTTTTAAGTACTGAAGACATTGTTGCTATAATTAAGTTTATGCTCGATTTAAGAGATGGCAAAGGCGATGTCGACGATATTGATCACCTTGGCAACAGAAGGGTTCGATCTGTAGGAGAGTTAGTTGAGAATCAATTTAGAATAGGTTTGTTGAGAATGGAAAGAACTGTCAAAGAAAAAATGTCTACTTTTCTAGAAATTGAAGCAGCAATGCCTCAAGATCTAATAAATGCTAAACCAATTACAACTTCTCTAAAAGATTTTTTTGCCACTTCACAGCTGTCTCAATTTATGGATCAAACTAATCCTCTATCTGAGATAACTCATAAAAGAAGGGTATCTGCTTTAGGCCCAGGTGGCTTAACAAGAGAGAGAGCAGGTTTTGAAGTAAGAGACGTTCATCCCACTCACTATGGTAGAATATGTCCTATAGAAACACCGGAAGGACCAAATATTGGTTTAATAAATAGTTTAGCTACATATTGTAGAGTTAATAAATTTGGATACATAGAAAGTCCTTATAAAAAAGTGATTAATGGAAAAGTAACTTCTGAAATTAAATACCTATCAGCCATAGAAGAAGAAAAACATACAATTGCGCAAGCAAATTCACCAATTAAAAAAGATGGATCCTTCGAAGAGGAGCTAGTTGCATGCAGAAAAAATTTAAACTTCGAATTATCAAGTAGAGAAAATATAGAATATATTGATGTTTCTCCTAAGCAACTTGTTTCAGTTGCTGCTGCTTTAATTCCTTTTTTAGAAAATGACGATGCTAATAGAGCATTAATGGGATCAAATATGATGAGACAAGCTGTTCCTTTATTAAAACCAGAGTCACCACTTGTCGGAACAGGCATAGAGTCAGATGTTGCTTTAGACTCAGGGGTGACCATTGTAGCCAAAAGAAATGGACTAGTTGATAAAATAGATGGAAAAAGAATTGTTGTAAAAGCTACAGATGTTACAGATTTATCTCAGTCGGCAGTAGATATATACAATCTTTCAAAATTTCAAAGATCTAATCAAAATACCTGCATAAACCAAAAACCTCTTGTAAAAGTTGGCGATCAAATAAAAAAAGGAGATATAATAGCTGATGGTCCAGCTACAAAACTTGGTGAGTTAGCTTTAGGCAAAAATGTTACTGTAGCTTTCATGCCGTGGCAAGGATACAATTTTGAAGACTCTATATTGATTTCTGAAAGATGTGTGACCGATGATGTTTTTACCTCAGTTCATATTGAGGAATACGAATCAATGGCGAGAGACACAAAATTAGGAGCAGAAGAAATTACAAGAGATATCCCAAATGTAAGCGAGGAAAGTTTAAGAAATTTAGACGAATCTGGTATTGTTTATGTTGGCGCAGAAGTTAAACCAGGAGATATCTTAGTAGGAAAAGTTACTCCTAAGAGTGAAACTTCTTCAAGCCCAGAAGAAAAACTATTAAGATCAATTTTCGGGGAGAAAGCGACTGATGTTCGAGACTCATCTTTAAAACTCCCATCAGGAAGCACAGGAGTCGTAATTGACGTAAGAGTATTTAATAGACATGGTATTGAAAAAGATGAGAGGTCTATCGCAATTGAAAGAGCTGAAATTGAGTCAGTTCAAGAAGATAAAAAAGTAGAAGAAGAGATTTTAAATAGAAATATTAAATTAAGAGCAATAGATTTATTGAATAATAAAAGTATAGATAAACAATATAAAGATCTCAAACCAGGAACTACTTTAAATAATAATGATTTTGAAAATTTAACATTAAAAGACTTATGGAAAATGTCTTTTGAAAAACAAGAGATAAATCAAAATTTAGAAAAACTTAAAATACAATTTGATAACGCTTACGAGGATATTAAAGTACGATTTGAAGATAAAGTAACCAAAATACAAGCTGGAGATGATCTATTACCAACAGTAATGAAAGTTGTTAAAGTATTTGTAGCTGTAAAAAGACGTTTAATGCCAGGTGATAAAATGGCAGGAAGACATGGTAATAAGGGTGTAGTAAGTAAAATCGTCCCAGTTGAAGACATGCCCTATCAAGCTAATGGTAAACCAGTAGATATAGTATTAAATCCTTTGGGTGTTCCAAGTCGTATGAATGTTGGTCAAATTTTAGAAACCCACCTTGGATGGTCCTGCTCAGAACTAGGGGAACAAATAAAAGATTATTTAAAAGATTTTGATAAAAAAATAGACAAGTTAAAAGACAAATTAAAAGAAATTTATGGCAAAGATTATTTTGATCAAACTATTTCGAAATTATCTAAGAGAGAAATCGCAGAATTAGTTCAAAATATTTCTAACGGTATCCCTATCTCTACACCAGTTTTTGATGGAGCTAGCACAAACGATATCTCTAAAATGTTAGATTTAGCTAAATTACCAAATTCTGGACAAACTCAATTATGGAATGGCCAAACTGGCGAAAAATTTGACAGACCTGTAACCGTTGGAATTATCTACATGCTAAAATTAAATCACTTAGTAGAAGACAAAATTCATGCAAGGTCTACTGGACCTTATAGTTTGGTTACGCAACAACCGTTAGGTGGAAAAGCTCAATTGGGAGGACAAAGATTTGGAGAAATGGAAGTATGGGCTCTAGAAGCTTACGGAGCTTCTTACACGCTTCAAGAAATTTTAACAGTTAAATCAGATGATGTAGCCGGAAGAACAAAAGTATATGAAACAATTGTTAAAGGTAATAATAACTTTGAGTCAGGAGTTCCTGAGTCATTTAATGTTTTGGTTAAAGAAATTAGGGCACTTGGGTTAAATATTGAATTAAATTAATATGGAAAAAAACTTAACAAAAAACTTTGAAAATCAAAATATCGTACCAGAAAATAATTTTGATAGCATTAAGATAACTTTAGCAAGTCCTGAGAAAATTAAGTCATGGTCCTATGGAGAAATTAAGAAACCTGAAACAATTAATTACAGAACTTTTAGACCAGAAAAAGATGGATTATTTTGTTCGAGAATATTTGGCCCAGTTAAAGATTACGAATGTCTATGCGGCAAGTATAAACGAATGAAATTCAGAGGAATAATCTGTGAGAAGTGTGGTGTGGAAGTTACAAAGTCTAATGTGAGAAGAGAAAGAATGGGTCACATTGATTTGGCGTGTCCAGTAGCTCATATTTGGTTTTTAAAATCCCTCCCAAGTAGAATTTCACTAGCTATAGACATGAAATTAAAAGAAGTTGAAAAAGTTTTGTATTTTGAAAGTTTTATTGTAGTTGAACCTGGTTTAACAACTCTCAAAAAAGGTCAATTGTTATCAGAAGAAGAACTTATAAAAGCTCAAGATGAATTTGGTGAGGACGCATTCACTTCTGGTATCGGGGCTGAAGCTGTTAGAGAAATTTTGGTCAATCTTGATCTTAAAGCGGAACAAAAAAAGTTAAGAGAGTCATTATCTGAAATAAAATCAAAAGTAACAGAAGAAAGAACTATTAAAAGATTAAAATTAATTGAGTCATTTATTTCATCTGGAAATAAACCTGAGTGGATGATTTTAACTTCTGTACCTGTAATTCCACCAGAGTTAAGACCTTTAGTTCCTTTAGATGGAGGTAGATTTGCAACTTCTGACTTAAATGACCTTTATAGAAGAGTGATAAATAGGAACAATCGTTTAACTAGACTTTTAGATTTAAAAGCACCAGATATTATAGTTAGAAATGAAAAAAGAATGCTTCAAGAATCGGTTGATGCACTTTTTGATAACGGTCGAAGAGGTAGAGTTATTACAGGCACAGGAAAAAGACCACTTAAATCTTTAGCTGAAATGTTAAAAGGGAAACAAGGTAGATTTAGACAAAATTTATTAGGTAAAAGAGTTGACTATTCAGGCAGGTCAGTAATTGTAGTAGGCCCTGAACTCAAACTTCATCAATGTGGCTTACCAAAAAAAATGGCTTTAGAATTATTTAAACCATTTTTATACGCTAGATTAGATAAATTAGGTTTAGCAACAACTATTAAACAAGCTAAAAGACTCGTTGAAAAAGAAAAAAGCGAAGTATGGGATTCTTTAGAACATATCATTAGAGAACATCCAATACTTTTAAACAGAGCTCCCACTTTACATAGGTTGGGCGTTCAAGCTTTTGAAGCAAAATTAATAGAAGGAAATGCAATAGAGTTACATCCATTGGTTTGCGCTGCATTTAATGCAGATTTTGATGGAGATCAAATGGCAGTTCACATTCCGTTAAGTTTAGAGGCTCAGTTAGAAGCAAGAGTTTTAATGATGTCTACTAACAATATATTAAGTCCTTCTAATGGAAAACCAATAATTGTTCCAAGTCAAGATATAGTCTTAGGAATTTACTATTTATCTCAAGCTGAGGAAAATGATAAAAAACCTAAAGGAATATTCTCAGGAATAAATGAAATTGAACAAGCTTTAGAGAGCAAATCAATAAGTTTGCACTCTAAAATAATTTCGACTTTTAATACAGTTGACAATAAAGGTGTTAAAAAAGTAGAAAAATATACTAGCACCGCAGGGAGATTCTTGCTGGCAAATGTTTTGCCATTAAATCATAATATTAAATTCAGTTTAGTAAATAGGTTATTGACTAAAAAAAATGTCTCAGAAGTTATTGATACAATTTTTAGGTTTTGTGGACAAAAAGAAACTGTCATTTTTTGTGATAGAATTAAATCTCTAGGTTTCAAACATGCATTTAAAGCAGGAATATCTTTTGGTAAAGATGATTTATTAATACCAAAGACTAAGGAAAATTTAATAGGTAATACTAAAAAACAAATCGAAGAATATGAAAAACAATATTCTGACGGGTTAATAACAAGAGGTGAAAAATACAATAAAGTCGTAGATATTTGGTCAAAATGCACTGATACGGTAGCTAATGAAATGATGAAAGAAATTTCTTCTGCGGAAAAAATATACGATGATGATAGAATTGAAACTAATTCAGTTTATATGATGGCCGATTCAGGTGCTAGGGGATCTCAAGCACAAATGAAACAATTAGCTGGAATGAGAGGACTAATTGCTAAACCTTCAGGTGAAATAATAGAGACACCTATAATTTCTAATTTTAAAGAGGGATTATCAGTTTTGGAATATTTCAATTCGACCCATGGAGCGCGAAAAGGATTAGCAGATACGGCATTAAAAACTGCAAACTCAGGTTATTTAACCAGAAGATTATGTGATGTAGCTCAAGATGTTCAAATAACTAAAGCAGAGTGTGATCCAAAAAAAAGATCATCAGTAACAATTTCAGAAATTATTGAAGGAGGAAATATTTTAGTGAGCTTGTCCGAAAGAGTTCTTGGTAGAGTTATTGCTGAAGATATTAAAAATCCTGTTACAGGAGAAGTAATAATTAAAAAAGATAAGTTAATAGATGAGGCTGACTGTGAAAAAATTGATGCTGCAGGCGTAAAATCTGTAAATGTATATTCTGTTATTACTTGTGCTTCTACAAAAGGAGTTTGCCAAGTTTGTTATGGAAGAGATTTAGCAAGAGGAAAATTAGTAAGCATCGGCGAGGCAGTAGGAATGATTGCTGCACAATCAATTGGTGAACCGGGTACTCAATTAACCATGAGAACATTTCACGTCGGTGGGACAGCCCAAATTAAGGAAGAGTCTCAAATTATCTCTCAAACAAAAGGTAAATTAAATATTATTAACAAAAATCTGATTGAAGACTCTAAAAAGAATATAATTGTTATGGGTAGAAACACTCAATTGAGCATAGAAGATGATACAGGACGTCAACTTGCTATATATAAAGTTAATTATGGCTCTAAACTGTTCTTTAAAGATGGCGATGTAATTGATAAGGGAAAAAAAATAGCAGAATGGGATCCATATACTTTACCGGTAATAGCGGAAACCAGTGGTATCGTTAATTACATGGACTTGACAGAAGGTACTTCTTTAACAGAAACTCTCGATGATGCGACTGGATTATCCTCAAAATCTGTTACTGATTGGAAATCATTGTCAAAAAATTCTGAATTAAAACCTCGTATCACTTTAAGAGACTCAAAAGGTGAAATTATTAAAAAAGCTGACGGGAATGAAGCTAGATATTATTTGGTTCCAGACACAATATTATCAGTTAAAGATGGACAAAAAATATCAGCTGGTGACGTTTTAGCAAGACTTCCAAAGGAAACTTCCAAAACTAAAGATATTACCGGAGGCTTACCGAGAGTGGCCGAATTATTCGAAGCACGAAAACCAAAAGATAGCGCAATTATAGCTGAAAATGATGGAGTAATAGAATTTGGAAAAGAAGTAAGAGGGAAACAAAAAATTTCAATAGTTGCAACAAATGGTGAAACTTCAAATTATCTAATTCCAAAAGGTAAACATGTTAACTTTAATCAAGGAGAGAAGATTAAAAAAGGTGAGTACTTATTAGATGGAGCTCCTTTACCACATGATATTTTAAGAGTTTTAGGAGTTGAAAAACTTACTGAATACTTTGTGTCTGAAGTTCAGGAAGTTTACAGATTACAAGGAGTTGTAATAAATGACAAACATATTGAAACTATTGTGAGACAAATGCTTAAAAGAGTAGAAATAAAAAACCCAGGTGATTCAGATCTTTTATTAGGGGAAGTAATTGATTTATTAGATATAACTAAGATAAATGATGAATTAAGAAAAAATAAAAAAAAACCTGCAGTTTTTGAAAGAGTTTTATTAGGGATCACTAAAGCCTCTTTACAAACAAATTCATTTATCTCAGCTGCTTCATTTCAAGAAACAACAAGAGTTCTTACAGATGCTTCTATCAAGGGAAAAACAGATACTTTAGAGGGATTAAAGGAAAACGTGATTGTAGGTAGATTAGTTCCAGCAGGAACTGGGTTAACCAAAATTGACTGGGATAAACAAGCAAGAACTTTGGATAAGGCTAGATTAGAAGAATTAAAAAAACAAGAGCTAGAAAGCGCGTCAACTGCACCCGAACAGGCAACCTAAGTTAGAGAAAACAATCAATAAACGTTGACTTTTTTGATTTCAATGTTAGTTTACGGCACATTTTGAATGTTAGAAGTAAGGCGCTTTGTAACCTTAAACACTAACTAAAATTATAAAAGGTTTCTTTATTTCTATTTCAAAATTTTATTATGCCGACAATTAATCAGTTGATTAAAAAGAGTAGAGTTAAACCAATTGCACGAAACAAAGTTCCTGCTTTAGAGCGTCAACCATTAAAACGCGGAGTATGTGTAAAAGTTTATACTACTACACCAAAAAAACCGAACTCAGCCCTCAGGAAAGTTGCCAGAGTTAGATTATCCAATGGTTTTGAAGTTACAGCATATATTCCTGGAGAAGGACATAATTTACAGGAGCATTCTGTTGTTTTATTAAGAGGTGGAAGGGTTAAAGATTTGCCAGGAGTTCGTTATCATATTTTAAGAGGTAATTTAGATACCCAAGGCGTTGCCAACCGAAAAAAAAGAAGATCTCTCTACGGAACAAAAAAACCTAAATAAAATCATGTCTAGAAAAAGAAAAGCTCCTGTTAGAAAAGTTTATCCTGATCCAAAGTTTCATTCAGAGGTAATATCTAAGTTTATTAACTCTATAATGTATGACGGAAAAAGGTCCACAGCAGAAAAAATTTTATATGATGCATTAGATAAAATTAAATCAAAAAACAACGAAGATCCTTTAAAAATTTTTAATTCGGCAATCAGCAATGTAAAACCAAATTTAGAATGTAGATCAAGAAGAGTAGGTGGAGCAACATATCAAGTGCCAGTTGAAGTAAAATCCAAAAGAGCCCAAGCCTTAGCATTAAGATGGCTAATGGACGCTACAAGAAAAAGAAAAAATAAAACTATGGCAGATAAGTTATATGCGGAAATTTTAGATGCATCTCAAAACAAAGGATCAGCAATTAAAAAAAGAGAAGATACACACAAAATGGCTGAAGCTAATAAAGCTTTTGCACATTTTAGATGGTAAAAATTTATGGCTAAATATTCATTAGATAAATACAGAAATATTGGGATCATGGCCCATATAGATGCTGGAAAAACGACTACTACAGAAAGAATTTTATATTACACGGGTAAGAGTCATAAAATAGGCGAGGTTCATGACGGTGCAGCAACTATGGATTGGATGGAGCAAGAACAAGAAAGAGGAATTACAATTACTTCAGCAGCAACAACTTGTTTTTGGAATGATCATAGAATTAATATTATAGATACCCCAGGACATGTTGACTTTACCATTGAAGTTGAAAGATCCTTAAAAGTTTTAGATGGAGCTGTCTGTGTTTTTGACGGAGTTGCAGGTGTTGAACCTCAGTCAGAAACTGTTTGGAGACAAGCTGATAAGTACAAAGTACCTAGAATATGCTTTGTAAATAAATTAGATAGAACAGGTGCAGATTTTTATAGATGTGTTGATATGATAAAAGACAGGCTGGGTTGTAAACCTTTAGTACTTCAGTTGCCCGTTGGTTCAGAAGCCGACTTAAAAGGTGTAGTCGATTTAGTAAAAATGAAAGCAATTATTTGGCAGAATGAGGATCTGGGTGCTAAGTTTGACATGGTTGATATCCCTGAAGAATTAAAGTCTAAAGCAGATCAATACAGAAAAGAATTAGTAGAAGCAGCTGTAGAAGAAGATGAAAAATTAATGGAAGCTTATTTAGAAGGAAAAGAACCGTCTGAAAATGATTTAATCAAATGTATTAGAAAAGGCACACTAGCTTTTAGTTTTGTCCCAATAACAACTGGATCAGCTTTTAAAAATAAAGGTGTTCAACCATTGCTTGACGCTGTAATTGATTACCTGCCTAGCCCTCTTGATATTGGATCAATTGAAGCGACAAAACTGGGTTCAGAAGATAAGTTAGAAATGAAATTTGATGACAAGGAACCATTTTCTGCTTTAGCATTTAAAGTAGCTAACGATCCATTTGTTGGATCTCTAACATTTATTCGAATTTATTCAGGAACAATTAAAGCAGGAACTTCAGTATATAATTCATCAAAAGAAAAAACAGAAAGAGTTGGTCGAATGCTACTAATGCACGCCAATAGCAGGGAAGATATCAAAGAAGCAACTACAGGTGACATTGTTGCGTTAGCAGGACTTAAATTTACTATAACTGGACATACTTTGTGCGAGGAAGATAAACCAATTCTATTAGAACCAATGGAGTTTCCTGATCCAGTTATTGAAATAGCTGTAGAACCAAAAACTAAGGCGGACCAAGAAAAAATGGGTGAAGCTCTAGGAAGATTAGCTAAAGAAGATCCATCTTTTAGAGTTACATCAGACGAAGAATCTGGACAGACTATTATCAAAGGAATGGGCGAATTACATCTTGATATCATTGTTGACAGAATGAAAAGAGAATTCAAAGTAGAAGCAAATATTGGAGCTCCGCAAGTTGCTTACAGAGAAACTATATTAGGGTCTACAGAAGTAACTTATATACATAAAAAACAAAGTGGAGGTTCAGGACAATTTGCGAAGGTAACTCTAAACGTAGAACCATTAGAACCTGGTAAAGGACGAGAAGTAGAAAATAAAATTAAAGGCGGATCTATACCTAAAGAATTTATTCCAGGAGTGGAAAAAGGAGTTTTAAGCGTAGCAGATAGTGGAATCTTAGCTGGATTTCCAGTTATTGACTATAAAGTTACGATTTTAGATGGATTACATCACGACGTTGACTCAAGCGTTTTAGCTTTCGAAATAGCTAGTAGATTTTGTTTTAGAGAAGCTTGTCAAAAAGCAACTTTAAAACTTTTGGAACCTATTATGAAGGTTGAAGTTGTGACACCAGAAGATTTTATGGGAGATGTAATAGGTGATTTAAACAGTAGAAGAGGTCAAGTAGCGTCAACTGAAGCTAGAGGTAATGCAACAGCTATAAATGCTACAGTGCCGTTGGCAAACATGTTTGGTTATATTAATAATTTAAGATCTTCTACTCAAGGCAGAGCTCAGTATACAATGCAATTCAGTCATTACGACAAAGTGCCTCAAAATGTTCAAGATGAAGTAACAAAGAAATTAGCTTAATTATGGAAAATCAAAATATAAGAATACATTTAAAAGCATACGATAATAAAATACTTGATCTTTCTACAGAAGAAATAGTTAATACAGCTAAAAGAACTGGGGCTCAAGTTAAAGGACCAATTCCATTACCTACAAGAATTGAAAGATACACTGTTCTTAGATCTCCACATATAGATAAAAAAAGTAGAGAACAGTTTGAGTCAAGAACACATAAAAGATTAATTGATATAATAGAACCAACACCACAAACAGTTGAAGCTTTGATGAAATTAGATTTAGCTTCAGGTGTCGATATAGAAATAAAGATATAAAATTTTATGAGCATTGGATTAATAGGAACAAAAATTGGAATGACTAGAGAATTCTTGGAAACAGGACAGTCAGTTCCTGTAACAGTTATCAAAGTTGAAAAAGGTAGAGTCCTTGATGTAATTACTAAAGAGAAAAGGGGATATAACGCTGTTAAATTAGGTTTTTTTAAAATAAAAAATTCTAAACTTAAAAACCAAATGAAAGGATATTTTACAAAAAAAAATACTGAAGCTAAGAAAATTTTAAAAGAATATAGAGTCGAAAATAGCTCAGATTACAAAGAGGGTAATGAATTAGGGTTAGAAATATTTAAAGACAAAAAATTTATGGATGTTAGGTCAAAAACAATAGGAAAAGGATTTGCTGGAGTAATGAAAAGATGGAATTTTGGTGGTTTACGGGCATCTCACGGTGTTTCAGTTTCTCATAGATCACACGGATCTACAGGACAAAGACAAGATCCAGGTAAAGTTTTTAAAGGAAAAAAAATGGCTGGCCACATGGGCGATAAATTAAGAACAATGTTAAATTTGGAAGTAGTAAAATCAGATATAGAAAATAATTTATTATATTTAAGAGGTTCTATACCTGGATCAAAAAATGCCACTGTATTCATAAGAGAATCAATCAAAAAAGTCACAAGAAAAACGATAGGTGAAAAATACCAAGAAAAACTAAAAAAAGCTCAAACTGCAAAAGGTAAAAAATAAATGAAACTTCCTTTACTTAATATAGATGGAAATAAGTCTGATTCAATTGAAGTTTCTGACAAATTAATAAAGATTAAAATAAATTATAAATTGATAAAATTTGTTATCGATTGGCAATTAAACCACGCCAAACCAAGAACAGCTAAAACTAAACAAAGAAATGAAATCAAAGGATCAACCAAAAAAATTGTTGCTCAAAAAGGAAGTGGCGGAGCCCGTCATGCTAGTAGAAAAGCACCTTTGTTTGTTGGAGGCGGTGTTGCTCATGGTCCCAAAGGTTCAGTTTATAAAATTAAAAAGATTAATAAAAAAGTAAGAAAATTAGCTTTGGCACAAACTTTATCTAAGAAAAATTTAGATAAAAATTTACATATTTTATCAGATGTAAAAAAAGAAATAAAAAAAACAAAAGAGTTTAATAAATTTTTAGAAAAAAATAAGTTAGAAAATGTTTTAATAATATCTGACGAAGACTCTATGAAAAATATTAATAAATCTGCAAGAAATATTAAAAATGTAAAATTAATTAATGAAACAGGCGCAAATATTTATGATTTATTTAAATATAAAAATGTAATAATTACCTCAAGTTCAGTAAAAAAAATACAAAATAGGATTTTAAATGAAAAAAATTAATCACATAGACTCAATTAGAAGCCCTATTATTACTGAAAAAGCTACCATTCTTTCTGAACAAAATAAGACAGTTTTCAAAGTTCATAAAAAAGCTAATAAAAAAACAATTAAAAAAAATATAGAAAAACTATTTAAGGTGAATGTTGTTAAAGTAAATATTATAAATCAAAAAAGCAAACTTAAGCTTAAACAAGGGCGGAAGTCTGTAAAAAGTGGATACAAAAAGGCAATAATTACTCTAAAAAAAGGTCAAAGTATTGATCTAACTACCGGTATATAAACATGACACTTAAAACATTTAAACCCTACACCAAATCATCAAGAGGAACTGTTGTTGTAGACAAAAGCTCTCTTTGGAAGGGGTCTTCGTACAAGCCATTAACAAGAGGTCAAAAAATAACTGGTGGTAGAAACAATGCAGGACGTATTACCTCAAGACATATGGGCGGCGGATCTAAACACAAATTTAGAATTATAGATTTTTTTAGAAAAAAGAAAAATATGCCAGCTACTGTTGAAAGAATAGAATATGATCCTAATCGAACTGCTTATATCGCTTTAATTACGTATGAAGATAAGGAGAAAAAATATATTATATGTCCCCAAGGTTTAAAAGTAGGTGAAAAAATTGAGTCTGGAAAAAACATTGAAATTAAAACAGGTAATTCTTTAGAGTTAAGAGATATTCCTCCGGGTACATCCATACATAATGTTGAGTTGATCCCCGGTAATGGAGGTAAGCTAGCTCGATCAGCTGGATCATCTATTACTTTATCAGGATATGATGGAGATTACGCAATTTTGAAATTGTCTTCGGGTGAAACAAGAAAGGTAAATAGTAGTTGTATAGGCACAATCGGTGTCGTTTCAAATCCAGATCAAAAAAATATTAAAATAGGTAAAGCTGGTAGAAATAGATGGAGAGGCAAAAGACCTCAAACAAGAGGTGTTGCGATGAATCCTGTCGATCATCCACATGGAGGTGGTGAAGGTAAAACCTCTGGTGGGAGAAGTCCAGTTTCACCTTGGGGTCAATCTGCTAAAGGTTTGAAAACTAGAAGACCTAAAAGAAGTGATAATCTAATAATTACTAGAAGAAAGAAGAGAAAATAATGGCAAGATCTGTTTGGAAAGGACCATTTGTGCACCCTAGCTTACTAAAGAAAATTGATAAGTTAAAAGACTCTCCAAGTAAGAAACCAATAAAAACTTGGTCAAGACATTCAACTATTATACCAGATTTTGTAGGTCATAGTTTCATGATTCATAACGGGAAAACTTTCATCCCTATTACAATTTCAGAGGAAATGGTTGGACATAAACTTGGTGAATTTGCTCCAACTAGAACTTTTAAAGGTCATACACCTGCAGATAAAAAAGCAGCTGCTACTGCTGGAACAAGTACTGAAGCCAAACCTGCTACTTCAGGAGATAAAAAATAATGGAAAAGAACAATAATATTATTAAAGCGATAAACAAAAATGTGAGAACAAGTCCAAGAAAACTTGCTTTAGTTTGTAATTTTATAAAAGGAAAAAAAGCAGATATAGCTTTAAGAGACTTAGAATTTTCAAGAAAGAGAATTTCTAAAGATGTTAGTAAAACTGTTAAGTCTGCAATTTCTAATGCTGAAAACAACTATCAGTATGATATTGACAATTTATTTGTAAAAGAAGCTTATGTTGGTAAATCTTTAGTGATGAAAAGATACAGACCTCGTGCCAAAGGACGAGCTAGTCCAATTAAAAAACCATTTAGCAGAATAACTATAGTGCTAGAAGAAAAAAAAGGTAGCAAATAATGGGACAAAAAATAAATCCAATAGGTTTTAGACTTGGTATTAATAGAGGTTGGGACTCAACATGGTTTGCAAAGAAAAAAGACTTTGGAAAGTATCTAATTGAAGACTTTAAAATAAGAAATTATATTAAAAAAAATATAGTTAACTCTGGTGTTTCAGAAATTATAATTGAAAGATCTTCAAAAAAATGCACCGTATCTATCCATACATCAAGACCTGGGTTTGTTATTGGAAAGAAAGGTGCAGATATAGAAAAAATTAAAAAAAACATTATGAAAATTACAGAAAATGACGTTATAGTAAATATTAAAGAAATTAAAAAGCCGGAGTTGAATGCAAATTTAGTTGCGGAAAATATTGCTCAACAATTGGTTAAAAGAATAGCTTATCGAAGAGCAATGAAAAGAGCTATGCAGTCAGCCATGAGATTAAATGCAAAGGGAATCAAAGTCATGTTGAGCGGGAGATTAGCTGGAAATGAAATAGCTAGGACAGAATGGCTGAGAGAAGGAAGTATTCCGTCTCACACTTTAAGAGCTGACATCGACTACGGTTTTGGGGAAGCGTTAACAACTTATGGAATAATCGGTGTTAAGGTATGGATTTATAAAGGTGAACTAATGGCAAAAGATGTTGAAAAAGAAAAAAAAGAAAGGGTAAAAAATGCTACAGCCAGTAAGAACTAAATATAGAAAAGCATTTAAAGGCAGAATACATGGAAAAGCATCGAG
The DNA here is from genome assembly GCA_003281795.1 of Pelagibacteraceae bacterium AG-345-F21. Taxonomy (GTDB): domain Bacteria; phylum Pseudomonadota; class Alphaproteobacteria; order Pelagibacterales; family Pelagibacteraceae; genus Pelagilacustribacter. The sequence continues at coordinate 60,300 of QCAW01000004.1, forward strand.
AGCTATTAAATTAAATTATGGTCAATTTGGCTTAAAGGCTATGGAACCAGAAAGAGTTATTGGTAAACAAATAGAGGCTGCTAGAGTTGCTTTGACAAGATATATGAAGAGAACCGGAAAAGTATGGACTAGAATATTTCCAAACATACCTGTATCTAAGAAGCCAACTGAAGTTCGAATGGGTAAAGGGAAAGGTTCACCAGAGTATTACGCTTGTAGAGTAAAACCTGGAAGGATTATTTTTGAAGTCGATGGTGTAACAGAAGAAGTAGCAAAAATTGCTCTCTATAAGGCTTCAGCAAAGCTACCAATCAAAACAAAATTTATTAAAAGGTAGATTATGGCAAATAAAAAAGAAGATAAAAAATTAACAAAAGATCAAGCTGAAAAAAAAATTCAGGTTTTGAAAAAGGACTTATTTAACATTAGATTCAGGAAAATTAATAATCAGGTAGAAAATCCAGCTCAATACAATGAAATAAAAAAGAATATAGCTAGGCTTTATACAACAATTAAAAATACAAAATGACAAAAAAAATATTAAAGGGTGTAGTTATCAGCGCTAAAAATAACAAAACTATAGTTGTTGAAGTTACCAGAAAATTTAAACATCCATTTTATGAAAAAGTAATCAAAAGAACAAAAAAATATCACGCTCATGATGAAGCAAATAAATTTAAAGAAGGTGAAAAGGTTTCCATAATAGAGTGCAAACCAATTTCAAAGAAAAAAACATGGCAGGTAATTAAATAATGATTCAGGTACAAACAGAATTAATGGTAGCAGATAATACTGGAGCAAAAAGAGTTGAATGTATTAAAGTTCTTGGAGGATCAAAAAGAAGATATGCTGCTGTAGGAGATTTAATAGTGATAAGTGTAAAAGACGCTATACCTAAGGGGAAAGTTAAAAAAGGCGCAGTTCATAAAGCAGTTGTGGTAAGAACAAGAAAAGAAATTTATAGAGATGATGGCTCTAAAGTTCAATTTGATACTAATGCTGTTGTTTTAACAGATGAAAAAGGTGAACCAATAGGAACAAGAATATTCGGCCCTGTTACAAGAGAGCTAAGAACAAAAGGCCATACAAAAATTATTTCACTAGCTCCGGAGGTTCTTTAAATGAATTATAAAAAAGGCTTACAGGTTAAAATAATGACGGGCAAAGATAAGGGGAAAACTGGGGAGATATTAGAAATAGATAGAAAATTAAACAGGATTAAAGTTAAAACAATTAATATGATAAAAAAGCATTTAAAACCCACAAAAGATAATAAAGGGGGAATTATCTCAAAAGAAAATTTTATTAATTGGTCTAATGTTAAAAACTTAGATGTAGATAAAAAAGAAAAAAAAAAGTAGGTAAAAATGACTCCAAGGCTTAAAGCAACATACGATAAAGAAATTGTAACCAAATTAATGAGCAAACTTAATGTGAAGAATAAACATGAAGTTCCAAAAATAAAAAAGATAATTTTAAATATGGGTTTAGGTGAAGAGGGGTCAGACAATAAAAAACTAAAATCATGCGTTGATGATCTATCACTAATAGCTGGACAAAAGCCAATAATTACAAAATTTAAAAAATCAATCTCAAATTTTAAAACTAGAAAAGGTGCAAATGCTGGAGCAAAAGTTACTTTAAGAGCAACAAAAATGTACGAATTTATAGATAGGTTAGTTAATATAGCTTTACCACGTATTAAGGATTTTAGAGGATTGCCTTTAAAAGGTATTGATAGTTCTTTTAATTATTCATTCGGTATTAGGGAGCACATCATTTTTCCTGAAGTAAATTTTGACAAAGTTGATAAAATAAGAGGTTTAGACATAAGTATTGTTACATCAAGTAATTCCAAGGAAGGGACTTTTGAATTACTTAAAGAATTTAATTTCCCAATAATAAATAAAAAAAACTGAGGTAAAAATGGCAAAAAAAAGTGCAATACAAAAAAATTTAAAAAGAATGAAGCTTGTTAAAAAATATGAAAAAAAAAGAGCAGCTTTAAAAAAAATTATTAAAAATAAAAAATTAGAACTTTCAGAAAGATTTGAAGCTCAATTGAAACTAAACAAACTTCCAAAAAATTCTGCAAAAGCGAGAATAAGAAATCGTTGTGAGGTATCAGGTAGGCCTCATGGTGTATATAGAAAATTAAAAATATCCAGAATTGCCCTAAGAGATATGGCATCTGCTGGAAAAATACCTGGAATGACAAAATCAAGTTGGTAGGAGAATTATGACATTAACAGATCCTGTAGGAGATATGTTTTCAAGAATAAGGAATGGTCAAATGAGATCATTGGAGTCAATTAATATTCCTTCTTCTAATTTTAGAAAAAATATTTTAGAGATACTAAAAATTGAAGGTTTTATAAAAGATTATTTTATTGAAAAGAAAGAGAACAATAAGATTACGTTAAGAATAAACCTTAAATATTTTGAGGGAAATCCAGTTATAAAAGAAATAAAAAGGATTTCTAAACCCGGAAGAAGAGTTTATTCAAGAGCTACAAGTATACCAAGAGTTATGAATGGCTTAGGCTTAGCCATTCTTTCAACACCTAAGGGTGTTATGACGGACACAGAAGCAAGAAAAAACAATCTGGGTGGCGAAATAATATGTAGGATATTTTAATGTCAAAAATAGGAAAAAAAAATATAATTGTACCGAAAGAGTCAAGCATCAAGATTGATGGCGGGAACTTGACTATAACTGGACCGAAGGGGACTAAAACACTATCAATTAATGATAAAATCTTTTCTTCAAAACTAAATGAAAAAAATGAATTTCAAATTTTGCCTCTTGATAAAAAAATTGATAAAAAAACTTCAGTTATGTGGGGTACTTATAGGAGCTTAATTAATAATGCAGTAGCAGGAGTTTCTAGCGGGCATGAAAAAATTTTAAATTTAAACGGTGTTGGATTTAGAGCTAACATGAAAGGAGATGCCTTAAACTTACAAATAGGTTTTAGCCACGATGTTAACTTTAAAATTCCTAAAGAAATAAAGATTACTGTAGAAAAGCAGACGACTATAAAAATAGTTGGTGTAGATAAAGATTTAGTTTCAAAAGTTGCAGCGGATATTAAAAATTTAAAGCCTGTTGAGCCATATAAGGCTAAAGGTATAACCGAAAAAGGCCAATTTGTTTTAAGAAAAGAAGGTAAAAAGAAATAAAATGAAAAAGATCAACAATAAAATAAAGCGAAGATTAAGAAATAGAAAAAAACTTAAAAAGGTAAGTAATAGTAGATATAGAATTTCAATTTCTAAATCTTTAAATAATCTTTTCGCCCAAATAATTGATGACAAAGAAAAAAAAACATTAGTTTCTGCTACATCAATTGAAAAAGAAATCAAAAAAAATAAAATTAAAAAAATGGAAAAATCAACTTTGATTGGTGAAATCTTAGCAAAAAGAGCTAAAGAAAAAAAAATAGTCGAAGTCTATTTTGATAGAGGTGAATACAAATATCATGGTAGAATAAAAGCTTTTGCTGAAACCTTAAGAAAAAACGGATTAAAATTTTAATATGCCTGAATATAAAAAACCAGAAAGCGATATAAAAGAAAAACTAGTTGCAATTAATAGAATTACAAAAGTTGTAAAAGGTGGTCGTAGATTCGGATTTGCAGCTTTGGTTGTTGTAGGCAACCAAAAAGGATCTGTTGGAATAGGTCAAGGTAAATCTAAGCAAGTTCCAGATGCTATTAAAAAAGCTACTGAGGTTGCTAAAAGAAATCTTATTCAAATTCCTTTAAAAGAGGGTAGAACACTACATCACGATGTTAAAGGTAAGAATGGTTCAGGGAAAGTATTTATGAGAGCCGCTCCAGCAGGGACCGGCATAATAGCTGGAGGAGCAATTAGATCTGTTTGTGAAGTTCTAGGTGTACAAGATGTTGTTGCCAAATCATTAGGTTCATCTAATCCACATAACGTTTTAAAAGCCTGCGTCAACGGATTACGATCTCAAATTTCGCCTAAAATACTCTCTTCAATTAGAGGAAAAAAAATTTCAGAAATCGTTCAAAAGAGAGAAAATAAATAATGCTTTTAAATAGTTTACATAAAAATAATAAGAAAAAAGTCAGAGTTGGAAGAGGCATAGGTTCTGGCAAAGGAAAAACTTCCTCTAGAGGTCATAAAGGTCAAAAATCCAGATCAGGGGTAGCTATAAAAAGTTTTGAAGGTGGGCAAATGCCTCTTTATAGAAGACTTCCAAAAAGAGGATTCAAAGCTATAAAAGAGAAGAAACTTGCTATACTGAATCTATCTAAAATTCAAAATATATTTGAAAAAAGCAAAACTGAATTAAAAATTCCCCTAGACTTGAAATATTTACAAGATAAAAAATTAGTTCACAAAAAATATTTAAAATTGAAAATATTAGGGACTGGAGAATTAAAAAAAAAATTAGATATTACGGCAAATTTTGCTTCAAAAAATGCACAACAAAAGATAGAAAAAGTTGGGGGCAAACTTAATATAATTAAAAAATAAATATTATGTCTAGCGAAACACTTAATTCCCCTGGAGTTTTTAGTCAGGCTAAAGATCTAAAAAATAGGATTTTATTTACTATTTTACTTCTAATTGTTTACAGACTCGGAACCTATGTTCCCTTATCGGGAATTGATCCATTGGCTCTTAAAGAAATTATGGCTTCTAGTCAAAAAGGTTTGTTGGGAATGTTTAATATGTTTTCTGGTGGAGCTGTTACAAGAATGGCAATTTTTGCACTAGGCATTATGCCTTACATCTCTTCATCTATTATTGTTCAATTACTTACCGGCGTTTCTGACTACTTTAAAAGTTTAAAAGAACAAGGGGAAATTGGAAGAAAAAAAATAACTCAAATAACTAGATACGGAACTGTACTCATTGCTTGTTTGCAAGGTTATGGAGTTTCTGTAGGACTAGAAAATGCTGGAAACTTAGTAATAGATCCTGGACTTAAATTTAGAATTGTTACAACCATATCATTAGTGGCAGGCACAACTTTTTTAATGTGGTTAGGTGAACAAATAACGTTAAGAGGTGTTGGAAATGGTATTTCTTTAATCATATTTTCAGGAATAGTTGCAGAAATTCCAAGAGCGTTAGCATCAACTTTTGAGCTAGGAAGAACAGGAGCGCTTTCAGCTTTAATGATAGTAGGAATTTTTATTTTAGTAATATTTACTGTTTTATTTATTGTCTTCTTTGAAAGAGCTATGAGAAAGATTTTGATTAATTACCCAAAAAGACAAGTTGGTAACAAAATGTATGGAGGTGAGTCTTCTCATTTACCGTTAAAAATTAATACTGCTGGTGTTATACCTGCAATTTTTGCTTCTGCTTTGTTGTTGTTACCTATTACTGTTTCAAACTTTGGTTTTGCAGAGTCAGATTCATTCATTAAAATTTCATCTATGTTTACTCAAGGCCAACCCCTATATATGCTTTTGTATGCGTCGGGTATAATTTTCTTCTCTTTTTTTTACACCTCGATAGTTTTTAATCCAAAAGAAACTGCAGAAAATCTCAGAAAATATGGAGGTTACATTCCTGGAATTAGACCAGGCGAACGTACCGCTGAGTACATAGAGACAATTTTAATAAGGCTTACAACTGTAGGCTCTATGTATTTAACTTTTGTATGTTTAATGCCAGAATTTCTAATAGCAAAATATCCCATTCCTTTTTATTTGGGTGGCACCTCAATTTTAATAGTAGTTGTTGTAGCCATGGACACGGTTACTCAAGTTCAAACAAGATTAATGAGTTCTCAATATGAGTCATTAATAAGAAAGACTAAGTTCGGAAAATAATTAATTTTATGAATTTAATTATATTTGGACCTCCTGGTGCTGGCAAAGGCACTCAAGCTGATTTTATTAAAAATAAGTATGATCTATATCAATTATCAACAGGTGAAGTACTTAGAAATGAAATTATTAACAAAACTGAATTAGGAAAAGAAATCTCATCAATTATAAATTCTGGTACTTTAGTTTCAGACAATATAGTAAAAAAATTGGTTGAAAATTTTATATCTGATAAAAGGTATAAAAATAGATTAATATTTGATGGTTATCCTAGAAACTTAATTCAAGCTGAAACTTTAAATGATTTACTTGTTAAGAATGGGCAAAAAGTTGATATTGTTTTAAAACTGTCTGTTTCATTAAAAACAATTAAAAAAAGAATTTTAGAAAGACGCTCACTAGAAAATAGAGC